>DASYRX010000332.1:0-37570 GCA_036003845.1 Gemmatimonadaceae bacterium | reverse complement strand
TTCACTCGATGAGGACGGCAGCGATGATGAGCGCGCGAATCGATTCGCCACGGAGCAGCTGGAGGCCATCCGACGCGCGTCAACGGTTGAGGGCGCTTCACGGGTCCATTTTTCGCAGATTCGCGATTGCTGGTTTGGGCTTGCTCGGTACTGGCGGCGGCGGGGAGCGAGTCTTCCTCGTTAGGCTCAGTCAAAGGACGAGGTCGTCTCTCGCTGCTCCGCGGAATCGGCGGGCCGCGTAGCCCTGGCTTCAACCTCAACCTTTGTGGGTGTCAGATGCTCAGCGCCATTATCGCAGGTCTTGTCGTCGGCGTGCTCGCCAAGCTCGTGATGCCAGGGAGAGATCCTGGCGGAATCATCATGACGATTCTGCTTGGTATCGCCGGCGCCATTTTGGGGACGTTCATCGGCCGGTCAATCGGATTTTACGGCGCGAACCAGGGAGCAGGCATCATCATGTCGATCCTCGGCGCGATGCTCTTGCTCTGGATCTATCGCGTGGTACAGCGCCGCCGAGTGATCTAGCTCTTTAGTACGCTTCGATCAGCGCGCATCCATCGCGCCCATTTTCAGGAGGGGCGCGATGTGGCGCTGATTGAGAAGGTCGCGCATCTCGTCAGGCGGAAGCGGCCGTGAGAAGAGGTAGCCCTGCGCGTACTCACAACCGAGGTCGCGCAGGACTTCGACTTGCGTCTCGGATGTTACACCTTCAGCCACGGCGTCCACACCGACAGCGCGTACGAGTCCGAGAATCGCGCGCACGACTTCGCGCGACAGATTTTCACTGTCGATCGCGCTCGTGAATGCGCGGTCGATCTTGATTGCGTCCAGTGGGATGCGATGCAGGTAGCTCAGCGACGAGTAGCCGGTGCCGAAATCGTCCAGGTGAATCGCGACGCCTAACGCGCGCAGGTCGTGGATGATGTTCACCGCGGGATGCGACTGCGAGATGATGGCGCTCTCGGTGATCTCCAGGTGCAGCGACGAGGCTGTCAAGTCGGTTTCTTTGAGAATGGCTGCCACCATGCGTACGAGATCCAGCTGCCCGAACTGCTTGACTGACAGATTCGCTGATAGACCGAGAGGCTC
Organism: Gemmatimonadaceae bacterium; assembly: GCA_036003845.1. Lineage (GTDB taxonomy): Bacteria > Gemmatimonadota > Gemmatimonadetes > Gemmatimonadales > Gemmatimonadaceae > DASYRX01. Next base: position 36,481 of record DASYRX010000332.1, on the reverse strand, counting down.
ATCCCAACCGAGCTCGTTCTGCCATTGGCGCACCTGGCTGCATGCTTTGTGCAGCGCCCAGCGACCCATTGGAATGATGAGTCCTGTCTCCTCCGCGATGCCGACGAAATCGGCCGGAGCCACGACGCCGCGCTCAGGGTGCCGCCAGCGAATGAGCGCTTCGACCATTTCGATCCGACCTGTCGCCAGCGAAACGATCGGCTGGTAGTACAGCATGAATTGCTCAGTATCGACAGCTCGCCGCAGCTCGTTCTCGATCTGCAGGCGGGCGAGCGCTTCCGCGTGCATGGCGCGATCGAACATCTCGAAGCGATTGCGTCCCGCATTCTTGGCACGGTACATCGCCATGTCGGCGCTGCGAAGGAGATACTCCGGCCGCTCATTGGCGGAGGAACTGAGCGCGACGCCGATGCTTGCCGTGACGCGATGCGGGAAACCGCCGATGTTGAATTCAGCGCTCAGCGCCTCCTGAACGCGCTCGGCTACTATTGCGGTATCGCGCGCATCAGCCACCCGCTCCAGGAGGATCGCGAACTCATCACCGCCTAACCGTGCGACGATGTCGCCACCACGGACGCACTCTTCCAGGCGATGGGCGACAGCCATGATCACTTCGTCGCCGACGTGGTGACCCATCGAGTCGTTGATCAGCTTGAAGTCGTCCAGGTCGAGGAAGACGACCGCGAAGAGTGAGTCGCCCATGCGCCGCGAGCGATCCGTGGCGTCGGCCAAGCGACGCATGAAGTACGCGCGGTTAGGCAGGCCGGTCAGGCCATCGTGCAGCGAGTCGTGTCGCAGCTGCCGTTCGCGGATCTCGCGCTCGGCGAGCAGGTGCCGTAATCCGAGCTCTGTTGTGGCCATCGCCGCGAATTCCTGCAACAACGAGCGATCGCTATCGCTCCAAGGACCGGGCTTGTCGCGAAATGCGCAGAGGACTGCATGCGGCATGCTCTCGGTGCCGCCTAACGCACAGGCGGCGAAGCTCGCGAGTCCCAGCTCCGCGGCCGCGAGCTGCACTTCTTCCGAGGCATTGGCGCAGTCGGGGATCGCCAGATAGCCGCCTTCTTCGACGACGCGACGCGTGATGCCAAAGCGAACCAAGGCTCCCGGATCGTGGGCGAACCACGGCTTGTCCACCGAACCGGCGCCGAACGCTCGGCGATCGCCGCCCAACATCGCAATGAGCGCGGAAGATGCCGGCAGCGTCTCTGCCGTGAGCCTGGCGAGGCGCTCCATGGACGCGGCCAGCGTACCACTCAACAGGCTTCGTGGGGACGCGCTATTCCCGTCCAGCGAAGGGACGTGCTCTGGTGTTATCGGCCGCCGAGTGCGGGGCTGGGTCTGATCCGTCACAGTTCGCGGAAGGCGTCAGATGGGCGAAAGTCACGGTGGCGTAAGGCATTAGCCCATCCCTAAGACCGGCCTTCCGCCGCGTGACGGTTTTCCCCTATCAGACGCTCTAACTCGCGTTGCGAAACAGGGTTGGCCTGCCCGGCAATTGATTTTTGCAGGTTCCGTGCTCCCAGAGAAACCAGAGCTGGGGCGGCGGCTTTGGGGTGAGATGCCGCCGCCCGGCTCTTGAACGCTGTGGCTAGAACAACAGCCTGTAGACCAGACTGAAGTTCCGTCCGGGGTTGAACGCGAAGTTCTTAATGCGACTGGCCGCGTCGCGATAAGTCTCGTCCGTCAGGTTGTCGATGCGGAGCGTTATCGAGTTGAGGCGATTTCCTCGCGTTAGGCTGTAGCCGACACTCACGTTCACCAAAGTGAACGCGCCCGTTACGACGCCCGATGGGTCGTCCTCGGTCACAGCCGGCGGAACGCGATCCTGCTTGAACGCGTGTCGCACGTCGCCGTCCAGTGAGAACATCCCGTTATCCCAGCGCGCGAGTACGCCGAGGCGCGCGGGGGGAATGAACGGGAGTGGCTCCTTCGTCGCGCGGAACTCCCCGCGCACCAAGTCACCCATTGCGCCAATCACGACGTGCGGTGCGACGGCTCCTTCGATGCGCCCTTCCAATCCCGTAAGCGTCGCGTCGCCCTGTGCGAAGACGTTCAGTGGTACCGTTTCTACTGTTCCTGGCTCTTCGCCATCGATCGTGGTGTCCTTCACGATGTTTGGCGCGATGAAGTTGGAAACCCGCGTGTAATAGCCGCCGAGCTGCGCGTTGACCCGGCCTGTCTGCACGCGAAGGCTACCGTCAATCCCTTGATTGACTTCGGTCTTGAGATCCGGAGTGCCTCGGTCATACGTACCCGACGCTTCGTGAAACGCGTTCGAGAAGAGCTCCTCAACGCTCGGCGCGCGGAAGGCGCGCGCGACGCTCGCGGCGATAGTCGTAGATTGCGACAGAGGGATGCTGAGACCAACCGATCCCGAAAAGGTGTTGAAAGTGAGCGTGCGCCCGGACCCAAACTTCGGGTCATCGGAGTCCTTCGACTCGATGCGATAGCGATCGCCACGCACGCCGAGTTGCAGTCGCGGCACGAGCGCATCAGGATCGGCAAGCAGTTTGAGTGGGATTTCCTCGTAGACGAACGCGCCGAGCCCCAAGCTGTTTGCTGCCGGCGTCAGCGCCTCCTCGCCGGTCGCGCCGTATTGCTTGACGAGGGTGGACACGCCTAACGCGCCGCTCACCGCTCCGGCCCGCGTGCGCGCCAGCGCGTCGAACGTTTGCGTCTTGAGGTTGAAGCTCGTGTTGACCACTCCACTGCTCCCGACCTCATCGTGCTGATACCACTGGGCGGTGCTGCTCAAACGCAAGGAACCGATGGCCCCCGTACCGGTCGTCAGATCGGCTTGTCCCACCGCTTCATGTCGCGTGCCTTCGATATGCGCGCCCTCACCTTCCGCCGATGGAAGGCCGTAGTCGAAGCCGTACCCTCGATACACGAGGCCACCAGTCGCGCGCGCTCCTCCGAATCCAAGCCCGCCCACGCCGTAGTAGTTACGGAAGTAGCTGTTATCGAGGCGTGTTGCGCCGCCTTGGCGATAGTCATCCGTGTGCCGGCCACCACCCCTCGCGACGAGCGCGAGCGATGTGCCTAACGGCACCGTGACGCCGCCGGCCGCTGCGCCGCCCGGGTTTACCGATTCCGCCTGACCGCTCAAATACCCCTCAGTGCGTGTCGGAATCTGGGTCAGGATATCATTCGAGATCACGTTCACGACGCCGCCCAGGGCGTTGTTCCCGTAAAGCAGGGACGCCGGACCGCGCACCACTTCGATGCGCTGGGCCGTAAGCGGGTCGATGGACACCGAGTGATCCTGCGACGACGAGGACAGATCACCGGCGCGCTGTCCATCCTGCAACACCAACACACGCTCCCCGGTCAGGCCACGTATGACCGGCGCGGTCGCGGCCGGACCGTCGAAGCGCACTGCGATACCCGGCTCATTCGCTAGCGTCTGTGCGATGGTCGGTGCGATCCCGCGCGAGAGTGCCTGTGCGGAGAGCTCGGCGGTTGCCTGCGCAACGTTGCGAGGATCGGTGGCCGTCGGCGTCGCCGTGACCTGAACGGCAGCGAGTGTGAGCGGCGTTGCATGCATAGTGATCGTCACGCGCACGGGCGTCGTACCCTCAGCGGGAACTGTCACGTCCACGTGCCCCGGTGCGTGACCAAGGAGGAGAGCCGTTAGGTGGTACGTTGCGGGAGGGAGCCCGCTAAACGTGAATCCGCCTTCCGCATTGGTTTTCGTGACGCGGTTGAGCGTGCTGACGATGACCTGCACGTTGGCGAGCGGCGTGCCGCTCGTGTCCCGGACTATGCCAACGACAGGTGGACCTATGCTTGGCGCCGGCTCTCCACGAGCAGGAACGGCGTTCGCGAGAGTGGCGGTGAAAGCGAGAACGAGAAAGCGCTGCACGTATGCGGTGCACATGATCATGAGTCCTGGCCAAGTGTGATTGTTGGCGGACGGACTCCGGCTACCGGGTCCGACCTGTACCTAACGAGCATTGACACAGACGCGAACGTCTGTGGGCGATGCGCCGACGACGAAACGCATGTATCGTCGGGCGGCACTACGCAGATTGTTCGTTAGGTGGTCGGTGGCGCGCGAGAATGCAGCGTCGCGAGCGTGAACGCAGCTCGCAACGCGGGGAGGTCTACAGTTGGCGGCCGGTGAGCCTGCGCGGCGACGACGGCGAAGGGCGCCGGCGCTCGGTTGCTAGAGGCGGTGCGAACCTGGCAGAGGCCGCAAGCCGCTTCATCGTGGCCGGCGCATTCCGGGCCACTGTCGAATTCGATGTGCGCGACCTGCGTGTTGGCTCTTGCCGCGGCGACTTCATCGAGAACGACGGCAGCACCATAGACGCTGCTGTGGACCAGCAGCACCAATAGCGCAACGAGGCGTAAGGCGGTCAAGCGTTTCATCCGAGCCGGGTGCTGATTACAACACGGTAGCGTCAAATGGCGGTCTTGTCGATAGCAATAATGCGCGACCGATCACAGCCGTTCTGTCAGCGCGTGCGAGATCACACCGTCGAACTATCCAACAACCGACCTAACGACGAACCAGAGATTCGACGGCTTCTCGGCAAGTCGCCTCATATACCACTGAAACCAAGCCGACCCATACGAGATCAGCGCGCGCACTGTGTAACCTTCTTTCACCAGACGGATCTGATCCGCGGTGCGGATCCCGTACAGCATGTGTACTTCATACGCGGAGCGCGCAATTCCGTTGGTCTCTGCGAATGTCGCGACGCGCTTCAGCAGCTTGAGGTCATGCGTGCCGAGGATCATGCGACCCGAGTTCGGGTTCGATCTCGACCTCAGCATGTGAGCCGCGAGCGCGAAGTACGCGTCGTCCACCTCCTGTCGCGACTGCAGCGCGATGTCCGGTGGCTCTCGATAGGCGCCTTTCACAAGCCGCACGGTGGCGCCAATCGACAGCAGCTGTTCGAGATCCTGCGGCGAGCGGCGCAGATACGCCTGGACCGCGATTCCTGTCTGCTGGTATTTGCTGCGCATGGCGCGGTAGAGCTCGAGCGTCACGTCAGTGTATGGCGAGCCCTCCATGTCGACCCAGAGATAGTTGCCTAACACCTGCGCACGCGCCGCGATCGTGTCGAGCAGCTGCGTGCACAGATCCTTCGAAACATCCAGCCCGAGCTGCGTCAACTTCACTGACGGCTCGGAGTCCAGGCCGCGCGCGCGGATTTCGTCCAGCGCGTGCAAATAGTGCTGGCAGACACCTTCGGCCTGCGATCGTTGCGTCACATTCTCGCCGAGTTGCGTGACGATCGTCGAGATCCCGTACTGGCGATAACGAGCGGCGGCGTCGAGCGCGTCTTCGAGGCGCTCCCCGGGCATGAACTTGCGCACGGCGCGATTGGCGAAGCGCCGCCGCATGAGATGATCCTTGAGCCACGGACTCGCTGAGGCTCTGAGCAATGCGCCACGAAGCATGGGGCGCGAATGTATCGGCGCGCCGTGGCGTCGTCTACATGTTACGGTGCGTCGAGACCCGCGGCAGCGGCGCGGTCGAGAAACCAGACGACACGCGTGGCGCGAACGAGGGCGGCAGGGAGCGGTGGCTCATCGCTCGGGTTGAGCACCCGCGCCACGACTCGCGCTTTCTCCGCTCCCGTCACGAGGAACCACGCTTCGCTTGAGCTGGCGATGCACGGGAGCGTAATCGTCAGGCGCTCTCTCACTGCATTGCCTTCGGGCGCGATGGCTGGCAGGACCCAGCGCCCCTTCTCCTGCAACGTCGGGCTGTCTGGAAAGAGCGACGCCGTGTGGCCATCTGCGCCCACGCCTAACAGCACGAGATCCAGTGGCTCGCCCGCAAGCGTCTTTTCGTAGGCACGCGCTGCCTCGTCCAGCGGACGCAGCTCGCCAGGCACGCGATGGACCTGAGACGGCGAGACCGGCGCGTGATCGAAGATCGCCGCCTTCGCCATGCGATAGTTGCTGTCCGGATGCTCGGGACCGACGGCGCGCTCGTCGCCGAAGAAGAACTGCAGCCGCTGCCAAACGGCACCGGTAGGACGCTGCCTAACAAGCTCGTGGTACATGCCCGCGGGCGTATGACCGCCGGCGAGCGCGACGCGCACTGTCGGCCGCTCGGTCAGCGCGGCGTCGATCGTTTGCCAGAATGCATGCGCCGAAGCGTACGCCACGCCCTCGGCGTCTCGCTCGATGATGAGTGCGGGCCGGCTCACGGCACCAGACACTGCGCGGCCTCCGGACCCCACGATCCTGCTTTGTATGGATGCAGCGGCAGCTTTGCCTCGAGCAGCGGCTCATACATCGCCCACGCCGTTTCAGTTTCATCGGCGTGCACGAACAGCGTCTGATCGCCCTCGAAGATGTTCTCGATCAGCGTCTCGTACGCTTCCGGCAGCGCGCCAAAGGCTTCCTCGTACTCGAAGTGCAGCGCACGCGTGACGACGGCGAAGTCGTCGCCCGGCGCCTTGACGCCGATCTGGAGGGCGAATCCCTCGTTAGGCTGAAGCCGCAAGCGCAGCAGATTCGCTTCGAATCCCTGCGTACCGAGTTTGGCGAAGAGCGCCACCGGCGGGCGGTGGAACCGGATCGCGATCTCCGTCTCTCGCTCAGCGAGTCGCTTACCGGTGCTCAAGAGAAAGGGCACGCCCTGCCAGCGCCAATTGTCCACCTCCAGCCGCAGCGCGACGAACGTTTCCGTGCGAGAATCGTCTGCGATGTCTTCTTCATCGTGGTAGCTGGGGACGGGCTTGCCCTGGATCTCTCCCGCTTCGTACTGCCCGAACACGACTTGCTCCGGTGTGATCGGCCGTGTCGACTTGAGCGCTTTGATTTTCTCTGCGCGAATGGCCGCGGCGTCGAAGTCGACCGGCGCTTCCATCGCTGTCAACGCAAAGAGCTGCGTCACATGATTCTGGATCATGTCGCGCAGCGCACCGGCCTGCTCGTAGTAACCGGCGCGTGTTCCGACGCCGATGTCTTCGGCGACCATGATCTTCACGCACGCAACGTGTTGCCGATTCCACAGCGGCTCGAAGATCGAATTCGCGAAGCGGAAGACGAGCAGATTCTGAACCGTTTCTTTGCCCAGGTAGTGATCGATGCGGTAAATCTGCTCCTCGTTGAAGTAGCGATGCAGCAGCGCATTGAGCTCGTGCGCGGACGCCAGGTCGCGACCGAACGGCTTCTCGACAACGAGGCGCGTCCATCCCGGACTCTTGCTCAGGCCAGCATTGCCTAGCGCCTCTACGACCTTGGGCGAGACAGTCGGCGGCAGGGAGAGATAGAAGACGCGATTCCCTGGAAGGCTGCGTTCGCGTTCCAGTGCGACGAGTCGCTCACCTAACGCGGCGTAATCGGCGTCCAAGGTCACCGCTTGATAGAAAACGCAGGATTTGGCCCAGTGCGAAGCTACACCAGCGGGCGCGCCTGCTTTATGCGCCGACTCGCGCGCCAGCTTGCGGAAGGAATCGTCGTTGAGCGAGGTGTCGCGCCCGACGGCGAGCACCGCCGTGTTCGCGGGCAGATCCCCGTCGGCCCAGAGCTTCCACAGCGCCGGCAGGATCTTGCGCTGCGCAAGGTCGCCCGTCGCGCCAAAGATGACGATGATGCCCGCGTCCTTCTCCGTGACTGTCATCGTTAGGTGGCCGACTTCACGGCGTGCCCACCGAACTGCGCGCGCAACGCCGCGAGCACGCGATCGGAGAAGGATTCCTCGTCGCGTGAGCGCAAACGAGTCAGAAGAGAAAGCGTGATCACGGGCGCGGCGACGTCCAGGTCGATCGCTTCGGCGACTGTCCAGCGCCCTTCGCCTGAATCGCTGACAAACGGCGCGACCTTGGCCATCGTCGGATCGGCGCTCAACGCGCGCGCTGTGAGATCGAGCAGCCAGGACCGCACGACACTGCCGTGACGCCATACTTCCGCGATCTGCGGAAGATCGAGCGCCAAGTCCGCCTTCTTGTGCATGATCGCAAAACCCTCGGCGAAAGCCTGCATCATCCCGTACTCGATTCCGTTGTGGATCATCTTCACGAAGTGCCCGGCGCCGCTCTTGCCGACGTGCGTCCAGCCACGATCCGGCGCCGGCGCGAGCGTCTCGAAGATCGGCGTTAGGCGCGTGACGGCAGCCTTCTCGCCCCCGATCATGAGGCAGTATCCCTCACGCAGCCCCCAGATCCCGCCGCTCACCCCGACGTCGAGGAACGTGATACCGCGCTCGGCGAGCTGCGCGGCGCGACGCATCGAATCTGTGTATTTGCTATTGCCGCCGTCGACGACGATATCACCAGCCGTCAGGTGCTTCGAGACGAGCGTGAGCGTTTCTTCGGTCGGATTTCCGGACGGCACCATGAGCCACACGACGCGCGGCGCGGCGAGAGCAGTAGCGAGCGCTTCAAGCGACTCCGCACCCTTCGAACCACGATCGGCCGCACCGCGTACCGCGGCCGCGTCGCGATCGAACGCCATGACAGTGTGACCGCCTCGCGCCAGGCGCTCGGCCATGTTCCCACCCATCTTTCCCAGCCCGATCATCCCGATCTGCATCGCATCGCCTCCCGAGCGTAGCTACGGCTGTGATGATATAGATAGACGGTATGGCGCAGCGCGCCGGCTCCGCCAGTGCGTAATTTTGCAGCAGTCCTACCTAGATCCGTCATGAAACCTCGCTTCTTTCTGACTCGCGCGCTCCTCTTTGTCGCGTTTGTCATTTCCATTGGGTCGTGCGGTGCGCGGCGCCCAGCCAGCACAATCGTCGGCAGCACGCCCCAGGCGATCCAGCCCGTTGTCGGACATCTGCTCATCGTCGGCGGCGGACAGTTGGGCCCGGAGATCACGCAGCGGTTCGTGGCATTGGCCGGCGGACCGGAGGCTTTGATCGTTGTGATTCCGACGGCCGGCGAGGATTCGGCGTATAGCGACACCTGGACCGGGTTAGCGTGGCTACGCGCAGCCGGCGCCAGGAACCTACTCGTTAGGCACACGCGCAATCGGAAAACTGCGGAGACCGATTCCTTCGCCGCGCCGATTCGTCAGGCCGGCGGCGTCTGGTTCCCGGGCGGACGGCACTGGCGTCTCGTCGACTCGTACCTCGACACGCGCACGGAGCGCGAGCTGCACGCGTTGCTCGCGCGAGGCGGCGTGATCGGCGGCAGCTCGGCCGGCGCGTCGATTCAGGCGTCGTACCTGGTTCGCGGGGCGCGCGAAGGAAACACAATCATGATGGCGCCGGGCTACGAGCGCGGATTTGGCTTCCTCACAGCGGCCGCGATCGACCAGCACGTCACGGCGCGTAATCGACAGCTCGACCTGCAGCCGGTCGTCAAACGCTTCCCGGCCCTGTTGGGAATCGGACTGGATGAAGGAACCGCAATCGATGTGCATGGCACGCTGGCGGAAGTGATCGGTCGCGGGATGCTTTTCGTGCATAACGGGCGCGATGCGCTGCCGACGGATACGCCGTACGTGACGCTGCGCGCCGGCGAGTGGTATGATCTCGCACAGCGTCGCCGCACGACAGCGGCTACCTCGAATGGTCAGCGTTAGGCTCTTGTCGCGAGTGCTCGATGCGTGGTAAGCGCTGATGGCGTTGCGCGACTGGTCGGTGCGCCGAATTCTGGGCATCTGGACCGGCTGGATGGCGGGACTCCTCGTCCTGCTGCTGGCCGCTGTCGTGCTCAGTCCGGACGGCGTCACGATCACGGTGTCTGGGGTGGGCTCGTCGCTCGCCATGCGCGCCGCCTATGGCCTGCTCGGACTCGTCGCTGCGTGTCTGCCTCCCGCGGCGATCACTTATGCGTGGTACGTAGGCCGCGTTCGCGAATGGGGCGCACAAGCTAAACAGGACGCTGAAGAGGCACGTCGTGCTCGCGTCGATTTAGAAAATGCGCGACGACTCACCGAGGGGGCTCTGCACGACACGGTGCCACGGCAGCGTCAGGGAGTGGCCGTGCCGCGTGACAAGGACCCAGCCTAACGTCTGTGATGCAAGCGCGTGATCCGGGTGCGGCGCGCGCCGGCGGCTACGTCCTCGCTGTCGCCGGCGTGCTTGTCGCCATCGGCCTGCTCTTTCATCCTGTTCCGTCGGGTGGATTCGAAGAACAGCCGTCTGTGCTGGCGAATACGCCGTGGTGGGGCCCGATTCACATCGCGATCGCGGCGGGGTTCGTGTTATGCGTCCTTGGAAGCCTGCTCGTGCTTGTCGGGGGCGGTTCCCTAACGCGACCGTGGCCCGCTGCGTTCTGCTGGGGCGCCATGACTGTCGGGACGATCTTCTTCACGGGCGTCGCGCTCGTCAACGGCTGGGTGATGCATTACCTCACCTCGCACGGCGCGGCGGCGTCGGCCCCGCTCGTGTATGACGCGTTCAATCGCTTGCTCATCGGCTATGGCTGGCTGGGGAATCCGCTCTTTCTTGTCGGACTCACGGGTATCGCGTGGCTCGAGGTCAAGCATCGCACGCTGGGCCTAACGCGGGCGCTCGCCTGGGGTGGGTTCATCGTGGCTCTCGCGTCGTGGGGACGCGGCATCGGCTCTGCGACGGGGCTGTATTTTCTGGAGCCATTGATCTTCGCCAACGTTCCGGCGTTTCTCTGGCTCGCCTATTACGGGTTGCGCATCGCCAAAACCAGCGGCCCCGCCGTGCCTGCCTAACAGCCATGGATTTTCTCACCTCCGTCAAACTCGCCGTCTACCAACACTTCGCGACGACCGGCGCGGCGCCGACGCCGCAGGATATCGCCGGTTCTTTGGGGAAGACGCCTAACGAAATTCGGGAGGCATACAGCCAGCTCAGGGCCAATCGAGTGCTGTTGCTCGAGAGCGACGGCGTGACGATCCGCATGGCGCCGCCCTTCTCCGGAGTTCCCACGCAACACCGCGTGATTGTCGACGACGTCGAATACTTCGCGAACTGCGCCTGGGATGCGCTCGGGATCCCAGCGGCCCTGCACCAGCCAGGTACAGTGCACTCGCGTTGTGAGCGGACGATGGAACCGCTCGAGCTCGAGGTGGGGCTGGACGGTCCCGGTCCCAGCTCCTGGATCTTCCACTCACTCGTGCCAGCCGCCAAATGGTGGAACGACCTCGTCTTCACCTGACGCAACATGCTCTTCTTCCGGTCGGAAGAACGCTTGCACGAGTGGTGTGCTGCACGCGGGACGACTCCAGGGCCCGCCGTCAGCATCGATCAGCTCTGGGGCTTGGCATCGCAATGGTACGGCACTCGCCTGGAGCCGAGCGCTCGCCGTCCAGGTCCCGCCGAGATGCGCGAGATCTTTGCGGGACTCGGCCTAACGGGTGCATTTTGGGACCCGCAGGCAGATAGCTTCTGATCGCGCGCTGCGAAGAGTGTGCCCGCATGTCGCACGTTAGGCAGCAGCTAAGAACGTTATTAGCCGCGGGTTTTCACTGAAACGCGCGGATCGCCCCTCAGAAACATGCTGTTTCAGCGCGTTACCGCGGGTATCCGCGGCCAAAAGGTCTTTTGAAACGCGGTTGAAGTTTTGCCGAGAGGTTTCAATGCATCGCGACACAACAATCGTGCACGCCGGCTATCGTGGCATCGGCGAGTCAGGGTCCTTCTTAGGTGGACCGCAGTTTTCCTCCACGTATGTCACGCCAGGTGAGCCGGCGCAGCATCAGTTCACGTACGGCCGCTTCGACAATCCGACGTGGCGTGCATGGGAAGAAGCGCTCACCACTCTAGAAGACGGCCAGGCCATCGCCTTCGCGTCTGGAATGGCTGCAGTGTCCGCGGTCTTCGGCGTCACGCTCAAACCGGGCGATGTCGTCGTGCTCCCGGCTGACTGCTATTACACGACTCGACTGCTCGCCTCGAACTGGCTCGCGAACATCGGCGTCGAAGCTCGTCTCGCACCCACTCGCGACAATGGCCAGCTGCGTGCCATCAAAGGTGCGCGTTTGTTATGGATCGAAACGCCGACCAATCCGCAGCTCGACGTCTGCGACATTCGTGTGTTGGTAGATGCAGCTCGCAACGAGGGCGCGCTTGTCGCCGTCGACAACACAACGGCCACCGCGTACCTGCAACAGCCGCTCGCGCTAGGCGCGGACTTCTCCGTCGCGTCGGACACGAAGGCGCTCACCGGTCACAGCGATCTACTGCTCGGCCATGTCGCAACGAATGATGCAGAGCGGGCGACGGCGCTGCGCACCTGGCGAACGCAGCACGGCGCGATCCCCGGCCCGATGGAAGTCTGGCTCGCGCATCGGTCGCTCGTGACGCTGCCGTTGCGCCTAACTCGGCAGTGTGAATCAGCGTTGAAACTGGCAATGTTCCTGCGATCGCAGCCGGGAGTGGTCGACGTACACTATCCCGGGCTCAGCGACCTTCCGGCGCACGCCACCGCCAAGAAGCAGATGCAGGCCTTCGGCTCGGTGGTGAGTTTCGACCTACGCGAACGCGAGCGCGCCGAGCGGTTTCTCTCGGCGCTCAAGATCGTTCGTCAGGCAACGAGCTTCGGCGGTGTACATTCCACCGCGGAGCGACGCGCGCGGTGGGGTGGCGATGCGGTGAGCGATGGTTTTATTCGATTCAGTGTCGGTTGCGAGGCAACCGACGATATCATCAACGACGTCGCCGGCGCGCTAAAGGCATAGGCGCGCTTACACGCTTGGAGGAGCCATGAAGAGGAAAGGTGCACGCGACATCCCTGACTTCTCACGCAAGCCCAAGAAGCTACCGGGCACCCCGGGTGCGCCCGCAGCCGATACCAAGGCGCAGCCTGCACCACATCCAGCGTCTGTTGTCGTCAAGCCGCAGGGCCCCCCCATGAAGGGAGGGCGCCGCGGCCAGTAACCTCGTTAGGCGCTTCTCGCTCGCTTACTGGCGCGCCCTGTAATACAGCACCAGCACGTCGCCGCTGCCGATGACGTCCGCGGCGAAGATGTTCCCAAGTGCGAGCGACGGCTGACGCCGCGACATCGCCTGCATAACAACCGGCCACTTGGAAAGCTCCGCGCGCAGCGCGCGGATCGACGTTTCGTTCTGTCGTACGGCGTTGCGGTACGTTTCGAATTCCGTTGGCGACAGAATCTGGTCGATGTCAAAAAAGCGTATGCGATCGCCGCGAAGTCCTTCCAGCGCGCTGATGCGAGCGACTGTCTCCGGTGTCGCATGCACCGCGCTCACAAGCGAGCTTGTCGACGGTCGAAACGTGTCCAGAGTGCGTCCGTCCGTCCGCGGCCGCGCCGTTGGCAGACGATTCTTGTTATCCACATAAAGTACGAGGATGTTCTCGCTCTCACCGGTCTCGATCACGTCGAGGATCCCGGCCGCGACGACGTCATCGACATCCAGCGCTGGCTTCTGATCCGCGAGCTTTTGCACCACTGGATCGATCGTGACTAGCTCACCACGTAGCAGCTCGATCTTGCGGCTGTTGCGATCCAGCGCGGCGAGGTAGGCACGCCGTTGTCCGGCCGGAATGTAAGGTCGCACGTCAACGATGCGAACGCGGTTGACTGTAAGGCTCCCCAAGCCGGCAACTCGTGTCGTTGTTCGCGAGGTATTGTCCATCGCGGCGACGACCGAATTGACGTTGACTCGATTACGTACTTCACCATGCGACTCGCGCCAAGTGATCTTCTGCTGCGCGTTCGCGGCGGCGGATATCATGAGCGCAAGCGCTGTGATGTTCAGTGTTCGTCTCATTGCTCCGTCCTGAAGAATCGGCGAGCTAAGGAGCATGTTCGGGGCCAGAGTCTTGAGCAGCTGAGCACGGCGCGCCTGTGCGCGGATTGTCGTCGAGCTTGGGACAACCTGTCACCGTTGAGCTCGGAGAACCGCCTTCCGCAACGCATTTTAGCCGGTATCGCGTGTGGCATGAGTTCTGCTTTCGTCGTTGAACTCGAGGGAGGGCTTGCTGGGGCGACGCGTAAGTAGGTGAAGTTCACGCGTCGCCTGCAGTGTGTGACGGAGCGAGTGAAGCGGAATGTCAGCCTAACAAGCAACGGTCCACATGGAGGTTCTCATGCACCGTGAAGAGCTATCGGGAAAGTGGACGCAGTTGAAGGGCGATGTACAACGGCAGTGGGGGAAGCTCACGAACGACGATCTGGACGTGATCCGAGGCGACGCCAAGAAGCTGGCTGGGAAGATCCAGGAGCGATATGGCAAGGCCTTCGACGACGCCGAACGCGAGGTAAATCTCTGGATTGAGCAACGTTAGGCGCACCGCGGCGGACGGTGAACGCGCGCGGAAAGGCTGAGCGACGCGAATGAACCGCCTTTTCAAATAGATTGCTCGAGAATTGTAGTTGCAGGGAGCTGGAAGGCACCGCCGGGGGACGGTGCCTTTTGGTCATCTAAGGACCTTGCGCTCAGATCTTTCTTGCTGGTTAGAGCAGCCAGCGGTTGGACCTCGCATAGTCTCTCAATCGGCGCTCCTCCAACCAGAAGCTTTTGTAATTATCTCTGCCACCGGTACCCCGTCTTTCGGACTGTGAGAATATGCCTCGGCTGCGCCGGATCCTCTTCGAGCTTGCGCCGCAACTCGGCGACGTGCGTATCGACAGTGCGGCTCACGACATCGGTATCGTAGCCCCAGACTTCGTCCAGCAGATTGCGGCGTGAAGCCGCTACGCCGCGGCGCCTGACGAGCGCCATGAGCAAGTCGAACTCTCGTGGACGCAGCGCGATCGCCGTATTGGCGCGGTAGACAACGTGCGCCCCCGGCTCAATACGAATTTCGCCGAACTCGATCGTCTCGAATGGTGTCTCCTGCGTTGCGTTTGACGCCCCCGCTCGCACGCGACGCATTATCGCTTCGACGCGCGCGATTAGCTCCAGCAGACTGAACGGCTTGGTCACATAGTCATCTGCGCCGAGCCTGAATCCGCGCAGTTTGTCAGCCTCCTGACCGCGCGCGGAGAGCACGAGCACCGGAGTTTTGCAGGCTGGGTCCGCGTCTTCGCGCAACGCGCGGAGGATCTGGTAGCCATCGGGGCGCGGGATCATCAAGTCGAGCACGATCAGGTCGTAGCGTCCCTCGCGGGCGCGCGCGAGGCCCGTGGTGCCGTCATACGCGACTTCTACGTCATAGCCCTCGAGCTCGAGGTTGTGCCTCAGGCCGCGGGCGAGGTTCCGGTTGTCCTCCACGATCAGAATGCGCATAGCTGTCCTCACGCGCGCCTGCCGATGTCGCGCGCGGATTCGTCCGGGACGGCGCGCGGTCCCAGCCTGGAAGCGTCGGGGAACTCCATGACGAAGCGCGCTCCTCCCGATGGCGCTTCCTCGATGCGGACCGCGCCACCGTGCCTAACTACTATGTCACGCACGACAGCGAGACCGATTCCGCTTCCTCCGGTCGCCTGATTCATGTCGCGCTCGAGCCGCACGAAC
Source organism: Gemmatimonadaceae bacterium (assembly GCA_036003845.1). GTDB lineage: Bacteria > Gemmatimonadota > Gemmatimonadetes > Gemmatimonadales > Gemmatimonadaceae > DASYRX01. Next base: position 21,159 of record DASYRX010000332.1, on the reverse strand, counting down.
GCGCCCCAGATCCGCTCGCGATCAGCTGGCGGGACGCCGGGCCCGCGATCGTCGACCCAGAGGCTCGCGCGCGAACCCATGAGCACGAGCGCGACGTGCGCTTCGCGTCCGACCGCGGCGTACTTGATCGCGTTGTCCAGCACGTTGCGCAGCGAACGCTGCACCGCCGGACCGTCGATGCGCGCGCCGACAGCGTCTTCCAGCGTCGCTTTGAGGGTCACGCCAGCAGCGGCGGCAACGGGCTCGAAGTCCGCCAGCGTCTGCCTAACAAGATCCGAGAAGTTGGTGAGCTGTCTGTTGATGGGCAGCTCGTAGCGCTCCGAGCGCGCGAAGTGCAGCACGTTCTCGATGAGATCCAGCAGGCGGCGTCCCTCTTCAGTGATCACGCGCGCCTCGCGGCGCGCCGCGGCCAGGGTGCGCACTCGGCCTAACGCAATCGTCTCAGCGAAGAGCATGATCTGTGTGATCGGCGTGCGGAGCTCGTGCGAGACGCTGGACGTGAAATCGGCGCGCATGCGGGCCAGCGCCGACGTGCGCCACGTCAAACGCACGGCAGCAACGACAAGCGCGGACGTGAGCGCGAGCAGTCCGACGAGCAAGGGCAATTGCGAACGTGGCACGCCGCCGACCAAAAGGCGGGGAGCTACAGCAGGATTGAGCGCGACGGTCAGGGGGAAGACGGCACCCTGCATCATGATCGTTTCTTTCCCCGTGTGCGCCGCGGGGTAGACCGTCGGCGTGCGGTAGAGCGCCATTCCCAGCGGATCGCGAACTTCGACCGAAATCAGCGTGTCGTTAGGTATGCTGTCGCCAGCGACCATGCCTTGCAGCATCGCCTCTTTGAGCGCCTCGCCAAAGACGCTCGAGTCGAGCGACGAACGCGACGCCTCCAGGCCATATGCGACAGCCGCTTCGCCCTTTTTGTTGCGGCGCACGCTGTAGTAAACCAGCCGCGTTCGCCGATCCGCCGAGTTTAGGATGGAGGCGTATGTCTGCGTGCGCTGATAGTCCTTGAGGGCGGCGGGGATTGCTGTGGCAATCCATCGTTGTACGTCCGGCGCCACGGCCGAATCACCGCTCGATTCAAAGCGAGCGTTTCGCAGATCCAGTCGGAAGACGTAGTTAGGCGCGATTACCGTGCGGCACTTGCAAGCGATCGCTGCGCTCAAGGAATCGCGTAGCGCTCGCGCAGGCGGGAGTTCCGGGCCGTTGTCCGCGGCGCGTGTGCTGGCGAACACGCGCATCGGCGTGAGCGACTGATAGATCAGCGCTTCGACGCGTTCTCGATATAAAGCGGCGGCGAAGGTTGCGTAGCTGCGCAGCGCAGCGTTAACTGCACGTTGATGCGTGCGCGCCGTGCGCCATCCATTCAGCGTCAGTAGCGCCACCACAAGGAGCATCGCCGTGAGAATCGCCACGGTGGCGATGGCGTTGCGTTGCTCGCGAACTTGCGGGCCGGCCGAGAGTAGGGGCACCGACGGGGTCTTCATTGCTGGATCTTAGCGGGCCATTGCGCACTGACAGTTAGCGCGAGCTACGCATCGCGTCAGAGTCCTGTGAAATGAACCTCGTTGCGTGGCGTGCGTAACGGAGATTCCTCCCGTGCCTTTTCATCGCAATCGATTGCAGACCGAACAAAATTTGCGCAGGGACCCCCTACGCTGGTGCGTCGCTGTGGCGAGAGCGTTTCTCGCGGTGGCGACTGCTGCGCTCCCAGTGGCGACTATTTCCGCGCAGGTGGTCCTGCAGCTCACGCGCACGCAGCTCACCGACAGGATCGACGTGTTCTCCGGTTTCACGAACGGCAACGTTCTTTCGATCCGCAGCGACACTGGAACGCTGTTGGTCGATGCGCAGAGCGCGCGACGCGTCGGACTCGTGGACTCTGCGCTGACAGCGCTGAACGCGCCGCGCGTGAAGCTCATCATCAACACGCATTACCACGGCGATCACATCGAAGGGAACGCGTACTTTCGCGCAAAGGGCGCGCGCGTGTTGGCGCACGAGAACGTCGCCCGGCAAGCCGCGAAGGACACCACGATTGTCTCGTGGGAGAACTGGCATCGAACGCCAGCAGTGCCCGAGGCGTTTCCGACCACGGGCTTTCGCGAATCTACAACGTTCCGCTTCGGCGACGAGGAAGTTCGCGTACTGCACGCGCCTAACGCGCATACGGACGGCGACGCGATCGTCTGGCTGCCGCGCTCCAACATCCTGCACATCGGCGACATCTTCGAGCTGAATGCGGAGCCGTTCATCGACTGGTGGGCCGGCGGCTCGCTCGCGGGGATGATCGCTGCCGTCGATCGCGTGCTTGGAATGATCGATGATCGCACGCGTGTCGTCCCTGGCCATGGCCCGGTGTCTGATCGCGCGACGCTCGTCACCTACCGCGCCATGCTTGGAACGCTGCAAACGCGGGTGCAGACAGCGATCGACGGCGGGAAGACTCTCGACGAGCTGCTCGGCACGCATCCGACAGCGGAGTTCGACGAGCGGCTCGGCGGCGCGCGGCGCGGCGAGCGCCTAACGCGGCTACTCTACGTCGGCCTGGCGCGTCGTCCGGCTGGAGGCTAGGCGGCTGTGCTCAGACGCAACGCGCTGCGCGTCGTCCTCGGGCTCCTCTGCGCCCTCCCGCCGATCGCCGGCTGCCTCAAGGCGTCAGTGTCCGGTCCGTCCGGGCCAGGGGCCGGCATACTCTTCGTCGGCAACAGCCTAACGTATTGGAACGACCTGCCGCTCATAGTACAGGCGGTCTTCGACGCGGCGCGCGGCACGACATATGACGTCGGCATGGTCGCCTTTCCCGATGTCAGTCTCGAGGATCACTGGCTGGACGGGACCGCGCGACAGCAGATAGACCGCGGTGGCTGGCAAATCGTCGTGCTGCAGCAAGGACCGTCGTCGCTGCCAGAGAGTCGCGCGCTGCTGCGCGACTACGTCGGCAGATTCTCCGAGCGTATCAAATCGATCGGCGCGCGGCCGGCGCTCTACTCGGTTTGGCCATCGCAGTCACGCCAGGCAGACTTCGATCGCGCGATCGAATCGTACAAGCTCGCCGCAAACGACGTTGGAGGCATGTACTTCCCCGTGGCGGCAGCGTGGCGCGCGGTGTGGCAGCGCGATTCCACGGTGGCGCTTTACTCGCCGGACGGTTTGCACCCGTCGGTGGCTGCCTCGTATCTCGCAGCTCTCGTTATGTACGGTGTGATCGCTGACAAGACACCGCTTGGTCTCCCTTCAGAGGTCCCGCTCCGCGATGGCAGGCCGCTCGTCATACAGGCGGCCCTAGCTGCCATCCTCCAAGCCGCAGCAGCCGAGGCAATTCAGGCGGCGCGCTGAGCGGACTGGGCGTCGGCGCCCTTGCTTGAGCGCCCGGGATGTGTGCATTACGAGAGGATGCAGCCGCAATTGAGCGACTCGATCGTCGTGCGTCTCACTGTTGCTGCGCTCGCCGGCCTCGCGGTTGGGCTCGAGCGGGAGTGGTCTGGACACGCCACCGGTCCCAGTCCGCGCTTCGCTGGCCTGCGGACATTCTTTCTCCTCGGCACGCTCGGCGGCGTCGCGGGTTGGCTCGCATCGTCCGAGAGCGTCGGCGCATTGGCGATTGGCGTGGCGCTGCTCATCGCCGCTGCCGCGCTCGTCGTCAGCGCGTACTTCCTCACGGCGCGCCCCGGCGGCCAGGCAGTCGAAGCCACGACCGAAGTCGCGGCGCTCAGCGTGTTGGCGTTAGGCACGCTCGCGGGTTTCGGCTATCTCGTCGTGGCTAGCGGCGCTGCGGCCGTCATCGTGCTGGCACTCAGCGAGAAGAAGCGGCTGCGCGCCGCCGTGAGCCGGATCGGCGAGGCCGAGCTGCGCGCCGCGCTGCAGTTCGCTGTTCTCGCTCTCGTCATCCTGCCGCTGCTTCCCAATGAGACCTACGGGCCGCTGGGTGGCATTCAGCCGCGCGCCCTATGGACCGTCGTTCTCGTCTTCACCGGCCTCAACTTCGTGGGGTACCTCGCGCGAAAGGCCGTGGGTCCGGCGCGCGGTTACGGCGTCACAGGAATACTGGGCGGGCTCGTCTCCTCGACGGCGGTCACCTTCCAGTTCGCACGCGTGAGCCGCGAGGATCGCTCGTTAGGCATCGGGCTCGCGATCGGAGTCATCGGCGCCTGCACGGTGCTCCTCCCTCGCGTCGCCCTCGTAAGCGCCGTGCTGAACCACCGCGTTGCCCTCGCGCTCATCCCCTTTCTGCTCCCCGCTTTCATTCTCGGAGCGGCAATCACGGCGATCGCCGTCTGGCGTCAGTCGGACAAGGAGAAATCGAAGAAAGAGGAGACGCTCGAGAGCCCGCTGAAATTGTGGTCAGCCATCCGGATGGCGTTCGCGTTCCAACTGTCGCTGATGGCGATATCGCTCGTGCGCGACACGCTCGGTGCTCGTGGCGTTATCGCGTCGGCTGCACTACTCGGTCTCACCGACATGGATGCCCTGACTGTTTCGATGAACCGCCTGGGAACGACCGAAGAGCTCATTGTCCTGGCGGCGCGCGCTATCGCTGTTGGTGTCCTCGCCAACTCCGTGCTGAAGATTGTTCTCGTGCTGACGTTAGGGACGGGCATTTTCCGTCGCCTGGCGGCGATCGGGATTGCTGCGCTGTTGCTCGTTGGCGCCGTTTCCCTCTGGCTTTTCTGGTCGGCGGCTCCGCTCTAGCTCTGGACGTTCCGGCCTGCAGCGCACAAACTCACCTTGCCCCAAGGCGGTCTCCGTCCTCTCCGCATTCCCTTCACGCTTTCGGAGGCTCTATGGTTCAGCGAGTTGCGCAGCTGTTCGGAGTCGTTGTCCTGCTCGTCGGCGTCCTTGGCTTCGTGACTACCGGCATGAACATGGATGCCAGCATGGACACAGCGCCGAAACTCCTCGGCCTGTTCCCGGTGAACGCGTTGCACAACGTCGTGCATGTGCTCTTCGGCGTTTGGGGACTGCTGGCGGCACGGACTGCAGCCGGTGCCCTTTCGTATGCAAAGGTCGGTGGCGCCATCTATCTGATTCTCGCGATCTGCGGCTACTTCATTCCAACGTTCTTCGGCTTGATCCCGATTGGTGGTAACGACGTTTGGCTGCACGCGCTGCTGGGCGTCGTGCTCCTCGTCGTAGGTCTGCAGGCTGGTAGAAAGACCGTTCCGGCCTGAGCCGCGAACGGTTAACGACGCGCCCGCGTACAACGGTCGGCGTGGCTATTCACGCCGACCGCTTGTTATGACTCGTGCGGCAGGACCCCATGGCTTAGGTCCGTGTACGAGCTACGTTATCACAACATCCATGACTGGGCTCGGACGCTGGTTCAGACTGACAAGACGCGCTGTCGCCGCAGCACAGCTGTTGGCGTTCGCTGCTGCTCTGCTGTTTCAGGGAATAGCGCACTCAGTCGAAACCGTCGCTCCGAACTCGACGGTGCAGACGCCTGGGCAGAACCAGGGTCGCGCTCATGATGTGCTGACGTGCCCGTCGTGCACGCTGCTGCGAGCACCTGCCCATGCCCCCGATGTTGCTCGTGAGTCGTTCTGGGAGGCTGGCAGCAGCTCACCTCACCGTCTGGTCTGGCGCCTGACGCCACACCGCTGCAACTGTCTGAACTGAATCTATTCTCGCGGGCTCCCCCGCTTCGAAGCGCCTAACGCGCTCCGGGGTTAACCGCGCCTCGGACGACTCTCGCCGAGGAAACGCTTACGTCAATAAAGAAGCTTGTGCAGGCCGCGACTGCTGTCGCGGTGGCCATCGTGTGGAGCAGCCACGTTGCTGCGCAGACAACGGATAGTACCGCACGTCGTCAGCAGCGCATGCTCGACTCGCTCGTCACGGTGATCAAAGCCTTGCAGGACCGCATCGACAGTCTGGGACGTGCTCGTCCCGACAGTACTGCCGTGGCGCAGCCATCAGCCGCGTCGCAAGCGCCGGTGCGCTCGGGCAGCGGATACATGAACATCGGCTTCGTTACGCTGGCGGATGCCGGCTGGTCCAGCGAGGCCGATGTGGGTTCGCTGCAGGTCGGCGATCATGACCCCGCGGTGCGAGGCTTCACGCTGCCTAACGCAGAGGTCACGCTCGACGGCGCCGTGGATCCTTACTTCCGAGGCTTCAGCAACATCGTGCTCAAGGTGGACTCGAACGGCGAAACAGGAATCGAGCTCGAGGAAGCGTATCTGCTCACCGCATCGCTTCCATGGAACTTGCAAATAAAAGCTGGACAGTTCTTCACGGAGTTCGGGCGTCAGAATCCGCAGCATCCACACGCGTGGGCCTTTGTGGATCAGCCGTTGGCACTCAACCGCATGTTCGGACCTGACGGACTGCGGAGCCAGGGCGCTCGCATTTCGTGGCTCCTTCCGACGAGGTGGTACGCCGAGGCAATGCTGGGCGTGTTCAACAGCGCCGGCGGCACGACGTTCAGTTTCCGATCCGATGAATCATCCGAGATTCACGGTGGTGTGTCGGAGGAACGAGGAGTGAAGAGTGCCGGGGACCTCCTCTTGGTACCGCGTATCGCAACGTCAATGGATCTGACTGCGACGCAGGTCTTGTTGCTCGGTGCCTCGGCGGCGTTCGGACCTAACAACTCGGGACCTAACGCGAAGACGCAGGTGTACGGCGCGGATGCCTATTGGAAATGGAAGTCGGCGACCGCGCATCAGGGCTTCCCCTTTGTCTCCTCGCAGAGCGAAGTCCTCTTTCGCCGTTATGACGCCGCCGAGCGTCAGTCGGCAGAGAACCCGGGCATAACGCTTCCGAACGAGAGACTGCGCGACAGCGGCGCCTACTCGGAGCTTTTGTGGGGTATCAAGCCTCGATGGGTGGCGGGGATTCGAGGAGACTACGCGGCCGGCGACGACGCATCGTTCGACGCTGTGTTGCGAGCCGACCGCTACCGGATGTCACCCAACCTGACGTGGTATCCGACGGAATTCTCGAAGTTGCGTCTGCAGTACAACTATGACCATCGCAGCGGCATTGGCCGTGATCACTCGCTGTGGTTCCAGTTCGAGTTCCTGCTGGGAGCACACGCAGCACACAAATTCTAGAGAGAAGAGTTTCACATGAAGAATATGATTTTCCGGAGAGTTGCGGCCGGCTTGCTCATCGCAGCGTCAGGCGCGGCTCTGCCATTTGGCGCAAAGATCAGCGTCGTCGCAACCACGCCGGATCTCGCCGCGCTCGCGCGTGCGATCGGCGGTGACGCTGTCGACGTCAAAGCGCTCGCCAAGCCGACCGAAGATCCCCACTTCGTCGACGCCAAGCCGAGCCACATCGTGACGCTCAACCGCGCCGACGTGCTCATAGAAGGCGGCGCGGAACTGGAGCTTGGTTGGTTGCCGCCGCTGCTGGAGAGCGCGCGCAACGACAGGATCGCGGCCGGTGCGCCGGGGCGCGTGGTCGCGTCGCAGGGCATCCGCATGATCGAAGTCCCGGCCACGTTTGATCGCTCGCGCGGCGACGTGCACTCGTTAGGTAATCCGCACTTCCTCGTCGATCCGATAAGCGTGAAGATCGTCGTAGCGCAGATGGCGGATCACTTCGCGCAGGTCGATCCGAAATCGGCGGAAACATTCAAGGCCAATCTTCAGAAGTTCAACGCGACGCTCGACGCCAAATTCGCCGAGTGGCAGAAGCAGCTCGCGCCGTACAAGGGCGCGAAGATCGTGACCTACCACCGCGACTTCGTGTATTTCGCCAACCGCTTCGGCCTCGAAGTCCTCGAAACACTCGAGCCCAAGCCCGGCATCGCACCATCGCCGGCGCATCTGGCCAAAGTCATTAGCAAGATGCAAGCTGAGAAAGCGCGCGTGATCATCGTGCAGCCGTATCAGAACCGCAAAACAGCGGAGACCGTGGCGCGGCAGACGAATGCGGCGGTGCTGGACATCCCTGAACAACCAGGCGCAATCAAGAACGTCAACGACTACTTCCAGATGATGGACTACCTGGTGACGACGCTGGCCAACGCGTTAGGGGAAAAACCATGACGCAAGTGGACGTCAATGTCGTGTGGCAGGTCATGAAATGGCCGCTCGCGGCATGTCTCGTCTTACCGCCACTGCTGGTGTACCTCGGTTTGCACGTCGTCAAACGGGAAGTGATCTTCGTCGACTTGGCGCTGGCGCAGGTTGCCACGTTAGGCACCTGCGTCGCGCTCATCCTGGGGTACGACTTTCACGATCGCATCGCGTTCTGGATCTCCCTTGGCGTCACGTTCCTCGCGGCGGGGCTGTTCAGCTGGTCGCGCACGAGCAGCAAGCGGCACGTGCCCCAGGAGGCGATCATCGGCATCACGTTCGTCGTCGCCGCGGCGGGCGTGATCCTGCTGTTGAGCAGGGTGGCGGGTGGCAAAGAGGAGCTCGAGCACTTGCTGACGGGCGACATCCTCAACGTCACGGCCGCTGAAGTCGGCCAGCGCGCCGGCGTCTTCGCCGTGCTGGCGGCATTCTACGGCGTCTTCCATCACCGCTTTGCGCTGATCTCGACCGATCACGAGGCTGCCTCGGCGCGGGGCTGGAGCGTGAAACTCTGGGACTTCCTCTTTTATGCGGCGTTCGCGCTCGTCGTGGTGAGCTTCGTTAGGGTGGCAGGCGTGCTACTTACGTTTGCGTATCTCATTGTGCCGGCGGTCTGCGCCGTCATGCTCACGCAAAAATGGATGGGACGCTTGGTCATCGGCTGGGTGATCGCTGCTGTCGCGAGTCTGCTCGGCCTGTGGGCGTCGTATCAGATGGACCTGCCGACCGGCGCGGCGATCGTCTGCGCCTGCGGACTGCTGCTCATTCTCGTGAGCATTTTCGCCGTGGTGCGCCAACCGCAGGCGTAAGCTCAAGGCAAACGACTGAAGACTGCGTACTCCAAGCTTGGAGTCTGCAGTTTTCTGTTCTTAGTCGTGAGGTTGTCAGCGCCTGGTGTAGTTCTTTTGCAGGGAACAGCGAGCGCAGAGATTGTTCAGTTGTGTCGAACGGAAGCGCTTTGTTCTTTCACAAAAGCAAAAACGTAGCTGCGCAGCGCATGCTGAGCTCTGCTTTGCTTCAGGCGCTCGCTCCGTTCGCTCCGCTCGACTCGTTACATCCGAAGAGCAGTTGCTTTTCAAATCGTCAACTGTAAAAAAACCTGTGTGGCGCAACCGGCGATCTCGGGTAGAAGCGGATTCGCTTCGTCGGACCTTGCAGTGCCACCAGCTGGCCAACGCCCACTGTCATCGTAAATCCCGAAAAATTCCGAGAAGAGTCAAAACGAAAAAGAGAACTATCCACTTGCTCCGCCAATCCGCCAAATCCGAATCGCTGTTGCTCTTGACCTTGTTTGGTGAATCAAAATCTCCGTCCGAGGATCGCGATGAAGTACTTTCGCAGCAGTTCACTAGCGGTATTGGGTCTGGTATGCGTCGCGTCGGCGGCGGCGCCTAACGCATCTATTCAGGACGTGCGCAGTGGCTTCGTGCTCGTCGCCAATCAGCAGTCTGCGAATGCGTCGCTCATCGATCTGCGCACCGACAGTATGCAGCTCATCGAGGTCGGGGAAGGACCGCATGAGGCGCAGATTTCACCCAGCGGCCGCATAGGCGTCGTGACAGTGTATGGCACACAGACGCCAGGGAACCAACTCGCAGTGATCGATATCGCGTCGCGTCGTCTCGTGCGCACGATCTCGCTGGGCGCGTACACGCGCCCGCACGGTGTCGTCTTCATGCCAGGAGACGAATCTCGCGTCGTCGTCACGTCCGAAGCGACGCAGCTGATCGTGCTCGTCAACATCGCCGAAGGTAAAGTTGAGAACATCATCCCAACGCAGGCGACAGGTTCGCACATGGTCGGCGTGACCGCCGACGGCAAGCGCGCGTGGACTGCAAACGTCGGATCCGGCGGCGTCTCCGAGATGGATCTCGCTGCGAACAAACATGTGCGCACGATCTCGGTCGCGCCGCGCGTCGAAGGGATTGCCGTCGTTCCCAACGGAAAGGAGGTCTGGGCGGGCAGCAACACAAATGGAACGGTGAGCATCATCGACGTTGCCTCGGGAGCGATCGTCGACACCCTAACGGGTTTCTCGCTGCCGTATCGCCTCGCGATTTCTGCAGACGGTCGCATCGCGATGATCTGCGATCCAACGGCGAACAAAGTTCATGTGGCCGACGTCGCGCAGCACAAGGTCATCTGGAGTCTGGAAGGGCTCGGATCTCCCCGCGGCGTAACGATCGCGCCGGATGGCAAGACGGCGTTCGTGACGCTGAACAGTGACCGCACGGTTGCCGTAGTCGACCTAACGACGCGAACCATCCTGCGGAAAATCGCTGTCGGTGCTTCGCCGGACGGCGTCGGTTTCGGACCGGCGTTCTAACTGATATCGGCCACCTTGTCGCGAAATAGCGTGAGGGCGATGCGGCCGCGGTGCGGCTCTCCTTTCGCGAGCGCCTTCGCCATGTTTACGGCCTGCTTCACTTTGACGCGCGCCGGCATCGGTGGTACGAAGGGATCGACCTCGGCTTCTACGAGCGCAGGTCGCTTACTCTGCAACGCGGCCTCGAGCGCCGACCGCACGTCGCTAGGCTTTGCGCAGCGGATGCCGATTCCGCCGCAGGCCTGAGCGAAGGCTGCGAAATCGATAGGCTGCAGCTCCACGCCGTACTCTGGGTTTCCGAGGAACACCATCTGCTCCCACTTGATCATCCCTAACGTGTTGTTCTTGATGACGACAACAGTGATCGGCAGGCCGTATTTCACCGCCGTGGCAAATTCACCCATGAGCATCGTGAACGCGCCGTCGCCGACGAACGCGACGCACTGCCGGTCGGGCCATGCGATCTGCGCGGCGATCGTGTAAGGCAGACCGCACGCCATTGACGCCAAGTTGCCCGAGACTGAGAACATTTGGCCGCGACGTATTTGGAGCTGTCGCGCGATCCACGTAGTCACGGTCCCGCTGTCGGTGCTCACGATCGCGTTGTCTTCCAGCAGCTCGTTCAGCTCGCGCGCAACGACTTCGGGCTTGAGCGGCTCCTCGTCTCGAGTCCCGCGCTCGCGCATCAGCTCACGCCACTCCTGCATGCGCTCCTGCGCAGTCTCCAAGAATTTGCGATCCGTCCGTCGATCGATGAACGGAATGAGAGCGCGCAGTGTCGCCTTCGCGTCTCCAGTGAGTCCGATGTCGACGGGATAGCGTAGCCCGATGCGTGTCGGGTCTCGGTCGATCTGTACAGCGCGAGCGCTCCCCGGTTTTGGATAGAATTCGATGTAGGGAAAACTCGAACCGGCGATCAGCAGCGAATCGCACTCTTCCAGCGCGAGCTCGGACGGCAGCGTGCCGAGCAGCCCAATGCCACCGGTGGTATAAGGAGACTCGTCAGGCACGCAGCCCTTGCCTAACAAGGGCTTCACGATTGGCGCTGCCAAGAGCTCGGCGATCTCTTCCAGCTCGCTCGCCGCTCCGAGGGACCCCTGCCCCGCGAGGATAGCGGTTCGTTTGGCTTGGTTCAGTACTGCAGCGGCTCGGCGAAGGTCTTCTTCGCGCGGCACCACAATGGGCGGTGTCCATGCGAGTGATGAATGCCCTGGCACATTCTTCATCGAGCGCTCGTCGTCCTCCAGTTGTTGCTCCTGCAGATCCACCGGACAGCTGACGTGCGCCACGCCCTTCGATGAGAGCGCAGCACGACAGGCTGCATCCAAAACACTGCGAACCTGAGCGGCACCGATGACTTGCTGATTGTAGACCGCGACGTCTTTGAAAAGCGAAAGCAGATCCACTTCCTGCTGATAACGCGTTCCAATGAGATCGTGGTATGTCTGGCCCGTGATAGCGAGCACTGGAGCGCCGTCGAGCTTCGCGTCATAGAGACCGTTCAGCAAATGGATCGCGCCAGGTCCAGACGTGGCTAGACAGACACCTAGTTTCCCAGTGTACTTCGCGTAGCCGCACGCCATGAACGCGGCTGACTCTTCGTGCCTGACTTGTACGAAGCGGATCGCCTCTTGGCGTTGACGTAACGCCTCGATGATTCCGTTGATGCCGTCACCAGGGAGCCCGAAGATTACTGTGACGCCCCACTCCTGCAGCCGGTCGACGAGGATCTCGGCTACCGTCGCCTTTCCCTTCACGGGCTTCCCCTTCGCGTTGCCCTTGTGTCCGTTTCTTCGCAACATGGCCGTAGCCCTCTATTGATCCAGATCTATAAGCGGCAATCCGGATTCAGCGTTAGGTGTGCGTCGCAGGTGCTGCGGCGATTCCGCGAGGACAACTTCCAGCGTCGGCCTAACGTGAGCGCTGAGTAGATGTCCGCCGTGCGCTGACCCATCCGCCTTGCCTAGCGTGACGTGCGCGTGCACGGCCGGCTTGCCATCGCTGAGCGCGATGTCGCCGACGAGCGAGAGTACCTCGACCTGCTCGTCAACAGGAATGCGCTGATACTCCTTCGTCTCCCAATCAAAGTAGCCCAGCACCGCATCGCGGAATGCTCCGATGCCGGTGAAATGACTACCGCGCAAGCCTTCCTGCTTGGCGAACGCAGTGAGTCCCTCGACAGCTTCGTCTCCTGCGTCGAACACAATGGCGAAGGTGCGCTCGCCGGAGTCGCTGAGCAGCTTGGATTTCATTTCTTCTGCGCTCCGAGCGCCATCTCTAGCACCTCAGCGACGTGCAGCGCTCGACGGCCTGTAGACTGCGCGATCTGTTCACGACAGCTGAAACCGTCAGCGATGATGAGTGTGTCGGACGGCGCACTGCGCACAGCGGGAAGCAGCACCCGCTCGCCGCACTTGATCGAGACGTCGTAGTGCTCACGCTCGAAGCCGAAGGCTCCGGCCATGCCGCAGCATCCAGCGTCGAGTACCGTAAGGTTGAGGCCGAGTTTCGTAAGCACCGTTATCTCCTCGTCCATCGCGAGCACCGACTTGTGATGGCAATGTCCGTGCACGATTGCGTTGCGCTCGAGCGGAGGCGGACTGAACGACGTGCGTTGCTCGAGGAACTCACTCAAGTGATACGCTTGGCGGCTGAGCCGCATGGCGTCCTCATCCTGAGGGAAGAGGTTTGGTAGCTCGTCCCGGAAGACGGCCACGCAGCTCGGCTCGAGGCCGATCACTGGTACTCCCGCTCGAATCTCGGCGCGAAGCCTAACGAGGATGCGGCGGAGCCAGCGCCTCGCGGTGTCCAACATTCCGTAGTCGTACAAAGGACGGCCACAGCAGAACCAATCGCGAGGCACATTCACCTGATATCCCGCGCGCTCGAGAACACCTAACGCCGCTTCCAGTGTTTCTGGATGGAAGTGGTTGTTGAAGGTATCTGCCCACAGAATCACGCGCTCACTGCCACCATTTTGCTGCGCACGGGTTCGTATTCGCCGCTTGAATGGGGCGCTCGCAAAGCGGGGGATCTGTCGCTGCGGTGCAATTCCCGCTGCCGATCGCGCTAGTGCCGTCAGCCCAGGAGTTTGAGTGAAGAAGTTTGCCAAAGCCGGCGCGTGCTGCACGAGTCGAGCCCAGCGGCCGATCAGTCCGAACGCATAGGCGTGTCGCGGACGCACGCGCCCCGCGTAGTAATGCGACAGGAACTCGGCTTTGTACGTCGCCATGTCGACGTTCACGGGGCAGTCGTGCTTGCACCCCTTGCAAGCAAGACAAAGATCGAGCGCTTCGCGTACGGACTCGCTCTTCCACCCGTCGGTGATGACCTCACCTTGCAACATCTCGAATAGCAATCGCGCTCGGCCGCGCGTCGAATGCTTTTCTTCCTTCGTCACCATGTAACTCGGACACATGGTCCCGGCATGCAGCCGCCTGCACTCTCCCACACCGACGCAGCGCAACGTCGCGCGCGCCAAATCTCCGCGGTCGTCGGCCGAGAATTGGAAATGCGTCTTCACACGGCGCGGTGCGTAGTTAGGGCCGAGTCGCAGGTTCTCATCGAGGCGATTCGCGTTTACGACCTTACCCGGGTTCATTCGATTGTCCGGGTCCCAGATCGCTTTGAACTCGGCGAACGCGCGCACTAATTCCGGTCCGAACATTTTCGGGAGCAGCTCCGCGCGCGACTGTCCGTCACCGTGCTCACCCGACAGCGAACCGCCGTACCTAACGACGAGGTCCGCGGCGTCACTCACGAACGCTCGGTACTGACCGACGCCGTCTTTCGTCTCGAGATCGAAGTCGATGCGCGTGTGCACGCATCCCTGGCCGAAGTGCCCGTACAGTGACCCTCCAAAGCCGTAGCGATCGAGCAGCTGGCGAAACTCGCGCAGGTAATGGCCCAGGCGTTCGGGTGGGACCGCGGCGTCCTCCCACCCTTCCCATGAATCTCGCTCGCCAGGCACCCTCGCTGTTGCGCCAAGCCCGGATTCGCGAATGCGCCAGATCATGCGCGTCACGCGCTCGTCATCGAAGATTTTGACGTTAGGCGCGTTTGGATGTTGGCCCAGCGCCCTTTCTAGCGCGCGAGCTTGCGCATCGGCGTCCGCTTTCGTGTCGCCGCCGAATTCAACGAGGAGCCAGCCGCGTCCTTGTGGAAGGTGTGTTGCACTTCCCGGATGCAGCCCCTTCTTCTTCATGTGCTCGATGAGGACGTCATCGAACCCTTCGAGCCCGATCGGTTTGAACGTGAGGATCTCGGCGACGTGGTCGCCGGCCGTGTAGACGTCAGGATAGCCCACGGCGACGAGGGTCCGTGCCGGCGGACTGCGAACGAGTCGCACCGTGGCCTCGAGTACGGTGACACACGTCCCTTCACTTCCAACCAGCGCGCGCGCGACGTGAAAGCCGTTCTCAGGCAACAGCTGATTGAGGTTGTAGCCGGAGACGCGTCGCGGGATATCTGGATATCGCTCGCGCACTAGCTGGCCGTAGCGATCGTGCAGCGCTCGGAGGCCGGCGTAGATCTCGGCGCGACGCCCGCCTTCGGCGATGATGCGCTGCAGCTCGGTATCGCTCGTTAGGCCCACGCGCATGCGCGTGCCGTCGTAGAGCACCACCTCCAGTTCATCCACGTTCTCTTCCGTCTTTCCCGCCATCACCGAGTGAACGCCGCACGAATTGTTGCCGATCATGCCACCTAACGTGCAGCGAGAGTGCGTTGACGGATCCGGACCGAACGTGAGTTGCTCGCGCTCGGCGGCGTCGCGCAATTCGTCGAGGACAAGCCCAGGCTGCACTCGCGCGCGCCGCCCAGCGCTGTCGATCTCCAGAATCGCATTCATGTAGCGCGAGAAATCCAACACAACTGCAACGTTGCAGCATTGACCGGCCAGACTCGTTCCGCCGCCGCGTGGCAACACGGGCGCGCCATGACGGCGACATACCGCGATCGTTGCGACTACCTCGGTAGCGTCGCGTGGGAAAACAACCCCGATGGGAACCTGTCGGTAGTTCGAAGCGTCTGTCGCATAGAGAGCACGTGTTCCGTCATCGAACCGGACATCACGTACCTCGCGCGCACGTTCGGCTGCCAGCGCCGCCAGCTCCGGGTTACGCGGCATACCGCGCGGTGTCCGCGCGTTTCAACTCGAGCCCCAGCCCAGGTCGAGTCGTATCGGGAGAGAGTGAGCCGTTGATCGGCTCCAGAAAACCATCGAAGAAGATGCGTTCGATGCGTACGTGATCGTGGAAATACTCGAGGTGTCGCACAGGAGTAGCTGCGCAACAGACGTGCGCATGTAAGGAAGGCGCTGTATGCGTGGAGAGCGGAATGGCGTGTGCTTCGCAGAGCGCCGCGACATCAACGAGGCCAGTGATGCCGGCGCATCTCGTGGCATCCGCCTGCAGGACGTCAACGGCACCTGCTTCGAGCATGCGCCGAAAGTAAGTCAGATCGTAGCCGTATTCCCCAGCCGCGATCTCGATAACGGCCGGAGCGCGATCGCGCAGCAGACGCAATCCTTCGAGGTCATCCGACGATACCGGTTCTTCGAACCAGCTTACGCGTGATTCGGCAAACTCCTCGGCGAAGCGCAGCGCTTGCTTGCGGGCGTACGCACCGTTCGCATCAACGAAAAGCTCCGCCGACGGTCCTACAGCTTCGCGACTCAGACGAACTCGCTCCAAGTCGGCGTTAGGGTTACGTCCAACTTTCATCTTCACTCGTGCAATCCCGCTCGCCACCCAGTCACTGAGCTGTTGCTGCAGCCGCGCGATCGTGTACGACGTAAAGCCACCACTACCGTAAACCGGAACGCTTTCGCGCACTGCGCCGAGAAGCCTAACGAGCGCGAGGTCGAGTAGTCGGGCCTTGAGGTCCCATAGCGCCACATCGATCGCTGACATTGCCATCGAGGCAATTCCAGGCCGACCGAGGTTGCGCACGGCGTGCGTCATCGCATTCCAAGTGCCTCGTACATCCATTGCGTCACGTCCGTGCACGACCTCGCTCAGCAAATCGGCCGCAAGTCGTCCCGTAGCGCTGTCGGCGTACGTGTACCCGAGGCCCCTCTGACCGCCAGCACTCACTTGGACGAGCACCAGTGTAGTCTGATTCCACTCGTATGTGCCGTCGGACTCTGGGGCGTCGGTCGGAACGACATATACGGAGACCTCCACGCGCTCGATAGGAACACTGCTCGAGCGCCGCGTATGGGCGATAGTCTCTCTATCGGCAACGTAGGTCAATTACAGCTCCGCATATTGCGCACGCTGCGCCGTCATGATACCCGCCTGTGTCGTCCGATCGCGGACTTGGTCGCAGGCATTGTGCCTGTGTACGCACGGGCTCGTTAGGATAGATTCTTGATTGATCCTGGCGAGCGAGCTCTTCCAGTCCGACAACACAGTGAGTTGTTTCCTTTTCGACCCGTTTGAGGATCGATGATGCCCTTGGAGCGTGTGCTCTTTCCCGTTCTCGCAATTCTTGGCTCCTCCCTCGCTGGCGCCCAAACAATTCCGTTCAGTCAGCGCGCCTCCGTTGCGCAAAGTGTCGGCTTCACCGAGATCAGCATTCACTATGGGCGACCAGTCGCCCGCGGTCGCACGCTGTTCGGCGATTCCGCACTCGTTAGGTGGGATCGTATCTGGAACCCCGGCGCGGATTCCGCCACACGCATCGCATTCGACCGCGACGTGCTTCTCGAGGGACGCGACATCAAGGCCGGCGAGTACACGATCTGGCTCCTGCCCCGCGCGGACGGCCCTTGGACGCTCATCCTGAGCCGCGCGGCGCACGTCTTCCATACGCCCTATCCCGGCGAGGAGCAGGATGCGCTGCGCGTCGACATCACGCCGGAACGCGGCGCGCACATGGAGACGATGGCGATCTACTTCCCCGTCGTCATGCGCGACGAAGCGCTGCTGCGCATTCACTGGGGCGAGACGATCGCCCCAGTGAGAATCAAAGCTCCGTATCGACCGCCCAGCTGATCGCGCGTTAGGCTGCCCTAACTTGCTGGGTGCGTGTCGCAATGACCTCCGCGATATGCGCCGCGTCGCGGCCCACGCCATGGATCATCGTGGATGACATCGCGTAGAGGAAATGCAGGCCGACAAAGTACAGCCCCGGCTCGTTCTGCACGACGCCGCGATACTGCTGCGGCAACCCATGGTCGTCGAACACCGGCAGATCGATCCACGAGAACCCGGGCTTAAAGCCCGTGCACCAGACCACGTTAGGCACATCCACCGTGTGTCCGTTCTCGAGAAGCGGTAGCCCGTCCCGGACTCCGACCACTTTCGCCGCGCGTTCGACACCAAGCGCTGCGAGATGCTTCGACTTGACCCGAATGAGTGGACCGCCGATGTGCAGCACCTTCGGCCGTACCTTGCGGCCTAACGGCGTGTCCATGGTCAGCAGGCGATGGAAGACGAACCGCAGCACAAGCCGCGAGAGGAACAGGCGCCCCGGCAATCCGCCGATGCTGAACGGTATCTGTCCCACATCGCGGCCCGACATCCAGATCTTGTGCTCACTCGCGAGGTCGCGAGCGATCTCCGCGCCTGAGTTGCCGGCGCCGGCGATGAGTACGTCGCCCTTTTGTAGCTGCCCTGCATTGCGATAATCGCAGGAATGCAGCTGGACGATGCCGGGATCCAGCTCGCGCGCGAACGGCGGCACAAAAGGCTCTTGATACTTGGACATAGCGACGACGACGTGTTCCGCCTTGAACTGCCGGTCGCCCGCCGTCACGACGTACAGTCCACCGCGCCGTGTGACGTTCTCCACGCGCACACCACTCCGTACGGGCAAGCGGAAATGCTTGGCGTACAATTCCAGATAGTCACCCATCTGGTCCTTCGTGGGGAACTCGTTAAGTGACGCCGGGAACGGCAACCCGTTCAGACCGTCGAAGCGCGCCGGCGTAAAAAGCCGCAGCGAATCCCAGCGCTTCCGCCACGAGTCACCGATGCGCTCATTGGCATCGAGAATGACGAAGGGCCGCCCCAACTTCGCCAGGTGATAACCCACTGAGAGGCCGGCCTGGCCCCCTCCGATGACGATCGTTTCGACTCGTTCAATCTGCCGCGCGCTGCACATCGGTTTCTCCCGTCGTGTTTGCAGCCGCATTGTAGCGGAACATGGGAACCGCCCGCATCGGACGAAAAGCCCAATCTCGCGCGTTAGGTCGCGTGCGTAATTCTATGTAGATGGCTAGGCGAGTTTGTGCTTGTAGGCGTAGGCGGTGGCTGCCGCTCGCGTCGAAAGCCCGAGCTTCATGAAAATGTTGCTGACGTGACGCGCGACTGTTTTCTCGCTGATGCCAAGCTCGTCAGCAATCGATCGGTTGGTCTTCCCGGCGGCCACTAGACGCAGTACTTCGATCTCACGGCCTGTCAGGCCGCCCTCTGCCTTGGCTGCGGGCTTTTCGCGTAGCTTCGCCACGCGCACCATATCTGGCGTTGCGCCTAGCGCCTCAAATGCGCGCTGCGCCGCGCCGAGCTCCAGCTCTGCGGTGTCTTCGTCGCCCTCCGCGCGACAGGCAAGACCGATGAGTACAGCAGCGCGGGCACCTTCGTACGGCGCGGCCAGGTCTCTCCATGCCTCCGTTGCTCGCCGCAGCGCCGTTATGGCTTCTTTCGTACTCCCGGCGGCAAGGAGCACGGCGCCCTCTGCCTGGGCGGCCACAGCGCGCAGATACGGCGATCGCAGGTCGGCGGCGATGCTGGACAGCTGCGTCGCGCCACTGCGCGCGGCCTCGACGTCACCTGCCTCGAGCATGATGTCCACAAATGCACCAAGCATGCGCGGACGCGTCTCGTCGGTCGCTTCATCGACTACGCGACGGATCGACGCCTTCGCGACATCGATCTGTCCTTGAGACAATCGCAAGCGCGCCATCCCTGGCTGCGGTTTGCGCCCCCATTCGCTCGCTTGACGGTAAGCGTCTTCGGCTTTGTCGAACTCACCGCGCAGTCGATGCAGCTCGCCGAGAGTGTAGAGCGCGAAACCGACGGCGCGCTCGCCGCGCTCCCTCAGGGTGTCTCGCGCGCGTTGCGCTTCGACCATCGCGTCCTGCCAGGCGCCGCGTAGCTGCATGATCTCGGCCCGCCTAACAAGACACTGACCGCGATATGGCACCATGTCTGGGTGCGACTCGCACCAGTGACTCAGCGCACCTGTCCACTCCTGCGCCCGACGCAGATCGAAGATCTGACTGCACGTCTCGATGACAGCGCAGTAAATGAGCCCCGAAAATGTTGGCGCCACATCTCCAGCAGTCACTGCAACCATTACCTCGTCGAACAGCGACACGCCTTCGGCGCTTTGGCCAAGTTTGATCAGCGCCTGGCCTTGGCACATGCGCGCCATCGTCACGAGATCCTTGTCGTTGTAGCGAGCGCCGATCTGTCCGATTTCAATGAAGGTCTGCAATGCTGCCGCCGGCTCGCCTGAAAACATTGTCTGTACCGCAGGTGGCAGCATCATGTATCCGTGCTCGACGCAGTCTTGGCAGTCGTCAAGCAACCGGCGTCCACGCGAGACCCATCCGCTGGCTCGTGCGTGTTCTCCCATACCCTGCAAGGCAAACGCAAGCCAGAAGGCAGCACGCACGGCTCGTGTTGTCTGACCGTGATTCAAAAACTCGTTATGCACGCGGACCAGCAGATCCAGGCCTTCGGCGTCCTTGCCAACCAGATACGCCGCTGCCGCGAGTCGCTCGAGGTCCTCCGCCTGAAGCGGCTCGGCGCTGTCGGCTGCGGACAAATGTGAGTATGCCTCCGCCCACTTCTGGCGTTCAAATGCCGCTCGGCCCTGATCTAGCGTCGCTGCCATGGTCATTCGCTGTGCCCAACAATGTAGGCATCCTGCACGGCATCGCTAAGTTACGCCTCTCGCAGCGTGCGGAGTGAAGCCGTGAGATGGCTCGTTACAGCGCGTGAGCCCGCCGTCGTTCGGCGAGCGGCCGGCGTAGCTAGTGTCGTGGGCCCTATACTGATCGCGATCAACCATGGCCCGGCGATCCTGCGTGGTGACGTCTCGGTCCAGCGTGTCTTGCAGATGCTGCTGACAGTCTTTGTCCCATATGCCGTCTCGACATATTCCAGCGTCGGCGCGCTTCACGAGCGTCAGCGCCGTTCTATCGCCGCCGAACGGCGTAGTGACGTGGATGCCTAACGCCGAACCTCGACACGTTCAGGTCGAGCGCAGTTAGCGCTGTAATGCCGCCCAGACGGCTCGAGCCAGCTGGCCGCGATCGTATGGTTTCGTGATCAAGGGCCGTGCGTCCTCGATGACTACACCGTGGTTGAAGACCTCGGCGGAATACCCCGACACATACAGCACGGGCAATCCGGGCCGCAGCCTGACGAGCTCCGTCGCGACTTCGCGTCCGTTGATGGGTCCTGAGAGCACCATGTCGGTAAGCAGCAAGTCGATGCGGGGCTCGTCTCGCGCAATCGCTAGTGCCGTGGGGCCGTCAACCGCGCGCAGCACTCGATATCCGAGACTCTCTAGAATTCGTGCGCCGAGTGCGCGCACCGCGGCTTCGTCTTCGACAAGGAGCACGACGTTCCCATCGCCGCGTGGCTCGTCTTCTGTCTGGGGCTTATCCGGCGGCGTCACGGGAAGCGCGGCTTCCGGGAAGTACATCTTCACCGCTGTCCCGTGCCCCAGCTCACTGTAGACCTTGATGTGGCCACCCGACTGCTTCACGAAGCCATATACCATGCTGAGGCCGAGACCCGTCCCTTTTGCTAGTCCTTTGGTGGTGAAGAACGGCTCGAAGAC
>DASYRX010000331.1:0-6873 GCA_036003845.1 Gemmatimonadaceae bacterium | reverse complement strand
AGATAGCGGTCGCTCCAGTTCCCAGCGCCGCGAGAAACCGTCGTCGAGACGAATCGTGCTCCATGAGCTCCTTTGACCTTTGACCTTTGAGCTTTGACCTTGCCCTGCGATTTGAAAACTCGCGTGGATGACTACTCCTGTCCAGCGCGTGCTCATCGGATACATTCGTCTCCCTCATGTCACAATCGAAAATCCGCGTAGCAGTGTTAGGCGCGGGCGCCTGGGCGCGCTTCGCACACATCCCGGGGTACAAGCGCGATGGGCGCTGCGAAGTTGTCGCTGTCTGTGATCCACAACGCGACCTCGCGGAAGCAGCTGCACGCGACTTCGGAATTCGCGACGTCGCCACAGACTATAGAGAAGTTATTTCGCGCGCCGACGTGGACCTGATCGATGTCTGCACGCCGAGTGCTACGCACTTCGAGCTCGCCTGGGCCGCGCTGGAAGCCG
Source organism: Gemmatimonadaceae bacterium (assembly GCA_036003845.1). Lineage (GTDB taxonomy): Bacteria > Gemmatimonadota > Gemmatimonadetes > Gemmatimonadales > Gemmatimonadaceae > DASYRX01. Next base: position 6,423 of record DASYRX010000331.1, on the reverse strand, counting down.
GCAAACACGTGTTGTGTGAGAAGCCTGTGGCTTTCGACTATCGCGATACATTGCGCGCCCACGAGTTGGCCAAGGCAAAAGGCGTCAAGACCAAGCTTGGCTTCACGTTTCGTTATGCGCCCGCGATGCGCTACATGAAGGCGTTGATCGACGAGGGCTTCGTCGGAACGCCGTACATCTTCAACGGTTACGAACAGAATTCGCAGTGGCTGGATCCTTCCACACCGCTGCGCCAGGCGGACCACACAGCCGATCAATCCGTGCTGCAAGTCTCCTCGCTCGAGGGCTATGGCGCACCGATCATCGACCTCGGCATGTGGTTCGTCGGCAGCGCATTCGCCAGCGTAGTTGGGACTATGCGCAACTTCGTGCCGGCGCGAGTGGTGCGTGCGACTGGGACGATGATGCGCATGAACATCGACGACGGCGACATCTTCATCGGCGAGTACGCAAACGGCGCGTTAGGCTCCGTGCAAACGAGCTTCGTGACCGTTGGCAATTATCCGGGACTCGAAGCACGCGTGTACGGTAGCAAGGGCGCGATCATATGCCGCCTCGTCGAGGAACGCGGCATCTGCGAATCGCTCAAAGTGGCTACGAAGGAAGCGGTCGAATTTCAAGAGATCGAGGTCCCGCAACGGTTCTATCCACCTGGCGGCAGTCCCAAGGAGTCCTGGCGCACATTGTTCTACGCGAACCTGGTCTCGTCATTCATTGGCGAGATCGTGAACGGAGGCGGAGAGAACGAGGGAGACTTCCATGATGGCGCGCGCGTGCAAGAGGTCATCAATGCCGTCGAGCTCTCGTTCCGGGAGCGACGATGGGTGACGCTGCCGTTAGGCAGGCCGTAGCCCTTCGACCTCAGACCTCAGACCTCTTAGTGTCGCTGGATTCCTTCTTCGAATCGTATTATCGGCTACGGCCGGTGAACGCGACATTTACGGGCGTCCACGACTTCGACGACCGTCTGCCCGACTGGTCCCCCGAAGGCCTGGACGCGGCCGGCGCCGAAATGGCGTCGCTCCGGACAGCTCTGCAGCGTGCCGGCCCGCTCACGTTAGGCGATGACGTGCTGGCTCGCCGAGACTGGGAACAGATCGACCGAGCGCTGGCCGACGCCTTTCTCGCGATTCAGCTCGCCGAGCACGAGAGTGGACACTTTCAGACTGGCAATCCGTCGCTCGCCATCGGCGAGGCACTCTTCGGCGTGATTTCGTTGATGACGCGCCCATTCGCCGATCTCGAGTGGCGCATGGAGCACGCGGCCAAACGTCTCGCGGCGATTCCGACGTTCCTGGCGGGTGCCGAGCGCAGTTGGTCCACCCGTGGTCGAGAGACACCCGTCGCCTGGCTCGTACGTGCGCTGCGAGAGTGCGAAGGCGGTCGCAAGCTGTTCACGACAGGCATCGATCGCTGGCTCGCGTCCGGCGATGTCACCGAATCGCTCGCCGTCAGCGTTAGGCGTTCAGCGGACTCTGCCGCGAATGCTCTGCTCGCGACAGCCGAGCGCCTCGCGACGCAGCCGACGCGCGACCACGAGTATGGCGTCGGTGATGCGTTCTTCTCCCTGCTGCTCGAGCGAGGCCATTGCTGCACCCGAACGCTCGCTGAGCTTCGAGCCTCAGCGAGCAGCCAACTCGACAGCGAGCGCCGCGCCCTGCACGAGATGGCCCGTGCCGCCTCGTTAGGGACCTGGCGCGACATTCAGGCCCGTCTGGCCAACCTGCACCCCGAACCGGAAGAGTTCTACGGCGCTTTCGGCGAGACGTGGCGTGCCTGTCGCACCCTCGCTGTCCGCCGCCAAGTCGTGACCTGGCCCGAAGACTGGCCCATACGCTACGTCCCGATCCCGCCGTGGACTCGTCAGGCAGCGCCGCATCTGTACTATCTCTTCTATCGCTCACCTGCGCCGTTCGACAAAGTCGCCATCCACGATTACGTGGTACCAGCCGTAGAGGACGTGGAGGATGAGCAGTCCGAAGAACGGCTACTACGGACGTGGAACGATGCAGCGATCAAGTTGAATCACGTCGTGCACCACGGCGCTATTGGCCATCACGTGCAGAACTACTACGCGTACCAGGCTGCGTCACGCATCGGGCAGATTGCTGCCGTCGACTGCGCCAGCCGGATCGCAATGTTCTGCGGTGGCACGATGGCCGAAGGGTGGGCCTGCTACGCGACTTCCGTGATGGAGGAGTTGGGTTTCTTGACTGAATTTGAGAGCGTTTCGGAGCAGCACACCCGCGTGCGGCTTCTCACGCGTGCCGTCGTAGACCTCGGCCTGCATTGCGGCGAGCTCTCAGTCGATACGGCGACTTCCACTTTCGTCGACGCATGCGGGATGTCCGTCGAGCAGGCACGCGCTGAAGTGACCAAGGCGTCCATGTTCCCAGGGACCGCGATGATGTACTGGCTGGGCTTGGAGCAGATCCAGGCACTTCGCGCGGCGCACGAGAGCGCGTTAGGTAACAGCTTCCGTCTCAGAGCGTTTCACGACGAGTTCTTGTCGTTCGGCTCACTCCCAGTTGCGATCATCGCACGACTGATGCCTGCTAGCACTGGCGTCGCGCGTTAGTGTTTGAGGAACTCTCGGGCCGCTGAATGACGATAGCGCTGCGCCACGCAGTCATTCTACTCTTCGCCGCGTTTGCAGCGTGTTCCAAGCGCGCGCCTAACGCTCCGTCCAATGAGCTGCTGATTGTCGGGTATGATCGTGAGCCCGACACGATGAACCGCTTCAGCACCCACATTTTGGAGGACATTCAGTCCTGCATCGTTGAAGGGCTCGTTACCACAGACGAAGCGATGCGCGTCGTGCCGCTTCTCGCTGTGGACGTCCCGACTTTCGAGAATGGCGGCGTGAAGCTGCGGCCGGACGGTGGAATGGACGTGACATGGAAACTCCGGCCGGGCGTGCGCTGGCACGACGGGAAGCCGTTCACATCGGCCGACGTGCAGTTCACAGTGCAGGCTGTGAATTCGCCGGATTACAATCCCGAAAGCACCGACGGTTTCGATCGCATCACGAGTGTCGACACGCCCGACTCGCTCACGGCGATCGTGCATTACAAAGAGGTGTACGCGCCCTACCAACTGCAGTTCATCCGCGGCACGCTGCCGAAACATCTGCTCGAGGGACGCGACATCGATCGCGCGATGGACTACAACCGAAGCCCGTTAGGCACCGGTCCATATCGCGTAGCGGAATGGCGCACCGGCGAGTATGTGCTGCTCGAGCGCGTGAACAACTACTGGCGCGGCGATTCGCTTCCCAAGATCCGCCGCGTGCTCTTCAAGTTTCTTCCGAATACGACCACGCGGATCAATCAACTGAAGAGCGGCGAAGTCCACGTCGTCGCGCTGGTGCCGTGGGACAAGGCACGGGAGCTCGAGGGCGTGCCGGGTCTCACGCTCCACAAGTTGACGGGCAATTCTTACGAACACGTGACGCTGAACGAGCGTGCCGTTCCTGCCTTCCGTGACGTGCACGTTAGGCGTGCCCTGATCCACGCCATCGACCGTCAGACACTCGTTCGCACGATACTCGATTCCCTGGCTCCAGTGGCGAACGGACCGATTCAGCCGATGTCCTGGGCATTTACGGACTCGATTCGTACCTATGCCTTCGATCCTGCGGAGGCGCGTCGGCTTCTCGAAGGTGCGGGATGGCGCGACGCGAACGGCGACGGTATCCGCGAGAAAGACGGTAAGCCGTTTTCATTCACGCTCATGACGCAGGCTGGTTTCGTGATCCGTGAGAATGTCGCGCAAGCGTTGCAACGGATGTGGCGCGATGTGGGCGTCGACACGCGCATTCAACTCGTCGATGGTACGGCCATTTCCTCGTTATGGTTCGAGGGAAAGTTCGACGCGTTGCTGCACTGGTGGCACATGCCGGCGGATCCGGAATTGGCAACGTTCTTTGCCAAGGATCGAACACCGCCAGCCGGTCGTAACATCAACTACATCGAAGACGACTCACTGACCACGTTGCTGTACGCGTCCGATCGCACAGTCGATCAGGCCAAGCGTCGAGTGTTACTCGTCACGGCCCAGCAGCGGTTGTCGGAGCTGGTTCCGGAACTGCCGCTCTACAACGTCACCCGGCTCGACGCCGTGCCCACGACGCTCAAGAATTTCAAGGGGAACCCGACCAACACGGGCATCTTCTGGAATATCCACGAGTGGGAGATCCGTTAGGCTGTTGCCTAACCCTAACCCCTAATCCCTAACCCCTCGTTTGCTGTCCCGCTTACTCCAGTCGGTTTTCCTTCTGCTGATCGTCTCGGCGGTTGTCTTTCTTTTGATCCACGCCGTACCCGGCGGTCCGCTGACGATGTATCTCGAGAATCCAAACGTTCGCCCGGAAGACATCGAACGTCTGCGCGCATCACTCGGCCTCGATCGACCGCTGTTAGAGCAATACCTCTCGTGGTTGAGCGGTTTCGTGCGAGGCGACTGGGGTTTCTCATACACAGACGGCCGACCGGTCGCCGTGCGCCTTGTCGAGCGCATTCCGGCTACACTGGAGCTGATCGGCGTCTCCCTGATCGTGGCGGTCGTGGCGTCGGTGCCAATCGCAGTGTGGACCGCCGTTAGGCAGGGACAGTGGCTCGATCGCATGATGGGCGGCGCGACATTGGCGGCTATTTCGCTACCAGCTTTCTGGTTCGCGCTGGTGCTGCAGCTCCTCTTCGCTGTCTGGTTAGGCTGGCTTCCGTCTTCAGGCCGAACGTCTGTGCTCGAACGTGGATTGGGCGACCGAATCGGACACATCCTCCTGCCGGCGACAGTGCTGGCCGCGCTGCATGGCGCGGCGTGGGTGCGCTACCTGCGCAGCTCCATGGGCCAGGCGCTGCGCCAGCGTTTCGTGCTCGTCGCACGCGCCAAGGGCGCCCCAGAACGACTCGTGCGCTACAAGCATGCGCTGCGCACGGCGCTACTCCCGTTCGTGACTGTCGTTATGCTCGACGCCGCGATCATCATCTCCGGCGCCGTTGTCACTGAGAGCGTGTTCGCCTGGCCCGGACTCGGCGGACTCTTTTACGAGGCGCTCATCAGGCGTGACTATACCGTCCTGATGGCGTTCCTTATGCTCTCGTCGGCCGCTGTCATCCTGCTCAGCGCGCTGGCCGATGCCCTGTACCGCGCGCTGGATCCGCGCGTGCGAGTCGCCGCGGCATGAGCCCAAGGCTGCGTACGCCTGCTGTCATTCTTCTGTCCGCGCTGTTCGTGCTCGCGTTGCTCGCGCCGTACGTGGCTCCCTTTGCGCCTGATGCCGTCGATCTCGCGAGTCGCCGCACCGCTCCGGGCCTCCTTCACTGGTTCGGCACCGACGCACTCGGCCGCGATGTCTTGAGTCGAGTGCTTTATGGCGCACGGGTGTCGCTGGCCGTCGGCGTGCTTTCGGCGGCTCTTGCTGTTTCGTTAGGCGTTGCCATCGGCGCGCTGGCTGGCTATGTGGGACGTGCGCTCGATGCCGCCCTGATGCGACTGACCGACGCTATGCTCAGCATTCCTCGCTTGCCGTTGCTGATGGTACTCGGCGCGATACTTCAGCCCTCGGTCCCCGCACTCGTGCTCCTGGTCGGCGCCGCCGGCTGGATGGAGACCGCACGCGTGACGCGCGCCGAGGTGTTGAGCATCCGCGGTCGTGGGTTTGTCGAGGCGTCGCGCGCCGTCGGTGCAACTGTCGAGCGACAGATCTGGCGTCACGTGCTGCCAACTGCGCTCCCCGCGATCGCTGTCGCGGCAACGCTGGCAGTCGGACGCGGTATTCTGCTCGAATCGACGCTGTCGTTCTTCGGCGTCGGCGTGCAGCCTCCGGCCGCGAGTTGGGGGAACATGCTATACCAGGCGCAATCGACGATGAGCACGGAGCCGTGGCTGGCTCTATTCCCCGGACTTATGATCTTCCTTACCGTCGTAGCCATCAATTCGTTAGGCGAACGGCTCGCGCGTGGATAATCTCTGCCATTCACTCGCCGGCGCCGTGCTGGCCGAGTGCGGATTCGCCAAACGCTCTCGCTTCGCGACGGCCGCGATGGTGATCGCCGCCAACATTCCCGATGTCGACGTCGCGTACATCTTCATCGGCGATCAACTGAGTGGTCTAGAGTCGAGGCGCGGCTGGACGCACAGTGTTCCTGCGCTCGCGCTGTGGCCGTTCGTGGTTGTCGGCGGCGTCCTGCTCTGGCGGCGCTTTTCCGTCAGGCGGCCTCCCGCGAATGCTCCACCGCTAAAGCTGACGATGCTCCTCATCGGTTGTGCGATCGCCGTGCTGAGCCATCCATTCCTCGACTGGATGAACGAGTATGGCGTGCGCGTTCTGATGCCGTGGTCCGAGCGCTGGTTCTATGGCGATACGCTGTTCATTGTCGATCTGGTCCTGCTGCTGCTCTTCGGTATCGGCTGGTGGCT
>DASYRX010000330.1:0-30459 GCA_036003845.1 Gemmatimonadaceae bacterium | reverse complement strand
GCTCGTCGCGAGCTTTTTGATTTCACAGTAGACACGAGCGTCCGAACCCGTGTCCCAAGGGCCGGCGCCAAGAGCGCCGGCCCGTTTTGTTGCCTAGTACCGTTCCAACCTTCGAAGAACCGCGGGCCGTAGCGGGACAACTGACGGTGTTACAACGGTACTAGTGCGCGGCGACGCGCTCGAACAGAACGTTGCGCGCGCGACCCGCGAAGACACGCAGTTCCTTGATGCGAGCGCGCTCATCGCGCACAAAGCGGCCGGTCGCACCGGTTGGTCCTACCCTAAAGCCGTCGGCATAGAACGGGACGAGGATCAGTTCTTCGTCGGGCGACGTGCGCAGCAGCAAGCGCGTGCTGTCCACGCGAATCCGTATCGTACTCCCCAGCTCGGGGCTGTAATAATCGCCGGCATACTCGGCCAGCTGCGTCGTGGTGAGCTCTGGTCGTTTGGACGGCCGGAACGTCGCCACGTCGCCGTCCGTGGTTGTCACTACGATTTGCCTAACGGCGCCTTCATTCGGTTCGATACGGAACTGCCGGGTCGCGCCAGCGCGATAAGTCCCCGGCGACTGCGCGATAAGCCGGATCTGTCCAAAGTAACCAGCCACCTGCAGTGCCTCGCCCGCCGCGCTGATCGTGAACCAGTCGTCAGTCAGCGGATTGCGATACGTGCCCGCAACGCGGCTCCGCTCCTCATCCGATACGCGCGACGGCGTCGTATCTGCGTTTGCAACAGCGGCGGGCAAGAAGACGCCAGCCACTCGGCGAGCCAACGCGGTCGCGTTTGCGTTGGCCGCGTTGCACAGCAGGGCCACGGACAGCTTGTTCGCCTCGGGGTAGCGCGCGAGATACGTGCGATATCCCGCGGTCGAGCCTCCGTGCGCGATCTCGCGGATGCCGGGTCGCGCCTCTGTAATCGTTAGGCCGAGTGCGTAGTCGAGCGTGCGTCCGTTTGTCAATTTGCCTTGCGTCTCGAGCATGCGCGTGAGCTCGGGCTTCCCCAGCAGCCCGCGATCGAGCGCGTCGTTCCAGATGAGCCAGTCGCCGACGGTTGTGAGCAAGCCTCCATTGCCGTGCACCATCGTGAAGGGCATGTCCTGCACCCAGCCGCTCCCTTCACGGCTGTACGCCGTCGCGCGGTTGGGGACGATGCGCCGGTAATCGTCGCGCCACTGCGTGTTGTTCATGCCTAACGGCTTAAAGAGACGCTCCTGCGTGAAGCGCGCGAAGGGCATGCCGGAAACGCGCGTCACGATCACGCTCGCTAGGGTGTATCCCGTGTTGCTGTACAGGTATTCCGAGCCGACCGGGAAGTTCAGCTCACGCTGTCTATGCACGAGATCGAGCACCTTCGGAATCGTGTGCACTTCGTTGCCGGGGCCGCGGTCGGCCAGGCCCCACATCGTCCACTGGTCACGCAGGCCGCTCGTGTGATTGAGCAGGTTACGAATCGTTATGCGCTGTCCGAAGTCGGGCACTTCGGGGAGATACTTTCTGATGTCGTCGTCGATCGAGAGCTTCCCTTCGAGTTGCAGGAGCGCCAGGGCGGCGGCGGTGAATTGCTTCGCAACGGAACCGCTTTCGGAGATCGACTCCGGCGTCAGCGGCACGTTGTACTCGAGGTTGGCCATGCCGTACGCCTTTGCGTATACCTGCTTTCCAGCCTGACCCACGCCGACGATGCACCCCGGGGACGTCGTCGTCGCGTAAGCCGCAAAGATGGAATCGATCCGCGCCGGGGCGTTCGCCGGCATCTGCGCCGCGAGAGGTGAGCCGGCGACGGCGGCGAGAGCTATGAGCGTGAGGGGCGACTTCATGTCTCAATTCTCCCAACTGGGGTCAGACTCCACGTGGGGTCAGACTCCAGGCGGGGTCAGACTCCACTGAGCGTTGCGCGGACGCTGGAGTCGCAACAATGTCGCCGGTACAACTTTGCCGCCACTCGCAAAGTTTCACGAGGTACGTGAGGAGTCCGTGCGAATTCTGTGCTGTGTCAATCGCGACATCGAGAGCAACTACGCGCTGAATCTCCTTCTGCCGGAGCTGGCGCGCGCGAAACACGCAACGCGCGTTGTTTTGTCGGAGCACGTCGGGAGTGCAACCGCGCCGGCTGCGATTCGCGCGCTGCGCGCCGTCGAGCAAACGATCCCGAACGAAATGCTCTTCCCGCTCGTCGAGCGCTGCATGCTGCCCGAGGGGCGCGCGCTGACGTTCGAAGAATTGAGCAGGTACGTGGGCGGGGCGCCGCTCACCGCTGTCAATCTCAACGCGGCGGCCGGGCTCGCGTTGCTCGACAGCTTCGCGCCCGAAGTGATCCTCACGATCCGATACGGTCACATTTTGCGAGATCGCGCCATCGCGCACACCAAGCACGGTGTGATCAACCTGCACTCCGGTCTGTTGCCGCAGTATCGCGGGATCCTTTCCACGCTGTACGCGATGGCGAACGGCGACGCAGATATCGGTTGCACGCTGCACTGGATCGTCGACCCCGGGATCGACAGCGGGCCGATTGTCGCGATCGCGCGTCGACCCGTCGAGCAAGGCCGTTCGCTGTTCTGGCATATCATGTCGCTGTATCCGCTTGGTGTGCCGCTCATCCTCGAGGCGGTGCGGCGCCTAACGAGCGGCGAGCCCGTGCCGCGTCAGCCGCAGCAAGGTGGCGGCGACACCTACCGGTCGACGCCAACGGCCGCCGATGTCGATGCGCTGACGTCGCGTGGATTCGAGCTGTTCGACGCCGCCGACCTGCGTGAGCTGTTCGCGCGCTTCGTGCCACTCGCCCAGCGGCCCGCGACGAGCGCATCTTGAGTCTCGTGATCGTACCCAGATTTCTCGCGCTGTCACTGGTCGGCGCCTCTCTGCTCCGCGCACAGACCCGCGGCACCATCCCGGAATTCTCGCTCGGCGGGAGCGCCATCACGCTGCACGGCGATGCGCGGCCTAACGTCTTCCTGTCGGCTGTCGGCCGTCGCAGCATCGCGATGGGAACGGAAGACGGACGCTTCGAGCTGTGGACGTGGCCCATCAAGTGGCTGCACGATCTCCAGCTCTCCTTCCGGGTTCCCAAATACACCACGCCGATCCCCGGACGCGACGTCGCGCGCTGGATCACGTCGCGACCTGAAGGCGTCACGATTACCTACGCGTACGAGACGTTCACGGTCAAGCAGCACGTCTTCGCGCCCCTCGACCTCCCCGCGATCGTGATGCTGCTGGAAGTAGACGCTGTCCGTCCGATGGAGATCGTCGCCACCTTTACGCCAGACGTGCACTACGCCTGGCCGGCCTCGTTAGGTGGGCAGTACGTCGCGTGGAACCCCGACGCGCGCGCGTTTCTTTTCTCCGAGAGCCGTCGCAAGGTCAATGCGTTCCTTGGCTCACCAGCAGTAACGAAGGCGTCTGATGTACCGGCGCATATGCTCAGCGCCGCGCCGCCGCAGCTCGTGTTAGGCGTCGGCGACGCGTCACAACAGTACACGGAGCCGAAGCTTGGTGAGCCGCCCGGCGGCAACGTGAATCTTCACGTCGGCTACATCCCCATCGTGCTCGTCGGTGGCGAGATGCCGCGCGACTCTGTGCGTGCGATCTACCAGCGGCTGCTCGGTCCAGGTGCCATCGAGCGCGAGTGGCGACGTCGTCGGGCGCACGCGGACTCGTTGCTCAACCAATCGTTGGGCGTAGAGACGCCGGACACGACGCTCAATCGTGCGTTCGCCTGGGCCAAGGTCAATCTCGACGAATCGATGGTCTGCAATCCGGATTTGGGGTGCGGCCTCGTCGCTGGTTACGGCCTCGCTGGAGCAGCGAGCGACAGGCCGGGCTTCGGTTGGTTCTTCGGCGGCGACGCGGCGATCAATTCCTTTGCGATGTCAGCGCTGGGTGGGCCGTATCGCGATCTCGTTCGCCAAGGTGTGTTTCGCTTCTACGCCAAGTATCAACGGGCCGACGGCAAGATCACGCACGAAATTTCGCAGGGCGCTGGCAAGATCGACTGGTTCGGTGCCTATCCATACGCCTTCTACCACGGTGACACGACGCCGTTCTGGATACTCGCGTTAGGTGAATACTTCGCACAGTCGGCCGACACCGCGCTCGTGCGCGAGCTGTGGCCAAACTTGCGACGCGCATTCGAGTGGTCGCGAAAGGCTGACAGCGATGACGACGGCCTCATGGAGAATCCGATCGCCGGCGCGGGTGCGCTCGAAGTCGGTGATTTGCAGGTCGGAATTGTTTCTGACGTCTATCTTAGCGGCGTTTGGATCGCCGCACTGCAGCGCTTTGCGCGCATCGCGGAAGTGCTCGGTGAAGCTACGCTCGCCCGCGATGCCGTGCAGCTTCGCAGCCGAGCGCTGGCGACGCTGGAGCAGAAGTTATGGCTCCCTTCGTTAGGCCAGTACGCGTTCGCGCTGCTTGAAGGCGGCCGCGTCAACGAGAACCTGACAGCGTGGCCCGCAACCGCGATGTCATTCGACGTTTTCAATCGCGGCCGCGGCGCGCAGATGGCGGTGCGTCTCGCGAGCAGCGAGATCATGACTGACTGGGGCGCGCGACCGTTGGCCGCATCGAGCACGCTCTTCGACCCGTTGCATTACAACAATGGCGCGGTCTGGCCATTCGTAACCGGCTGGGTGGCGCTCGCTCTTTATCGCTATGGCAATCCGAGCGCCGGGTATTTCGCGCTATCGGCGATCGCGCGCACAACCTTCGACGAGTCGCGCGGGCGCAACCCGGAAGTGATCTCCGGCCGAGTATACAAGCCGCTCGATACTGCAGTGCCGCAGCAGTTCTTCGCCACGTCGATGATCGTGACGCCGGCCGTACGCGGCTTGTTAGGCATCGAAGTCGACGCCGTGAACGGCAAGCTCACGCTGGCGCCGCAGCTCCCTCCGAGCTGGGATCGGGTCATGGTTCGCAACGTCGCAGTTGGCGGCGCCACGGTGGACGCGGAGATCACGCAAGTGCCAGGGCGCATCAGCGCAGCGATCACACTGCACGGCCGCCAGCCGATTGTCGTGAGCTTCCGGCCGAGGCTCCCGTTAGGCGCCAGGCCAGCCAGTGACTCGTCGTCGCGCACGCTTCGTGATTCGGCGACGCTGGAAGTGCGTTTTGACGGCGGCTGGCAAGCCGAGGCCCCCGCGGAAGTCGCGCGCATTGGGGAGCGGTCGCGCGCAGCGCGAGTAGTGAACGAGGCGCTCGAGGCGGACGGATCCTACCGCGTGACGCTCGAAGGGCGCGCCGGGTCGTCAGCGCGATTCGTCGCATACGGTCCAGTCAAACAAGCGGCCACCGTTTCGGCAGGATCGATCGTCGCCGATGTCGCACGCGGCAAGGGCAATTCTGACGGCACGAGCTGGATCGTCACGTTTCCTTCCAGCGACAGAAATGCCGACGGCTATGTGACAATAGAGGCGCGGATGTCGGCGTCAGGCAGGTGATCGGCATTAACGGCAGCTTACCAGAACCGTCACACTAGCCAAACGCGGGTCGGGGGGACACCACCCGCCCGGCGTCTAGGAAGTGGTGCCTCGCGATTGCGTCACGTCCCCTCGTGATCAGCCGGGCGTCACCAGAGACAAACCATCTGCCTCGGAGACACCCATGCAATTCCGCACGATCACCGCTCTGCTCTGCACGGCCGCGATTCTCGCGGCGTGCTCGGACAGCGCAACCGCTCCAAGTCCTGCCGTAGAGACTGAGCTCGACGAAATCGTCTTCGAGACGAGTGCGTCGGCCGACGACGTCGCCGCCGCGCAGGACCGACGTGACACACCGCGAGGACAGCCGACGCGTGAGCGTCCGCGCCTAACGGAAGAACAGAAGCAGTGCATTCAGGACGCCGTCGCGGACTTCCGCGCGGCGAACAAGGAGCTGATCGATCAGCTGCAGGCGATTCATCAGAAGGCGCGCGAAGCCAAAGCGGGCGGCGCGTCGCGTGCAGAGGTCGCACGCATCCTGGAAGAGGCGAAGCCGCTCCTCGAGCGTCTGCGCGCGGCGCACGAAGCGCTGCACAAGGCCATTCGCGCCTGCCTTGCTCGTTAGGCAACACTAGTTGGTCGCTGGGAGCTGTGTCACAAAGACGCGCTCCCAGCTTCCGGTTTTCGCTCGATTTGGCTGCCCGCCTCAGCCGTACAAGGGAGCCCGGCACGTCGATTGCTTTGCCTAGTAGTTGTCCGAGTGGTCATCGGACTAGCACGAGTTCTCACGGCTTTTTGACGCGTGAGATTTACTCGCGACAACTCATGTCGCGTTCGAAGCAGACCGTGTTCATCACTCCCTCAGGCCTCGTCGACCGCGAAGAAACAAACCAGCAAAGGTGGGATTTATGTTGCGGTCGATGGTGGCGGTGGGATTGGCGACTACGATGATGGCGTGCACGAGCACGCAACAGACTTCTTTCGGACAGACCAGAGCACCCGCGCACTCGCACGATCTCGTGACATTCGATGAACTGGCGCGCACCGCGGAAAGCGCCTCGAACCTGTATCAAGCGCTCGAGCGCGTGCGGCCAACGTTCATAACACCGCGCATGTCGGGACGGCAGGTCCGGTCAACGGCGTCGCAGATCGACGTTTTCGTGAACGGTGGTTACGCCGGCGACGGCTCGGTCTTGCTGTCGCTGAATCCAGCGCACGTCGCGAGCGTTCGGATGGAGCGGCGCAGCCAGGCATTCGTCAAGCACGGCAGCTGGTTGCGCGGCGAAAACATTCTCTATGTGACGCTGTTGCGTTAGGCAATCCGCAGCTGGAAGCGGGGTCAGACCCCGGTGCGGAGTCTGACCCCGGTGCGGAGTCTGACCCCGCTTCCTGGAACCGGCTCCTGGCTCTACCCGACCATCCAGCGCGCGTTCACGGCGCGCGACACGTCGTTGTCGAGCAACGCCGCGCGCACGGCCTCGGCGATTTCTATCGCGACGTTCTGCTGTGCCTCGGCTGTCGACGCGCCCAGGTGCGGTGTGAGCACGACGTTAGGTAACGAGCGGAACGGATGATCCGCCGGCAGCGGCTCCGTGCTGTACACGTCGAGAGCGGCGCCGGCGAGACGCTTGTTCTGCAATGCCTTGAGCAGCGCGTCCTCGTCTACGACTCCGCCACGCGCGACGTTCAGTACGAAGGCACTGGGCTTGAGCTTCGCCAGCTGCGCTTCGCCGATCAGCCCGTGCGTCTCATCCGTCAGAGGAACGTGAACCGAGAGCACGTCGGCACGCTCGAGGATTTCGTCCAGCCCGGCGGTCTCGACGCCTAACGCAGTGGCCCGATCCGGGTTAAGGAAAGGATCGAACACCATCACGCGCATTCCAAAGGCGCGCGCGCGCACAGCGACCTCGCCTCCAATGCGCCCTGCGCCGACCAGCCCAAGCGTTTTTCCGTACAGCTCGACGCCATTGAACGACTTGCGATCCCATTCGCCCGCGCGCATCGAACGGTCCGCGGCTGGTACGCGCCGGGCCAGTGCGAGCAACAACGCCATTGTCAGCTCGGCGGCCGAGACCGTGTTCCCAGCGGGTGCTGTCAGCACCGGGATGCGGCGCTCTGTCGCGGCATCCACGTCGATCGTGTCGACGCCCACACCGGCACGGCCGATCACTTTGAGGCGATCGGCACGGCTCAGCGAGTCGCGGGTGATCTTTGTCGCCGAGCGTACGAGCACCGCGTCGGCTCCCGCAATCGCGTCGCGCAGCTCGTCGCCCTTGAGCCCTGTCTTCACCGTGAGATTGAAACGCGGATCGGAGGAAAGCGGGGTGAGCGCGTCGAGCGCGATCGCGTCCGCGACCAGAATATCGAATTGCGCCATTGTCGTTCGCGTTAGGACGTGAGTACGCTGCCTAACGCTTCGAGCAGCACGTCCAGCTCTTCGACCGTGTGCTCACCCATGTGTCCGATGCGAATCATCAGATCTTTTTCGTTTCCGTATCCGGATGCGATGACGAATCCCTTGCTCTTCATCGCGCTCGTCACAGCGGAACCCGGCTTGTTTTCCGGCAGGCGAATGCAAGTGACGGTCGGCGAGCGATACCCTACCGGCGAGAGCACCGAAATCTCGACGCCGCGCTCGCGGATCTCGTCAACCCAACGCCACGTCCGCTCGGCCATCGCCTGGTGCCGTGCCCAGCGCGCTTCGATTCCCTCGGAAAGGATGTGCTCGAGCTGCACGACTAACGCGTAGATGAGCGAAACGGCCGGCGTGTTAGGCGTCTGATTCTTTCGGATGTATTTGTCGAACTCGATCAGATCGAAGTAGATACCGCGGTCCTTCTTCAGCTTCGCGCGCTCGAGCACGTTTTCGCTCGCCGTGCAAAACGCGAGGCCCGGCGGCATCGCAAACGCTTTCTGCGCGCCGGTGAGCAGATAGTCGAGTCCCCACGCGTCTGTCTCCACGCGCGCACCGGCCATCCCGCTTACGCTGTCCACGAGGAGCACCACGTCACCCGCGGCATGAGCTGCCTTGGCGAGCTGCTCGATTGGATTCAGCGCGCCCGTCGCCGTCTCGGAGTGCACCACCGTGACAGCGTCGTAGTCCTTGCCCTTGAGCGCCGCCGTCAGCTGCTCCGGCGAGAAGCCCTGACCAATCGGCACCTCCAACTTGTCAGTCTCGACGCCACACGCCTGCGAGATGCGATAGAAGCGATCGCTGAACGCGCCGTTCACCAGCGATAGCACGCGCTTCCGAGCCCCGTTGCGGATCGCCGCTTCCATGAGACCTGTTGCGGACGACGTGGAGATGTAGACGGGACGCTGAGTACGAAAAACCGCCTGCAGACTTGGCTGCACGGCGGCGAGCATCCCTTCGATGTCCTTCCCTCGGTGTCCGATCATCGGCCGCGTCATGGCCTGAAGGACTTCGGGAAGGACCTCAGTGGGCCCTGGAAGGAAGAAGCGACCGAAGCTGGGGTTGCGTGCGGGCTTGGTGCTGGAAGGAGCCGGAATCGTTGTAGTCATATGGTTAGGAACTCATTACGTGGCGTGGAGAGTGCTCGCTGTGCGCGCGCTGCGCTATATGTGCAGTGGACGGCCTAGCACGGCGAGCGCGGCTTCCTTTGTGACTTCTGAAAGCGTGGGATGAGAGTGAACGGTCATCGCAATGTCGTCGGCCGACGCCCGATACTCCATAGCCAGCACGACTTCTGACATGAGCTCCGATACGTTAGGTCCGATCATGTGGCAGCCTAACACTTCGTTCGTGCGGGCATCGGCGACGAATTTCACGAAACCGGCAGTCTCGCCCATCGTGCGCGCCCTGCCATTCGCCGAGAACGGGAAGCGTCCCAGCCGCACCTCGCGTGGGCCCGAGCCCCCTGCGCCCTCGCGCACTTCGCGTTCCGTTGCGCCGACCGTAGCGATTTCGGGCCAGGTGTAGACGATGTTTGGCACCGTGTGATAGTGCATCGCCGCTTGGTGGCCTGCTATCACTTCGGCGGCAACGATGCCTTCCTCTTCGGCTTTGTGCGCTAGAAGCTTCCCACCGACGGCATCGCCGATGGCGAAAACGTTAGGCAGGTTCGTGCGCATTTGCGCGTCGACGGTGATATCGCCGCGGGGGCCTGTCGCGAGGCCTAACGCAGCGGCATCGACGCCGAGCAGCGCGGGGCGCCGGCCGACAGCAACGAGGACGCGTTCAGCCTCCAGCGTTTCAGTCGCGCCGTCTTTCTCCGTCTGAACGGCGATGACGTTTTCGCGCAACTCGGCGCCTGTCACGCGAGTGCCTACGCGCAGATCCAGTCCCTGCCGCCGGAACACGCGATCCGCCTCTTTGATGATTTCGTCATCCGTACCTGGGAGGATACTGGGCATGAGCTCGACCACACTGACGCGCGATCCCAGCCGTCGCCAAACCGACCCGAGCTCCAACCCAATCACTCCGCCGCCGATCACGAGAAGTCGACTGGGGACTTCAGGAAGAGTGAGCGCGCCAACGTTCGAGACCACCCGTTCCTCATCGAACTTTAAAAACGGAAGCTCGATCGGCACCGAGCCGGTGGCGATGATGACATGTGTAGCGGCAATGGTCTGCACGCTGCCGTCGTCGGCGGTGACCTCGACAACATTTCCCGACTTGAGAGTCCCGCGCCCGCGCACCCACGTGACGCCGTGCTTGCGGAAGAGAAACTCGATGCCCCTCGTGTTGGCGCCGACCACGTCGTCTTTGCGGCGCTGCATCTGAGAGAGGTCCAAGCCGAGTCTGTCGACGACCAGGCCGTGTTCGCGCGCGTGGAGGCGCGTGAACTCGAAGTGCTCACTGGACTGGAGCAGGGCCTTGGATGGAATGCAGCCGACATTGACGCACGTGCCACCGAGCGTCTTGTCCATCTCCACGCAGATTGTCTTGAGACCTAGCTGCGCGGCCCGAATTGCAGCGACGTAACCCCCGGGGCCGCCTCCAATTACGACTACATCAGCGGAAGGCTCCGGGGCCGACGCCGCTGTTTGCGAGTCTGCCATAGGGGTCCGAAAAAGTAGCGGGTGCGGCCACCATTGGCGACCGCACCCGCTCCCCTCAAAAGGCGACCGGCGAAGTTAGGCAGCTCGGTTCGCCCTATCGGCACGCAACGCAGTGAACTCCCCACGGCGTACCGTCCCCTTCCAATTCGGGATCTTCGTGTAGAAGGTCCCTTCAATTCCGCAACCAGTTCGCAGTCCTTCGAGGACCGTGACCACCTCGGCGTCTTCGCGCGGATCGTAGTAGGGACCGATCATGGCCACGAAGGCGCGCTCGTTTGCGTCGAGGAGGCGGACTCCTGTCGGCTCGATGTCAGCGGCGACGAAGAAGAGGAAGCGCCCCGCTACTGCCGCGTCCGGTGAGCTGTCGCGCAGCAACGTGAAGGGCCGCATAACGCCCGACTCGTCGAGAAAATTTCCGCGCCACGTTCCAGCGAGTGCGCGAATCGCCGCCGGATGCATATCCGAGTCGTTGCGCGCGGGGGGAAGTGGTGTGAAGGCGTAGTTTTGCATAATCAAATCCTGTCGCGTAATACGGCGGAGAATTCAGCAAAGATTCATGTGCTGTCTCAGCAGTCTACGGCATTGGATGCAGCACAGGCGAAAAGGGTTTACAACGTTGTCGTAACGGCCTTATCGAGAGAGAGCCAAGCACGTCAGCGAAAGGTCAAGAACGTTCAAGCGATGCGCTCGTTGGACACTTGAAGCGAGGCGCACCCTCGATCATCCGGTTGGGCCCTGTCACTCTCACCCATTCACAGAGTGGCGCTCGTACTCGTCTCCAGCCTCGCGAGCGGCATGTCGTTGGATCGCCTAACGAATCTCTCGTAAAAGGGTAAACAGCAAGCTTTCACCGCGGATTACGCGGATAAGCTTTTTGTAAACAACGGCTGTAAGGTCTTTGCTGTTTGTCCGTGTAAGTCCGCGTTTGTCCGCGGTGAAGTAGTTGGGGAGGGCAGGGGAACCGTGGCGCGGCATAAGTTGTTTTACATACGATGTCCGTCGTCGCGAACGGGATCTACTTCGGCCGCGCTGTGCTCGTTAGGCAGAGCGCCGGCCTCGCGCTGGCCGAAACGCACTACGACGGCGGCACCGTCGTTCCGCAGCACGCGCACGAGACGGCGCTCTGCGTCCTCGTTCTCGAGGCAGGCGCCACACGGGTGAGACGCTCTCCACACTCGTCAGGCGGCTTCGGCTGGAGCACGCCGCCGAGCGACTCGTGCGCCATGACGCGTCGATCGGTCGGATCGGTCTCGCGGCTGGCTTCGCGGACCACAGTCACTTCACGCGCGCGTTCTAGCGCACGACTGGAACGACGCCGCTTGCCTATCGCGAGCTGTTCAGTCCACCGCGAGCAAGGCCGGATCCTCGACAAGCTCCTTCACCCTAACGAGGAAGAGCACGGCCTGCTGACCATCGATGATGCGATGGTCATACGATAGCGCCACATACATCATCGGCCGCGCGACGATCTCGCCGTCCACGACGATGGGGCGCTCCTGAATCTTGTGCAGACCGAGGATCGCGACCTGCGGATAGTTGATGATCGGCGTCGACACGAGCGACCCGAAGACGCCACCATTGGTGATTGTGAACGTCCCACCGGTGAGATCGTCCATCGTGAGCTTGCCGTCGCGCGCGCGCTTGGCGATCTCCACGATCTCGCGCCCGATCTGGATCATCCCCTTGCGATCCGCATCCTTCACGTTAGGCACGACCAGCCCCGCGTCGGACGCGACGGCAATGCCCATGTGCACGTAGTGCTTGTAGATGATTGAGTCACCGTCGATCTGCGCGTTGACGACGGGGAATTGTTTGAGCGCCTGGCAGCATGCCTTCACGAAGAAGGGCATGAACGACAAGCGCACGCCGTGCTCCTTCTCGATGCGTTCCTTGATGCGGCCGCGCAGCGTCTCCACGGCCGACATGTCGATCTCGTTGAACGTCGTTAGGTGCGCCGTCGCATGCTGCGCTTCGAGCAGATGTTCGGCGATGCGTTTGCGCCGCGTCGTCATCGCCTCGCGCGTTTCGCGCGCGCCGTTCCCGGCGGCCGGCGCCGCAGCTGCTGGACGCGGGGTCGCCGCGGCTTGAGGTGCGGCCTTCGGCGCTTCGGTCGCGCTGCCGCTGCGCGCGGCCACCGCGTCGATCACATCGGCCTTGCTCACCACGCCGCCGCGACCGGTGCCACTCACCGTCGACAGGTCGACGCCTTGCGCGGCAGCCTCACGTTGCGCTGAAGGTGCCGCGCGAACTTCACTCACAGGCGCGGCCCGGCGTTCGGGCACGGCCTCACGCGGCGGCTGTTCTGCAGGAGCAGGTTGAGACGCTTCCGTACTCTGAGGTGCCGTGGCACTCGCAGCAGCAGGCACCGCCGTCTCGTCGATCTCGCCGATCACTTCGTCGACGCCAACGATCTCGCCTTCCTGCTTAGAGCGCTTAACGAGTACGCCTGCTTTCAGAGCCGGAACCTCGACGGTTACCTTGTCGGTCTCTAGCTCAACGAGCGTATCGCCTGCCTGAACCGCATCGCCCTCGCGCTTGAGCCAGCGCGAGATCGTCGCCTGTACGATCGATTCGCCGAGTGGGGGAACTTTGATTTGGAGCATTGGATGCGGGCCCGTTGGCCCCTCGTCCGCCCAATATAAGCCGCGCAGAATCCCGTGCGAGCGCTGACCATCAGCGCCCACGGCGGCCTCGAGCGCGTCGAGTTCCACGACGACATTGAGACGCCGGCCGTCGTGCGTCCGACTGATGTTCGGGTGCGGCTGCACGCCGCCGCGCTCAACCACCTCGATCTTTGGACGGTCGGCGGCCTGCCTGGCATCACGATCAAGCCACCGTGGATACTTGGCGCTGATGGCGCGGGAGTGATCGATGCCGTCGGCGACGCCGTCACGAGCGCGCGTCCAGGAGATAAGGTCTTCATCAACGGGGGCATCAGCGATCGCACCTGCGAGTATTGCCTCGCCGGCGAGCAGTCACTCTGCGTTCGCTTCGGCATACTCGGCGAACACCTACCTGGGACGTTCGCGGAGTACATCGTCGTGCCCGAGCCTAACGTGCGGACGATCCCTGACGACGCGCCGTGGGACATGGCGGCGGCGTACCCGCTTGTCACGCTGACAGCCTGGCGAGCGATGATCACGCGCGCGCGAGTGCGCGCGGGGGATCGCGTGCTGATCTGGGGGGTCGGTGGCGGCGTCGCACTTGCCGCTCTCATGATCTGCAAGCTCCTCGGCGCGCACGTGACCGTAACATCGAGCAGCGACGAGAAGCTCGCACGAGCGCGCGCGCTCGGCGCGGATGACACGCTGCGGCATGACCAGGTCGACGTAGGGAAGGAGATGCGCGCGCGCACGGGGAAGCGCGGCGTCGACGTCGTCTTCGATTCCGTCGGGGAGAAGACGTGGGCCCAGTCGCTCATCGCGTTAGGCAAGCTTGGTCGCCTGGTGACATGCGGTGGAACGAGCGGGCCGAATCTCCTTACGGACGTGCGCCGGCTATTCTGGAATCAGTGGACGATTCTGGGCTCCACGATGGGGAACGACACCGAGTTCGACGCGATCACCGCCGCATTTAGCAGCGGTCGCCTAAAGGCTGTCGTCGATAAGGTCTATCCATTGGAGCAGGGGCGAGACGCGCTCGAGCGACTCGAGCACGGCGCGCAGTTCGGCAAGATCGTGCTGAGCATCGCCTAACGGGGGCAGGCGCGAGTGGCCGACGAAACCGCGCAGTTCACGCCCGCGGAGCAACGCCAGATCCGCGAAGAGTACGAGCGCAGCGGGACGGCCACCTGCCCGCGAGATGGGGTGAGCCTCACGACTCGGGCTATCGGCGGCGGCTCGTTTGGGCTGGGCTACGCGCGGCGGCGGGAATGGCTCTTGTGCCCTAAGTGCCATCGCAGTGCGCTTTTCGACTTGAAACGAGGAACGCGAAACTAGGGGATAGGGCATAGGGGATAGGCGATAGGGGATAGACCGCACGGGCGGAAAGCAGTTCCTATCCCCTAACCCCTAACCCCTAAAGTTGCCGTAGATTTGTCCAGCCCAGCTTGCCGCCGCCGCCCCCGTGACTTTCCTCGAACGTCTTCGCACATCGTTCCTGCAGCTCGCCGAAATCGTGCCGGCAATGTTGGGCGCTCTCGTCATTCTCTTCGCCGGCTATCTGCTCGCGAAGCTCGCCGAGAAGGCGACGGAGCGACTGCTGCGTCGCGCGCGACTGAATCAGGCGCTGGAGCGTGGCGGCGTTATGGAAGCGATCGAGCACTCGGGATCGCACTTCAACCCGACTCGCGTGGCCGGGAAGGTTCTATTCTGGTTCATCATGTTCGCCGTCATCATGGTGGCGGCGAACGCGTTAGGCCTGGAGTCGCTCGCGGCCGTATTCGCAGAGCTTGTCGGTTACCTGCCGAGCCTGATGTCCGCGATCGTCATCATGATCGTCGGCATCGTGCTCGGTCGCTTCACCGGCGGCCTGATCATGGCATCGGCGGGTGCAGTGCAGGGTGGACCGACGCTGGCTCGCGTCGGTCGCTGGGGCGTGGTCATGCTCGCTGTTTTCATGGCGCTGCAGGAGCTTGGCATCGCCACAGACATCGTCACGACAGCGTTCGCGATTCTCTTTGGCGCTGTCGCCCTGGCAATGGCGTTGGCGTTCGGTCTGGGGAATCGCGAGTTGGCTGGTGAGGTCACGCGCGAGTGGTACACGCGTTATCGTGCCGAGCGCGACGCCATCGAGCGCGAGGTGCAGGAGCGCGAGCGAGAAGAGGAGTCGGCTGCCGCAGCAGAGGAAGGACGAACCGACCGAAACGAATCGTTAGGGGCCGGTGACGGCCCGGAGTGAACTCAGATGACAGTCACGCTCGATGTAACGACGCCTAACGAATTGTCTCTTGAAGCGCTGTGGATGCCGTTCACGGCGAATCGAGCGTTCAAGAAAGCGCCGCGACTCCTGGTCGAAGCGAAGGGGATGTATTACACGTCCGCGGACGGGCGACAGATCCTGGACTCGACGGCCGGGCTATGGTGCGTGAACGCCGGGCACTGCCGCGAGCCAATCGTCGCTGCGATTCAGCGCGCCGCTGCGACGCTGGACTACGCCCCCGCGTTCTCGATGGGTCATCCGCTGAGCTTCGAGCTGGCGACGCGCCTCGCCGAGATGCTGCCCGGCGATCTCGATCACGTGTTTTTCGGCAACTCGGGATCTGAAGCGGTGGACACCGCCCTCAAGATCGCGCTCGCCTATCACATCTCTCGCGGCCAACCAGGTCGCGCGCGATTCATCGGGCGCGTTCGCGGTTATCACGGCGTCGGCTTCGGCGGCATTTCAGTCGGTGGCATCGAGAACAATCGCAAGAATTTCGCGGCGCAGCTGCTACCGCTCGTCGATCATCTGCCGGCCACGCACGATCTCGCGCGCAACGCCTTCTCGCGCGGTCAGCCAACTGCGGGCAAGGAGCTCGCAGACGCGCTCGAGTCGTTGGTGCAGAAGCACGGTGCCGAAACGATCGCCGCTGTGATCGTGGAACCGGTTGCCGGCTCAGCAGGCGTTCTCGTACCGCCGGTCGGATACCTCGAGCGCCTGCGCGAGCTGTGCACGAAGCACGGCATCCTGCTCATCTTCGATGAAGTGATCACCGGCTTCGGGCGTCTGGGCGCGAGCTTCGGCGCTGAGTACTTCGGCGTGCAGCCGGACCTCATGACAGTGGCCAAGGGCATCACGAACGGCGCGGTGCCGATGGGCGCCGTGTTCGTTAGGCACGGCATCTACGAGTCGGTGGTCAACGCCGTCGAGGCGGGGATCGAGTTCTTCCACGGCTACACGTACAGCGGCCACCCGCTGGCGGCGGCTGCCGGGTTGGCCACGCTCGATGTGTATCGCGAGGAAGGGCTCTTCGCGCGAGCGGCGGAGCTGGCGCCGTATTGGGAACAAGCCGTGCACTCGCTGCGTGGCGCGCCAAACGTTGTCGACGTGCGCAACATCGGTCTCGTCGGTGCGGTCGAGCTGGCGCCACGCGACGGTAAGGTCGGAGCGCGGGGCGCGGACGCCATGGTCGAATGCTTCGCGAACGAGAATCTGCTCATTCGAGTCACTGGTGACATCATCGCGATGTCGCCGCCGCTCATCATCGAGCGCGAGCAGATCGATCAAGTCGTCGAACGGTTAGGCAAGGCTCTGCGCCGCGTGAGCTGACGTGCCTGGCCGCAAGTTCGCCCACTTCGCGGCGCGAGTCCTCATGACTGCCGGCCTGGGAGTCGGCACGCTCGGGATTCTCATGTGGAGCTTTGGCTTTCGGATCAATGTGCCGGACTGGATGTGGCGCGTCGCTGCGGTGAAACTGACCTTCGCCGCAGCCGTCGGCCTCGTCGCAGCAGGAGCGCTGCTTCTGCGGCATCTCAAAAGGCGCGAGCGCATGGACGCATCACTGGGCAGCGCGCCGCCTGACGAGTCGGCGCGGGCGCTTGGCGCCGCATCATGGACTCCGGAATGGCGCCCACGAGAACAAGAGCCACAACGCATAACGACGCCTCCCGAGCCGCACGTCCCGTAAGAAAATCGCGGCAATCCTGCTCATCCTCGTACTCCAGTACGCGTGAGCATGTCGCGATTCACTCTCGACAGGTCCGGCGACGGGCCGCAAGATCACGACGGTCGTGAACAACGCAACCGTGATCTGGAGAGTGTTCCATGTCTTTCTCGCGCCTGGTCTGGCTCAGTCTGCTCGCAGCCGTGTCAGGGTTGCACGCACAAGCGGCCAAGCCGCGCGCTCGTGACCTTGGTATCCCGATCGGCGGCACGGCCGGTCCACTCGATGCCATCACCGATGTTGCCGGGGTGGAGGTTGGTCAGACCACGCTCATTTCCGGAGAAGGCCGCCTAACGGTTGGCAAGGGGCCCGTGCGGACAGGCGTGACCGTAATTCACCCTCGCGGGAAAGCGAGCAACGATCCCGTCTTCAGCGCCTGGTTCACTCTCAACGGCAACGGCGAGATGACGGGGACGACGTGGGTGCAGGAGAGCGGATTTCTCGAGGGACCGATCGGGATCACAAACACGCATTCGGTCGGCGAGGTGCGCGACGCGATCCTTCGCTGGCAGGTTGGAAAACCCGGTTTACAGCCGTGGGGTCTTCCGGTCGTCGCTGAGACATACGACGGCGGCTTGAACGACATCAACGGATTCCACGTTAGGCCGGAGCATGTCATCTCCGCGCTGGACGCCGCACGCGCCGGCGTCGTGCCGCAGGAAGGCAACGTCGGCGGCGGCACCGGGATGGTCTGCCATGGGTTCAAGGGCGGCATCGGCACCGCGTCGCGACGCGCCGAGATTCGCGGGACGACATACACGGTCGGCGTGCTCGTGCAATGCAACTACGGCGCGCGACGCGATCTGCGCGTCGCCGGAGTGCCTGTTGGCGAAGAGATTCCTGATCTGACGTCGTGCATCGCGACGCGCGATACGACTGTTGGGCGCGGGCGGCAGCGCTGCGCGGATCTCGGCGCGACCGGCGGAGGCTCCGCGGCGCCTGACGAGGACCAAGGGTCTATCATCGTCGTCGTCGCCACTGATGCCCCGCTGCTGCCGCACCAGCTAAAAAGACTCGTCACGCGAGTATCGTTAGGTATCGGCCGCATGGGCGGCGTTGGCGGGAATTCCTCCGGCGACATCTTCATCGCGTTCTCGACGGCCAATCCCAACGTGGGAACGTCGGCCAATGTGGAACGCGTGCAAATCCTGCCGAACCCGGACATCAATGCACTCTTCTGGGCGACTGTGCAGGCAACCGAGGAATCGATCGTCAATGCCATGCTCGCCGCGGAGACGATGACCGGGGCGAATTACCTACGCGTGTATGCGTTGCCGCGCGATCGGCTCATGGCGGCGCTCAAGAAGTATGGCCGAAGTCCTTAGGCGATAGGCCGGAGGCCAAAGGTCACAGGCCAAAGCAGTCCTACCCGACTCGCTGTCGGCCGAGACAGATTGCTTGCTCGCGACGATTCACTCGTCGCGAACATCGTCTCACCCAGCGGAAACAACACCATGCGCTCTCTCGCCGCACTCATCATCGCCGTCTCGGCACCAGCCGCCGTCTACGCCCAAACGCAAACGATCGCGTTCACTCGTGCGACGGTGATCCCGATGGATCGCGAGCGTTCGCTCAGCGATCACACGATCATCGTTAGGGGCGATCGCATCGTCGAGATCGGACCGTCGTCGCGAGTCCAGGTCCCGAGCGGCGCAACCGAAGTCAATGCGCAGGGAAAGTTCATCATCCCGGGACTCGCCGAGATGCACGCGCATATCCCAGGCGGCAACGCGCCTCCCGAGTTCACTGATCGTGTCCTTGCGCTCTATGTGTTGAACGGTGTGACGACGATTCGCGGCATGCTCGGCTCACCCATGCACCTCGAGCTGCGCGGCAAGGCAGCACGCGGCGAGATCTTCAGCCCCACGATCTACACCACGGGGCCCTCGTTCAACGGGCAGTCGGTAACGAGTCCGGAAGTCGGCATGCAGATGGTGCGCGACCAGAAGGCGGCCGGCTACGACCTCCTCAAGATCCACCCGGGAATCCTGCGTCCGGCGTACGACTCAATCGCAGCGACGGCGACGCGCCTAGCCATTCCGTTCGCCGGGCACGTTCCCGCCGACGTTGGCGTTAGGCGCGCGATCGAGGTGAGGCAGATCACGATCGATCACCTGGACGGCTATCTGGAGGCGATGGTAGCGGCGGACAAGCGCGCGTCAGCCCCGCAGAGTCAGTGGTTCGGCAGCAATCTCGTGCCATTGCTCGACTGGTCCCAGCTGGCACCGTTGGCGCGCGCGACGGTTGCGAACGGCGTGTGGGTCGTTCCGACTGAGACAATTATGGAGTCGCAATCGATCGGTAACCTCGAGGAGATGCTCGCGTGGCCGGAGATGCAATACTGGCCCGAGAACGTTCGCACGCAGTGGACGACCGGATTGCGCAACTTTCGGCAGCAGGGCTGGACGATGGAGAGTGGGCAGGCGTTCGTCGCGGCACGTCGTCGTCTGATGAAAGAGCTACACGACGCCGGCGTGAAGTTTCTGATGGGATCGGATGCACCGCAGGTGTGGAACGTCCCGGGATTCTCTATTCACCGTGAGATGAAACAGATGGCGATCGCGGGCCTAACGCCGCATCAGATCCTGGTCAGCGGCACGAAGAACGTCGGAGAGTACTTCGGCGCGGCGCGTGAGTTCGGAACGATCGAAGCCGGCAAACGGGCGGACCTCGTTATGCTCGACGCAAACCCCCTGAGTGACATCGGCAACACCACGCGCATCTCCGGCGTCATGTACCGTGGGCGCTGGCTCGACAAAGCGGCGATCGATCAGCGGTTCGCGGCGCTCCGAATACCGTAGGACCTAGTTCTTGGGTGTTAGGCTCAGGCCTTAGGGGACGCGTCGCCGTGCAGTGGCATTGTGAATTCGCTGCCCGCGCGTATCCCGGTCGGCCATCGCGACGTCACGTGCTTGAGCTTCGTGTAGAAGCGCACGCCGTCCATGCCGTGCTGGTACTGGTCGCCGAAGCTCGAGCGCTTCCATCCGCCGAACGAGAAGAACGCGAGCGGCACTGGAATCGGCACGTTGATCCCGACCATACCGACCTGCACGCGGTGCATGAACTCGCGCGCCGCGTCGCCGTCGCGCGTAAAGATCGACACGCCGTTGCCTAACTCGTGATCGCTGGCGAGGCCGAGCGCCTCGTCAAAGGTCGCGGCACGTACGACGCACAGCACGGGACCGAAAATCTCTTCCTGATAAATGCGCATCTCCGACGTCACGTTGTCGAAGAGACAGCCACCGAGGAAGAATCCATTTTCCCATGCCGAGACGCGCAGCTGGCGACCGTCAACGACCAGCGTCGCGCCTTCAGCGACGCCGACGTCTACGTAGCTCGCCACCCGTTCGCGGTGCTCGCGCGTAACGAGGGGACCCATTTCGGCGTCGGAGCCTAACGAGGGGCCGATCTTGAGCGCGCGCACCCGCTGCGCCAGTCGCCGGACCAGCGTGTCGGCCGTCTCCTCGCCGACGGGAACGGCGACCGAAATCGCCATGCAGCGCTCGCCGGCGGAGCCGTACGCGGCGCCGATGATCGCGTCCACAGCCTGATCCATGTCGGCGTCAGGCATCACGATGAGATGGTTCTTGGCACCGCCCATCGCCTGCACGCGTTTGCCGCCGGCGGCAGCGCTGACATAAATCGAGTGCGCGACCGGCGTGGATCCGACAAAGCTCACGGCGTCGACACGCGGATGGGCGAGCAATGATTCCACCGCGACGCGATCGCCCTGCACGACGTTGAGCGCGCCCGGCGGCGCACCGGCCTCGATCAGCAGCTCGGCGAGCCTAACGGGGGCCGATGGATCCTTCTCCGACGGCTTGAGAATGAAGGCGTTGCCGCAGGCGATCGCCGGCGCGAGCATCCAGAGCGGCACCATCACGGGGAAGTTGAACGGCGTGATGCCGACGGCGATGCCTAACGGTTGACGCAGAGACCAGGCATCCACACCCGAAGAGACCTGATTGGCGAACTCACCCTTCATGAGATGCGGAATACCGCAGGCGAAGTCGACGACTTCCAGGCCGCGCTGCACTTCGCCGAGCGCGTCGCTCAAGACCTTGCCGTGCTCACTGGCGATGATCCGAGCCAACTCTTCGCGATTTTGATCGATCAACTCTCGGAAGCGGAACATCACACGCGCGCGACGCAGCGGCGACGCAGCGCCCCATTCCTCGAACGCCTTGGCCGCAGACTGAACGGCCTGCTCGACGACATTGAGGTCTGCAAAGCCGACGCGGCGCGTCAGGCGGCCGGCGGTCGGATCGAAGACGTCGCCAGATCGACCCGCCGACGAAGTGACGGGCTCGCCGCCGATCCAATGCGGTATTGTCTGCACAGGGCTGGGCGTGGGCGTCTCGCCTCGCTCCGGTTTGGCGGCGATTGTTGTCACGTGCCGAAGATAGATAGGTCTGAGGCCTGAAGTCAGAGGTCAGAGGTCAGCTGGATTTGGAGGTCCCAAAAAGAGGCAGGCATTTGATCGATCTCGAATCGCTTGGCGGCGACCCATACCCGACGCTGCATCGGCTGCGGAAGGAAGAGCCCGTCGCGCGCGCAACGTCTCAGGGTGGCCTGATGTGGCTCGTCACTCGACGTGACGACGTGCTCGAGATCCTTCGCGACCCGGAAACCTTCAGCACCGACCATTCGTCGTCGCCGATCCGGGACACGTTCGGCGCGCAG
Source organism: Gemmatimonadaceae bacterium (assembly GCA_036003845.1). Classification (GTDB taxonomy): domain Bacteria; phylum Gemmatimonadota; class Gemmatimonadetes; order Gemmatimonadales; family Gemmatimonadaceae; genus DASYRX01. Next base: position 8,755 of record DASYRX010000330.1, on the reverse strand, counting down.
ATGTTGAGTGCTGAGGGGGAGTCGCAGCGGCGCTACAAGAGTGCGTGCGCACCACCGTTCAATCGACGCGCGGTGGAGGTCGAGGCGGCTCCTGTCGTTCGCGCGCGAATCGACGAGATGCTCGATGCGATCGAACGGCGATTACCTAACGAGTCCGTCGATCTACGCGCGACGCTCGCGGGCCCACTCGCGCTGGCTGTTGTCGCCGACATCATCGGCATGCCTGAAGAGATGCATGATCGCATCCGTGAGTGGTACGATGCCTTCGCGGCAGCGCTCGCGACGCACGATCCGCACTCCGCGGCGCGCAAAGAAGGACGCAACTCGGCAGCTGCGTTTCGCAGCGCCGTCGCCGAGCTGATCGCGCCGATCTCGGAGGAGGCACAAGGGTCGCTCATCAGCCACCTGGTCTCGCTCGCACCGCCGGCTCGACTGAGCGACGAGGAGCTGCTTTCGAACACGCTCATCGTGCTCTTCGGCGGCATCGAAACAACCGAAGCGGCGATGCTGAACGCGTTATGGGCGCTGTTGACGCACGACGATGCACGTTCGGCTGTTGTGCGCGACGATCAGGCGCTCGATGCCGCCATCGAGGAGTCTCTGCGCTGGGAACCGGCTGTGCAAACGTGCACACGTTATGCGACTCGCGCGGTGACGGTCCGCGGCGTTCCAATCGGCGAGGGCGACATCGTGCAATGCATGATCGGTGCGGCGAACCGCGATCCTGCTCACTTCGCCGATCCGGACCGCTTCGACATCACCCGGGCGAACGCGGGCGACCATGTTTCGTTCGGGTTCGGCCGGCACTACTGTCTCGGTGCGGCCCTGGCCCGTCTCGAGATGCGCCTTGCGATACGGAGCCTGCTTGAGCGTTGGCCCCACGTTAGGCTTCACGTGGAGCGTGACAGCTCGCCGCGAGGTCACGAGTTTCGCAAACCGCGCGCTCTGTGGGTAACCCGTTAGGCGAAGAGATATGCATATGACCTCATGGTTCATGAAGGGACACATTTGCCACGCGCTGGGACTCGCCTTCGCCCTGATCGGTCCAAGCGCGGGGCGGGCGCAGGAGGCGAAGGTCCGCTGGGATCGCCTTTGCCAGATCCGGCGCGAAAAGTTCGATTACATCCTGCCGGAAGCGATGCGCGAGAACAGCATCGACATGTGGATCGTTGCCATGAAGGAAGGGCACTACCCGCAGTGGGAGCTGTTGGGCCGCGGCTACGTTGGGAGCATCGGCTACTACATCTTCACCGATCGCGGCGGCGACCGCATCGAGCGCGCCGCGTTAGGTATCACCGATCACCATCGCGCGCGCTGCGGTGCATACGACGTGAGCCAGGATGGAGCGGATCTCGCCGCGTTCGTGCGGGCGCGCAACCCAAAGCGCATCGGGCTCAACATATCCGAGGAGATGGGTCTCGCCGATGGCCTCACGCATACGCTCTATCAACACATCGTAAAAACGTTAGGCGCGCCGTTCGTCGATCGAATAGCAAGCGCCGAGAAGCTCGTGTCGGACTTCTCGTCGCGCCGTGTCGCGTCGGAGATCGTAGCCTTTGGCGAAGCAGGTGAGATAGGACGGCAAATCGCGGAGCGTGCGTTATCCAATGAAGTCATCACGCCGGGTCAGACCACCCTTGCCGACGTGGCATGGTGGATTCAGGACGAGCAACTACGTCGCGGACTGGGCTCATCATTCGAAGTGCCGAGCATCTACATCACGGGTCCTAACGGAATCGAAGCGACATCGAACGATCGCGTCATTCAGCGTGGCGATCTCATGATGATCGATTTCGGCGTCGGCTACCTGAACACGTGGACAGACCAGAAGCGCATTGCCTATGTACTCAAGCCGGGCGAAACGGCGGCGCCAGCCTGGCTACAGCGCGCGTTCGACCAGGCCCTCAAGGTTCGGGATGTGGTGCAACGGACGATCAAGCCCGGGAAGACGGCGGAATCCGCGCTGGCGGACATCAATCAGGCACTCGTTAGGGCCGGCTTCAAGCAGATGACAACGTTCAACCAGCCGTCCAACGACGCGAGTACCGAGTTCATCGTGGGGAACCACTCGGTCGGCGACTGGGGCCACGGGATCGGCCCCTCGATCGCGTTTTTCAATCCCGGGCGTCTCAAGTACGAGATCCGGCCGACGAATCTCTTCTCGATCGAGCTGTTTGCGTATACGCCGGCCGATGCATGGGGCGGAAAGAAGGTGCGCATACCGCTGGAGGACGACGCGATCGTCACGCCGCGAGGCATCGAGTGGGTCTACCCGGTTAACCAGCGCATCTTACTCGTACGCTGATCCGCGATACGCGAAATCGGCAGCGCTACGCTTTCGGTCATCAACGACCGAGCTCGTGGCTCGTTAGGGGGACGAACTCCAACGCACCCGTGGCGGTAGTCTCGCAGCGGTACACACGGACGCGCGCGCTGCCGGCCCATTCATCGCAGCGCGACATCAGCTCGTCCGCGTCGCGTTGCTGCTGATCGCGCAGCCGGCTGACGGCGAGTTGGGGCAACTTGCGGCGATAGTCGGCGCACATCGCCTCGGGTGGCCCATCACTTGACGGTCCATGAAAGAGGAGCACGATCTCCTCGATTTCATGCGCATCGACCAGGAAGCGGCATTCGCGACGCAATTGCTGCGCTCTGAGAAAGTCCCTCCCGCTCGGCGAAAGCGCGCCGCCGCCGCCGGCAACGTACAGGCGGTCGTACTGGCGGACACCTAACGAGCGGGCGAGAAACTCGTCTGTCGGCTCCTGCAAACGGCCGTCGGAGCAGGCGATGACAAGGATGTGCGGCCGCGTCGGATCCCAGCGAAATGCGCTTCGAAACGGGTGCATGAGGGCCCAATCGTAGCGGCCTGATCGACGCCATGGCAGCGGCTGATTTCAGCGCCCCGGACAACGATCGCAAATTGTTTGTGCACAACGACTTCACTCGCGTTCTGCCACTAGAGTTTTAACACAACACTCCGCTAGATTTCGCGGTCCGCCGGAAGACCTCCCGCGGACGTCAATTCTACAAGCCGCGTCCGCAATGACAGCCCCGAACAACCGCGAGCGTATTCTCGCCCGCCTCATCGACGATGAGGTGAAAGAGTCGTTCATCAATTACTCGATGAGCGTCATCGTGTCGCGCGCGCTACCTGACGTGCGCGATGGCTTGAAGCCGGTGCACCGTCGTGTGCTGTACTCGATGTTCAACAACCTGGGCTTGGTGCCGGGACGGCCGCACAAGAAGTGCGCGACAGTGGTTGGTGATGTGCTGGGTCAATACCACCCACATGGTGACTCGGCCGTCTACGACGCGCTGGTTCGCATGGCGCAGGACTTCTCGCTGCGCTACCAGCTCATCGATGGCCAGGGAAACTTCGGATCCGTAGACGGCGACCCGCCGGCTGCGTACCGATACACCGAGGCCCGCCTAACGAACGTCGCGATCCAGCTGCTGGAGGACATCGAGAAGAATACGGTCGATTTCGCGCCGAATTTCGACGACCGGCTGCAAGAGCCGCGCGTCCTTCCAGCGGCGTTTCCGAACCTGCTGGTCAATGGCTCGTCAGGCATCGCGGTCGGGATGGCGACGAACATTCCGCCGCATAACCTCAAAGAGATCATCACGGCGACTGTCGCCATGATCGACAACCCCAAGATCGAGACTGCGGAGCTGCGCAAGCTCGTTCGCGGGCCCGATTTCCCCACGGCCGGCTTCATCTACGGTCGCGAGGGGATCAAGGACTATCAGGAGACCGGGCGCGGCCGAATCGTTATGCGCGCGCGAGCGGTGATCGAGGAGAAGGAGACGTCGGGCAGGGCATCGATCGTCGTCACCGAGCTGCCGTATCAGGTGAACAAAGCGGAGTTGGTAAAGCACATCGCCGAGTTGGTGAAGGACAAGAAGCTCGAAGGGATCAGCGATCTGCGCGACGAATCGGATCGCGACGGCATGCGCGTCGTGATCGAGCTCAAACGCGACGCGATTCCGCGTGTTGTGCTCAATGGCTTGTACAAGCACACCGCGATGCAGTCGACGTTCGGCGTGATCATGCTCTCGCTCGTGCCTGACGCGAACACGCGGCAGCTGGTCCCCAAGATCATGGGGCTCAAGGAAACGCTGCAGCACTACGTCGATCACAGGCACGAAGTCGTCACGCGCCGAGCACAGTACGAGCTGGATAAGGCGCAGGAGCGCGAGCACCTCCTCGAGGGCCTCAAGGTCGCCGTCGACAACATCGACGCGGTGGTCAAGCTCATTCGCGCGGCCAAGGACACGGAGACGGCGAGCACGCAGTTGCAGACGCGATTCAAGCTGTCGGAGAAGCAGGCGGAGGCGATTCTCAACATGCGTCTCGCGCGGCTCACGGGCTTGGAGCGCGAGAAGTTGGAAGAAGAGCTGAAGGAGGTGCGGGTCGCGATCGGGAAGCTCAAGGAGTTGTTAGGCTCGAAGCCGAAGCGCATGTCGCTGATCAAGGGCGAGTTGAACAAGATCGCCGAGAAGTTCGGCGACGAACGCCGCACCGAGATCACGAGCGATCAGGACGAGTTCACCGTCGAAGACCTCATCGCCGAAGAAGATATGGTGGTGACGGTCTCGCACTCGGGATACATCAAGCGCACATCGATCTCGACCTACCGCATGCAGCGGCGCGGCGGGAAAGGCCTAACGGGACAGGAGCTGCGCGACGAGGATTTTGTCGAGCGGTTGTACGTCGGCTCGACGCACGATTACATCCTCGTGTTCACCGACGATGGCCGCTGCTATTGGCTCAAGGTCTACGAGATCCCGCAAGGCGGGCGCGCGACCAAGGGAAAGCCGATCGTCAACCTCATCAACGTCTCTCCGGACACGAAGATCCAGTCCATGGTCTTCGTACGTGAATTCAAGGACGACGAGTTCCTTCTCTTTTGCACGCGGCAGGGCACGGTCAAGAAGACGCGCCTTTCGGAGTACTCGAATCCGCGCACGACCGGCATCAAGGCGATCAAGATCGAGCCGGGCGACGAGCTGATCGACGTGCAAGTCACGCACGGCAACAACGATGTCGTGATTGCGTCGAAGCATGGACTCAGCGTTAGGTTCCACGAGAGCGACGTGCGCGAGATGGGCCGCGACACGACCGGTGTGAAGGGAATCGAGCTGCGCGACGGCGATCGCGTCGTCGGCATGGTGGTGGTCAAGCGCGAAGCGACTCTCATGGTTGTGACCGAGAAGGGTCTCGGGAAGTGCTCGCACATCGACGAGTATCGAGTGCAGAAGCGTGGCGGAAAGGGGATCCTTACAGTGAATCGCACTGACAGAACCGGCGATGTGGTGGCACTGCTCGAAGTGTTGCCGGAGGACGAAGTCATGATCATTACGCGAGGCGGGATGATCATCCGTTCGCCCGTTTCACAGGTGCGCGTGGCTGGGCGCAACACGCAGGGCGTGAAGCTGGTGAACCTCGACATCGGTGATGCGGTGACGGCCGTTGCGCGCGTGATTCCTGAAGACGACAAGTCGGGTGCAGAGAATGGCGACGTCCCAGTCGGCGAAGCGCCTGTCGAAAGCGAGCAGCCGGATCTCGACTTCGAGAAGTAGCTAAGCGGTGGCGCTCACGGGTCGCGCGAGCGAAGCCGGAGCGCCTAACACTGTGGCGTGAAGGGGCGCCCTGCACGTTGGCAAAGGTGTTTGTCGCACCTTCCACGCCGCCCACGACTTTTCCGCCCGCCGCCGAGAACGACCACGTAACGGGAATCCCCGGCAGCGGCCCGTGCTCAAACTGGCTGCCGCAGCCCGGCCGTCTTGCGTCCTCGGTAGAACCTGCTCGGCGGCGACTACGCTCGAAGGGGACAAGGCCTAGCCGCCTTCTGTTGTCTGCGGCGAGCCGAGTGACGAGTTTTCGCGTCCGCCTCGTTCCGGAGTTCCTTGATGCGCTCGCGAATCCTCATCTGTGCTGGCCTGGTCTCACTCGCAACCGTTATCACCAGTGCCAGGCTCATGCCTAACGCTGCGGACGAGGCCGAGGTCCGTGCCGCGCTGCAGCACTACCTGCTCGGGCACGCGACGGGCGACGGCGCGCATTTCCGCGTGGTGTTTCATCCCGATTCCAAGCTGTACTTCAATCGCGACGGGAAGTTCTCGATGCGCACGTCCGAGGACTACATCGCCGGTGCCGCGGGGAAACCAGCCGCCGACGAAGACAAGCGCAAACGGCGCATCGTGAGCGTAGACGTGACAGGCGATGCCGCGATGGCGAAGGTCGAGCTGGATTATCCGAACGCCGTCCTCACTGACTACTTCACGCTGCTCAAGGTCGACGGGAAGTGGATGATCATGAACAAGATCTTCAACACGAATCCGAAGCGCTAAGCTGCTAGGCGCTGCTGGCTGCTAGCGCCTAACGGTCTCTACAAACTCACCCGTAAGCAGCGCTCGGCGCGGCTCCTGATCGATCGTGCTACTGAAACCGATCGGTCGGATATTGACGAACGATACGGGCAGGCCCGCTGAGAAGTGCGGATCGGGACCGCGCGTGATCTGAAAGTGCAGGTGCGGCTCGAATCCATCGCCTGAGAATCCGATCTGGGCGATTGGCTGGCCTGCGCTCACGCTGTCGCCAACACGCACGCGCACGCTTCCGCGCCGCAGGTGCGCGTAGGACGAATGTTCGCCGCCAGCGTGCTGGATCACGATGATGTTGCCGTTGGCGAGCTTCCCGGTTGGATCGCGCTCCCATAGGGGCGTGAGCACGCGGCGCGCGAAATCGCCGCGCGCTTCGTTAGGCTTCGGCAGTTCGTTGTCGGCCACGTCGGTCGTCACGGCGACGACGCGTCCTGCCGCGACGGCGAGTACAATGCTTCCATATGCGTAGTAGTCGCTGACGCTGGTGCCGGCGCCTCGGTAGCTGCTGCCACCTGCGCCAATCTGCGTGAGGTCGAGCGCGAATTCGCTCGACGGACGCCAGCGGTGGTGACTCTGCAGCGACGCGCTCGAGGCTACGTACCAGCGCCCGTCCATCGGCAAGCGATATTCGTTAGGTGACGCATGCCGAATGAGCTCGAGCTCGATGTGCGTGCTTACTTCCACCCCGGAGTCATTGACGGCGCTAGCCGAGATTCGCAGGCGCTCGGGAACGACAACGCTCAGTACGAACGGGCGCCGGGCGAGCAGTACCGCAGAGTTTGGCTCCAGCGAGATCGTCGCTGCCAGCGTCACACCGCTCGCCAGGAGCGAGTCGAAGAGGAAGGCGGAGGCCTGCGATGTCATGTTGCGCGGCCGATCGAGATAGCCGCGCAGCAAGCGCCACAGTGGTTCGAGCATCTCTCGCGGAAAGTACTGCGCGAGAATCACTTGGTCGCGACGGAGCACCTCGTAGCGCACGCTCTGTAGCGTTAGGCGCTGGGCGCCTCGATTGACTACGGCGACGTTCTGCACGACAAAGTCAACCAGTCCGGCCCCGCCGTTGACTTCGTGCAGATACACGCGCGCGCTTGGCGCCGTCCGGATCTCCAGCGACTGCGCGCCAACGGCAGACGGCGCGCACAGAAGCAATGGCCAGCACAATCCAACCCGCATGTATCGCATTCCTGGGAAGGCGTCAGGCTTACGACAGTCGCTGACCTGCTATGGTTGTAGATCGAAGGCCGAGATCAGCGCTTGAATCGGCGGCGCGAGAGCTCGTCCATCTCGCACAACGCCAGCGGAAACCCGGTGGCAGTGGCCAAGCCACAACCCTTGGTACGGTCACGTACGGCAATTCGACTGCTTGTGTTGGGAGCGAGTGCTCCGCGCACCCGAAATACAAGGGCTATACTTATTCCATAGAGCCTAACGCGTGGGGCTCACGATCGCAGGCTGCGTCCACGCGCGGCGACCGTTTGAGTCGCTGATGCGCACGCGCACGTAGCCTTCGCTCCCGCCTATCGCGTATCGCGCGGTTGTGCCCGTGACCGCAGTAAGCACGCGCCCCCCGCGTCCGATGAACTCGATCAGAAAACGGCGATCGTTGTACGGCTCGATTTCGAGCCGAATCTCACGTGGGTCGGCGGTGTACGCACGCAGCGTTACGCCGGTCGAGCTGTAGAAGTCGCCACGCGCGAGAGCAGACAGGATTGCGTCGCGCGTTAAGCTGGCGGCGCGCACCATGACCCACGCGCGCCCGGGACGCGTCGCCTCGGGATTTTCGGCTTCCTCCGGCTTGAAGCTGTGGCTATCGTCGCTGGCGACGCCGAAGAGCAACTTGCCGCGCGTCAGCAAGGAATCCCATAACGCTTCGGTGGAAGGCGCGCGATTCCCAGCGCTGTCAGCGCCGCCGAGGTTGTTCACGAAGACGTGCGCGTTCCAGAGCTCAAAGAGCGTCGAGTCCGGCAAGTCGACCATGTCGGCCAGGTTAACGGACCAGCGGTAGTTCGGATGGTTTATCTGCGCAACGCCGCCGCCCGTGCGAATCGCGGGAACGTGGCGGCTGTACGTCTGCGAGATCGTCATGTCGCGCGCGATGTTCTTTTCCCCGAAGGGACGAATTACCGCCTCGGTGCCTAACGCGTTCACGTGTGCCTGCCGCCAGCCATCCGGGTGCGTCGCGTCCGCGACTCGCTGCGTGACTTCCTGCCCCGAGATGACGAGAAACTTTCCATCGGTCCCGAGCGCTGCATTGAGCGGTGCGACGTCGGTGATGAATTCGTGGTCCGTGACGAAGGTGAAGTCGTAGCCGTGCGCTCTGTACCAGCGCGTGGCGACGTCAGGCGGCGAATCGCCGTCGGAATTGAGC
>DASYRX010000329.1:0-5771 GCA_036003845.1 Gemmatimonadaceae bacterium | reverse complement strand
GGCCAGTGCGGCGCTCGCCGAACGCGACTTGCGTATGGCGACAGTGCGCGCTCCGTTCGATGGATCTGTCGTTGGACTTCAAATCGCACATGGCGCTTTTGCGGCGATGGGGCATACGTTGTTCACTCTCATCAAGGATGACGCCTGGTACGCGATCGCCGACTTCCGCGAGACCGAGCTGCCGCAGATCGCGGCCGGCGACGATGCGACGGTGTGGGTGATGGGCGCCGACAAGCAACCCATTCGCGGACGGGTCGAGAGCATCGGCGCAGGCGTCCAACCCGAAGATCGCGACGGGCCGGGATTGCCGGTGGTCGGCCGCACGCTGAACTGGGTCGTCGTCGCGCAGCGCTTTCCTGTCTGGGTTCGGCTCGACGATCCGCCTGCGCGGCTCACCAGGATCGGCGCTACGGTTTCGGTCCGGGTACAGCATGCGGCAACGCGCTGAAAATGCGTCGCCGTGGCGCCAGCTGATTGACTGGCTTCGCGAGGAGTTCGCGCCCACACCCGGCAGGGGCGCGGCGACGGCGCGCATCGCCGCCAACTGCACGATCGTCGTGATCATCTCGATGGTCTTCGAGATTCCGTTGCCGGCGTATTCGGCGTGGATCGTGTTCATGGTCGCTCGCGACGAATACGTCGCAACGCTGCTTTTCCTCGTCGGTGGCGCGATCGCGGGCACCCTAGCCGTAATGCTGTCGCTGCTCTTCTACATGATCGATGCCGCGGAACCGGCGCTGCGCATTCCGCTGATGGCGCTCAGCACCTTCGTCGGTATGTTCCTCGTGCGAGCCTCGGTGCTTGGACCGCTCGCGTTTCTCGCCGGCTTCTTGCTCGTATTGACGCAGACGCTGATCGACGCCGTCCCGTCGACGGAAATGCTGACACGGTTCGTGCTATGGCTCTGGGTGGTCGTGATGCTTCCAGCAGCGCTTACGACGGTGGTCGATCTCGCCCTTGGCCGCAATCCCGGCAAGCTGGCGCTGCAGACCGGCTTGCGCCTGCTCGACGCGATAACCGCCGCTTTGCAGGGACAGTCGGTCGCGCTTGCCGAGCGACAGGCCGAGGCGGTCAAATTACTCGAACTCCGCGAGCATGCACAGATCGCCGATCCGCGGTTGCGCGCGCTCGGTGAGGTCGATCATCGACTCATCGCGACGCTGGTGGAATTATTGACATTGCTACACGCGCTACCGACGCGCACGCCAGCCGAGATTCGTCGGTGGCTCGTCGAAGAGAGCCGCGCGTGTCGACTTGCATTGGCCTCCAAGAACGTTCCGGTGCCGCTGCCACGTGCGTTGCCCGCCGAACTTCGCGACGGCCTCGACGGCGAGCTGCTGCCAATCGTCACTGCGATCGTCGATGCGCTCGGCCGCCTGCGCGACGACATCGAGAGTCGGCGCGCGGGGAGCGATGCGCCCCATGCGTCCGCAAAGATGCCGCTGTTGGTTGCGGACGCCTGGTCGAATCCAGAGTACGCGCGTTTCGCGCTGAAGGTGACGATCGCCGTGATGGCTGCGTATTTCATCTATTCGATGCTCGATTGGCCGGGCATCCGGACTTCGGTGACGACGTGCTTTTTCGTTGCATTGAGCACTTTCGGCGAAACCGTCCACAAGTTCACGCTACGCATTGTCGGCGCGTCCATGGGCGGCCTGCTGGCGACACTCTGCATCGTGTACGCGTTGCCTGAAATGACCGATATTGGACAGCTCGCTCTGCTGATTGGCGCCGTCGCGGCTATCGGCGGGTGGATTGCGACCAGTAGCGAGCGGCTGTCGTATCTGGGCAACCAGCTCGCGTTTGCATTCTTTATCGGGGTGTTGCATGACTACGGTCCGACGATGGAGCTCACGACCCTAAGGGACCGCGTGGTCGGTATCTTTCTCGGCAACGTGCTCATCGCCATCGTGTTCAGCACGATGTGGCCGAAGAGCGCGCTGGAGCAGGCACGCGAAGCCATCGCCCAGGCATTGAGGGCGCTCGGCGACCTGATTCGCGGCGCAGCCCAATCGCGCGTCGACATGCGACTAACTGCAGTCCAAAAAGTCGCCGAGGCGCGGCACCTCGTCTCAATCGCGATGTTCGAGGCGCATTTGCTGGAGCGAGGGCATCGCCGAGAGTCCTATGAAGAAACGGCCGCGCAAAACGTGGATCGTCTGGCCGCCGCCGCGTTCGTCGTAGCGGCGCAACCGGCTCGCGCGGATATTGGAGAAGCCGCGCGACTGCAGGATGCGGCCACTGCGAAGTGGTTTGACGACTCGGCGCGGCGCGTCGCTGTGCGCAGAGCGCCACCGCCACCGCCGGCTCGACCGGGCGTATCTGCGCAGGCTGTTCTCTCACCCGCAACGCCTTCGCTGTTGCGCGCGGCAATCGATGCCAGGGTCTTCCTGCAGCGAGAGATCGAACATGTCGCGTCGGTTCCCAGGTAGCCGCGTCGCGAGATCGTGCTTTCGCGTGGCGATCCTTGCGTTGCTGTCGCCTGTTGCATTGGGGCTCGATACGTCGCACCTCGCGCCGCCTGCGCCGGACAAGCCCTGGACGATTCCCTCGCCGGAGGAGGCTGCGCGACGATTCGGCGAACCGAGCGGTCGACTGTGGGGGAGAGCGCCTCTCGGTGCGGAGAACGAAGACGCCGTAACCGTCGAGCGCGGCCGCCGTTACAACCTCGCCGAGCTGATCGACCTGGCTCAGCGCCGCAATCCCGAAACACGCGAGCGCTGGGAGCAGGCGCGCCAGGCCGCGCTGGCCGTGGGCCTCGTCGACAGCACTTACGCGCCACAGATTTCGATCGAGGCGATCGGTGGGTTTCAACGGACGCCCGGCCCGATCCCCACCACCCTGATACCCAAAGGCTATTTCATCGCAAACTCGAGGGAGCTCATCCCGCAGCTTGCGTTGAAGTGGCTGCTGTTCGACTTCGGTCGCCGTGACGGGCTGGACCAAACGGCCAGGGCCAATTCATTCGTTGCCAACGTCGCTTTCACCGGCGCGCATCAGAAGCTCATCTTCAACGTGAGCCGCGCCTACTTCGCGCTGGGCGCCGCGCGCGGCCGCGTGAACGCCGCGCGCCAGGCGTTGAAGACCGCCGAAGTTGTGCAGGATGCCGCTCAGTCTCGGCGTGATCACGGATTGGGAACGGTTGTCAGCCTCGCCCAGGCTCAGCGGCAGACGGCGCAGGCCCAGTTCAGCCTGATCAGGGTCAGCGGCGACGAGCGCAAGGAATACACCAACCTGATCGCCACAATCGGGCTCGACGCCGACACCCGCATTGAGATTGCCGACAGCTCGAATAGCCCGCTGCCCGCGGAGCCACCCGAGCAGATCGAGCCGTTGCTGCGCGACGCACTGACGAATCGGCCGGATGTTATCGCCGCGCTGGGCAAGGTCGAGGCCGCGCAAGGCATTTTGAAAACCCGGCGTGCCGCCTGGTATCCCGAGGTCGCGCTGGCTGCGCAGGCATATCAGAACATCGGCTCGGTGAGTACCGACGGCAGCCCCTACTACCACGTGAACAAGCCGGGCGGCAATATCTTGCTGACGATCAAGGTTCCGCTGTTCGACGGCGGCGCTCGCGATTCCGGCACCGCGATCGCGCAATCGGAGGTCGCAGCGGCGCGCGACAAGCTCGATCAGATCCGCGACACCGCCGTCCAACAGGTCGTGAGCGCCTACAACGACCTCAAGACCAGTCTCGCTGCGTACACCGCAGCGCTCGCGTTGCGCACCGCCGCGAAGACCGCATACGACGCCGCCTTCGATGCCTATCGTCACGGCGTCGGCACGTACACCGAAGTCGCGAGCGAACAGACTTCGCTCGCTCGTGCCGACGCAGAAACGGAAGACGCTCACGCCAATGCCTTTACCGCCGCTGCGGCTCTGGCGCTCGCGACGGGTGCAATTCGCTCAAATGGGATACAGAGTCAATGAGTGTCCTGGAGAGATGAATACTCGTTCGTCGCGACGGAGTGAGAAGCGCATCGTCGGAGACTGCGCTCTGGCGTGCGTTGTTCTCGTCACAGCGCTCGTGTCCGGGTGTGCGACCAATCGTTCGATCATGCCTACCCCTTTCCGTACACGGGCGCGCAGGCCAGGCCATTGTTCATTGACGTGCCGGTCGAATATCGAACGCCGTCGCTCGACTTGTCGTTCATCACCGATCGCGCATCCTGAAGAGGATGCGCCCTATACGGCCGGTAGGTCACGCTCGCTGGCATTCGGTTCGACAATCGTCGAGTTCGGTGATCGCGTCAGTTGGGACATGCTGGTCAGGCGTCAGGGCCCGTTGACCCATACCATCGTCCAATGGAAGGGTGTGCTCCAAGTGTTTATCTTTATCGCAAGCCCGTTTTTGTCAAAGGCTTAGTCCCTTGCCCGCCGGGCCAATGAACAGGGCGCGCGAATCGAACGCAACCAAACGAGAAAGCCGCCATGACAAATCAAGCACAGACACTGACCAAGCCGAAGCGGGACGCCGAGGACAGGATCCCGCGGCTGCGGGAGCTATTGCCGATGCGCCGGAGCGTGGGAAAAAGGCGCTGGAGAACGCACTGCGGGAGATCAAAGAGCAGGTTTCCGAAACGCCGCCCCCGACCTCTTCGCCACGTCCTTCGACGGAGATTCACCGGCTGAAGCGCATCGGCAAGGCGGTAGACGAGTTGCTGGACAGGATCGGGGGTTAGATCCGCGCACGAGTTCGCAGGACGACAGAAAGGAGAAAGCAGCCATGGCACCGCAAACACAGACACAGACACCGACTGGACCGGAACAAGGCCATGCCGTCGAGCAGAAGATTCAGAAGCTGCGGGAGCTTTACGCCGACGCGCCGGAGCTCGGAAGAGTCGCGCTCGAGAACGGGCTCTCCGCTTTCAAGCAAGAGCTGGGAGCAGCGACGGGGCAAGAAAGCGCCGGTCGGATCGGCGCTCGCCAAGGCAAGGTGTCGGAGCTCACCGGGATCTTTCCATTCGTGAAAGGGGGAGCGAAGCGGCTTCGCGGCCTGCTGCAGCTACTGGAAGGCAAATTCCAGGGGGCGGACGCGGTGGGCACGGTCCACGACATGCGCTTCGTGTTCCTGGACAACGACACGAAGCTGCTCTTCGCCACCGCCTACGATGGCGAGTGGGACGCCTACATCGACGATTTCGCGACGAAAATTCCCGACGCTATGGATGTGTTGTTCTGCAATGCCATGGGCTGGCCGGGGATTCGGAGCCCGAAGGTAAAAGACTGGATCGTCGAGCACCAGATCTCCGCGGAGGCCTGGTACGTCGCCAACGATCTGACGGTGGCAGAGACGCGACGGCTCAAGCGCGTCGGCAAGGCAGTGGAAGAGTTCCTCGACAGCGTGAGCAGCTAGATCCGCGCACACGTGTTTCGAACGACGACCGAAAGGAGAAAACATGGCTACGCAAACAGCAACGGAGGAAAGGCCCAAACAGGGCATGACCGTCGAGCAGAAGATCCAGAAGCTGCATGAGTTGTACGCCGACGCGCCGGAGATCGGAAAAGCCGCGCTGCAGAACGGGCTCTCCATGCTCACGGAAGCGCTGGCAGCGCCGCCGCGCGTGCAAACCGCTGGCCGTATCGGCCTCCGTCAGGGCCAGGTCTCGGAGCTCTGTGTGTTCCTTCCATTCGTGAAAGGGGGAGCGAAGCGGCTTCGCGGCTTCCTGCAGTTGCTGGAAGGGAACTTCCGGGCGGCGGACGCGGTAGGCACGGTCCACGACATGCGCTTTGTGTTCGTGGACAACGACACGAAGTTGCTCTTCGCGACG
>DASYRX010000328.1:0-6307 GCA_036003845.1 Gemmatimonadaceae bacterium | reverse complement strand
CGACGAACGCGATTCTCGAGTCTCGGGCGGCGACCTTCGTGATTATCCATGTTCCCTGGCTCTGTCCGATCAGACCCACTCGCGCGGGGTCAATCTCCCGTGTCCTCCGTAGAAACGCGACGGCCCCCTCAACGTCGCCGGCGAGATCGTCCCACGACGCGAGGTCGTGGCTCGCACCCCTCGACTCAGCCACGCCACGCTTGTCGTAGATAAGAGACGCAATTCCGCGGTCGCGCAGCGCCCGCGCTTCGACTTGCCAGGCTTCGCGCGTGTCCGGATCAGAGCCCGTCACGAACACCGCAGCCGGAAAGGGACCACGCCCCAGTGGAAGAAGCAGCGTCCCTCCCAGCCGAAGGCTGTCCTGCGTGTTGGTGAACGATATCGCACGCTCTCCGCGTGCAGCGTTAGGCTCAACACGTCGCAACGTGATGGGTGAGGCGAAGCGAGTGATGATGACGGTGCCAACTATCGTGTCGCCGCGGACACGCCCCGCAACGACGATGCGTTCGGAATCCGCCGGCACCAAACCGCTGATGAATGCGAGGCCGATGTCCGACGTGAACTCAACGTGAAGCGAATCACCGAGCAGCCTTGCAACGACAGCGTCGCTGTATGGGCTCGGAACGGCAAGGGCGATCTGCCTCGACTCGGCTATCGTTAGGTCGAGGAAAAGGGAGTCGGCTCGCTGTGCGGCGATACGGAGCCGAACACTCACGGCGGGACCGGAGTCGGGCAGTCGCGCAGCTACGCCGATCCATTCCCCGACGAGCGAGAGATCTGACGACCTATTCCGCGCGTCCGCTGGAATGGTGCGTTCGTACGCCGCGACGTCGTGGGCGCGCGCGTGAACCGCCATTCCTGCGAATACGAGCGCGACGATTAGCGCTCGACAACATGGATGCTGAGCAGTCCGCACATTGTCCTCCTTTACCCCCGATGATGCGGACCGCCGTGACGCTTCGAATAGAATCGCATCGCGAATAGCGGAACGCACTTGTCCAGTTGGACCAAGAGGAGAGAAGCCATAAACGACTAGGGCCACGACTCGCATCGTGGCCCTAGTCTGAGGTCAGAGGTCTTAGGATGAAAACAACTCAAGACCTAACGAGAAGACTACATGACCGACTTCTGCCCCAGTACAGCGGCCTGCCCGATCATCCCCGCGTCGGAGCCGTACCACAGCAGCTTCGTCTTCTTGTCGAAGATCATGTAGCGGACAGTGTTCCGCTCACCTGGAATATCGGTAATGCTGAAGAACTTCTCAGTCTTGGGATCGAAGCCGACCAAACGATTTGGCTGCGAACCCGTCTCGGCGATCCAAATGCGGTCGCGATCATCCGACGTCATCCCGTAGGGCAACGACTTCGCGCCGCCCGGTAGCATCCATTCGGAGACTTTCTTCGTTACTGGGTCGAACTTGCCGACGTATCCGCGCGCATAGTCTACATAGAAGACTTTGTCATCGGACGTGATCGCGATGCGACGGTTACGCGTTCCCTCATTCGCCAGCGGAAATGTCGTCAGCTCGAACGTCTGTGGATCGACGGTGGCGAGCAGATTCGTGGCAAAAAGATTGACCCACGGACGCCCCTTTGAGTCGAGCACGATGCCGTACGGATTTGTGCTGCGACGACCTTCCGGAAGGGGCGGCTTCACAATGCGGAATTTCCCTGTCTTCACATCCAGGTGACCGATCGCGTTCGATTGCTGGGCCGTGAACCAGATATTCCCCTGCTTGTCGAAGATCATCGTGTGCGGATCGCGCACTGTCGTATCTGGAATCGGGTATCTCGTTAGGGCGCCGGTCTTAGGATCGAGCCTGCCGATTGTCCCGTTGCGGTTCCCGGAGTACCAGACCATGCCCTGCGCGTCGACGATGCAGTTGTGCGGATTCGTCCCGGGATCGAGCTCGTATTTCTTCCACTCACCCGTGCCGGGATTCAGTCGCGCGATGTAATTGCCAGTTGGAGCGCTCCCAGCCTGGCCAACGAAGAAGACGGAACCGTCCGGCGCGACGGCTGGATCACGCGGCCTCCCTTCACGACCCCAAGGCACTTGGTATTCCTGCAGCGGAACCGGCGCTTGTGCCGTCGTCGCGGCGGCGGCAACCGTGATAAGCGAAAGAGCGCGGACTAGCGGACGCATACGTAGCTCCGATTGTTGGGCAGTGGCGCTGGTCGAAAACTGCACGAGGTATTACGTGCGGCAAGCCGGCCGCGTTATCCCCAGCGCCTGGCAACCCGAGCACTGACGATGTAGTCCAGCCTCGGGAAGAGCCGTCTTAGGTACGCGTTCCCCTGGCGCGAAATGGAATCCTGGGCTGGGCCAGGAAACGTCTGCCCCCCTCGAGTCCCGCTGTACTCCCAGTTAAGCGAATCCAGGACTTCGCGATTGTAGATGACCTCGCCGATTGGCGGGAAGCCAAATCCATTGAGCGTGTCCAGACGCGGCGTGTTGTCTACGGTATTGAAGTAGAGCTGCACTGAGCGTGTGTTCGGTCCACCGCGCGCGAACGCGAGCGTCCCTTTCGAGTTGGGATGCCGCACGGAATCGTCAGCGATATTCTTGCCGCGCCAGGCGGCGTTCACTGCTGTATCGCCATGGATGCCGAACTGCGCGACGAAGTTGCGGATGGTGCGGTGAAACGCCACCGAATCGAAATAGCGGTTGCGCACCAGCGCATAAAAGCGATCTGCCCCGTTAGGCGCCCACTGTCGATGGACGCGGACGAGGAACATCCCTTTGGTCGTGCGCATTTCCACGTCGAACGAGTCCGGTGCCGCCCCAGCGAACTTGGCATGGCTCGGGTTCGTGAGCGGCGCTGGCCTGAAGCACGCTGCAAGCACCAGAGTTAGAACGAGTAGGCGGCGTTGCACGTTAGGAAGCGGGGTTGGGCATCACGCCTGCATCAACTGCGTCGACGGCGGCACAAGTAAAGCGATAACGTCGTTAAACAGTGCGACAGGCGCGAACGTAAAGCTCGTCAACTGCGTGAAACAGGTTTACGACGTTGACGCGTTAACGCCCACTGGCGCGATCCGTTTGCCGCTTCTGCTTCTTCACTGGTGCCGCAGTCGACGCTGTTTCTACAAGTAACCACCAGCGAGCATCTCGTCTACACCTGTCTGTGACGTTGACGCCCGCTGTCCCGTTCGTAGCCTTCGGAACTCGTCTCTCGAGTCTCACAAAATTCAGTGATTCGCCTTAGTCCAAAGGCCTGCCTGTTCTTGGTCGCGATCTTCGCTGCGACGTCGAGGGCGCGCGCCCAGGAATTCACCACCCAGGTTCTACTCGTCGCGCCCTTCGAGACGGACGGCGCGGTGCGACTAGCTCGCCAGGTCGAGCGCGGAACTCGCGCGCGCCTCGGCCGAGTCGCCGTGCGCCGCGAGGTGCGCGTCGTGGGCAGCGACACGATCGAAGCGGCGCTCAGGTTCGCCGGTTACAAGGACGACGTTAGGCTCGGCGAGAGCGACGCCATGGTTTTGTCGCGCCTGTTCCGCGCCGACGAAGTCGTCGTCGCTTCGATCCAGTCGAAAGCGGGGATCATCGAGGTTCGCGCTCAGGTCATGCTGCCGCGCGACAGACGCCTGCGACAGCCCCTTCCAATCATTCGTGCAGCGACTGCCGCGGCGGCGGCGGACACGCTCGCGCAACACGTGACACGTGCGCGCGTGCAGATGGTTGGCCTGCGCCGCTGTGAAAACGCAGTGGGAGTTGATGACCTCCCACGCGCCATGAAATCCGCCGAGGCCGCTGTCGCCCTTTATCCGCGCAGCACGCTTGCTCGAACCTGTCTCACCGTGGCGCTGAGGCAGAGCGGCGTCGATCCCGATTCCGTGAATAAGGTGGCCGATGCAGTACTTGCGATCGACTCGCTGAATATCATTGCCGCCGTCGTGCGCGCGCGTAGCCTGGCACAGCAAAAGTCGAGCGCCGCTGTGGACGCCTGGGATAAGGTCGTTCGCCTGCGTCCGGACAGCCTCGATCTCGCGATCGCGGGCGTCGAAGAGCTTCTGCGCATGCAGGAAGCGGCGCGCGCCGTCGATGCGTGTAAGCTCCTCGCGGACGTCCACAAAGGTGAATTGCGCGTTAGGCGGCTCGCCTTCCGAGGCTACATCGCGCTGTCACGCTGGAAGGATGCTGCTGCTCTCGGCGACTCGCTCGACTATGAGGACACAGCCTTTCGTTCCGACTCGAGCTACGCCATTCGACATATCGAAGCGCTGCGACTTAGCGGCGACACGCTGAGCGCGCTGTCGAAGAGCGCGCGTTCGGTGAAGGAGTATCCGGGCGATTTGTCGATCTACCTCCAGTACGTGCAGCTCGTAAAAGGCGAGGGGTTGGCAGTATTCCCACGTGGGCTCGCGCTCTTCCCTGGTTCGTCTGATCTGCATGTTCTCGCCGCTCGTGAGGCAGTCGCCGCCGGGAAAAAGCGCGAGGCTTTGGCATCGCTCGAGCAAGCAGTGCTGGCCGATACAGCGTTGACGCAGGGCTTTCTACAAATGGCGGAGCTTTGGCTCGGCGAGCAGCAACCTGACAGCGCCATCGCTGTGATTTCGCGAGCGCCGCGTGCTGGTCCGCGTGCGGAGTTGTTGCGCACGTATGCGATCGCGCGCGGTCGCCAGATGATTCGTGAGACACCTGATACGGCGTTCGTGATATGGAGGCGAGCTCTTAACCTCTTCTCCATAGCGGACAGTGTGGATTCGCGGGACGACACGCGTGGGCTGATCGCGGCGTCGAATCTGCAACTGGCGCGCGGATCCCTCGTGGTGGCGTCAAAGTCGCGTGACTGCCCCAATGCAACACGCGCGAGCGACGCACTCGGCGTTACAGCTGCAATGCTGGAGCTTGGTGTAGGCGACGGAGAGAGTGCGGGTCAGCTGCGCCAAGCGTATGACGAGATGCGACCGTTTGCTGACACTGCAGTAAAGCGCTTTTGCGTGGCGAGCCCGCCCTAACGATTGGCTTCAAGAACTCTTTTGACCGCGGAAAGAGCAATAACGCACGGAAACGGGCAGAAATTATTGTTGAGTGATTTTTCCGCGCGTTCCTGTATTAATCCGTGGCTAAAGTTCCTACGCTCTGCACACTGTACGCGGCACTAGGTGATGTGCGCACTCGGTTAGCTTCATGATCATGCCTGCGAACGTCGAGCGATTGACGGTACCCGAGGCTGCCTCGACCCGAGTCGATGGCGCGATCGGTCAAACGCCGATGGTACGGCTCGAGCGCGTCGTCGAGCCTGGAATGGCCGAAGTGTGGGTGAAGCTGGAGGGGATGAATCCGGGCGGATCGATCAAGGATCGCACGGCGCTGGGAATGATTCTCGATGCTGAGGCGAGAGGAGTGCTCGGCCCCGGAGGGACGATCGTCGAGCCGACGTCTGGCAACACTGGAATCGGACTGGCGCAGGTCGCGTCAGCGCGCGGCTACCGACTCATCCTCTGCCTGCCATCGTCGATGAGCGACGAGCGGCGTCGCACGCTGCGTGCCTATGGCGCGGAGTTAGTGCTGACGGATCCGGAACGGCGGATGCTGGCGGCGATCGAGGAAGCGGAGCGTATTCGTGACGAGATCGGCGCGTGGATGCCTAACCAGTTCAGCAACCCGGCGAACACGCGCATTCATTACGAGACGACAGGTCCCGAGCTGTGGGAGTCGATGCACGGTCGCGTCGACGCGTTCGTGTATGGATCCGGAACTGGCGGGACGATCAGTGGCGTGGGCCGGCTGCTCAAGGAAAAGCAGCGCGACATTCAGGTGATCGCCGTTGAACCGGCACGTTCGCCTGTATTGTCAGGCGGCGTGCGCGGTCCGCACAAGTTTCAGGGGATGGGCCCCGGCTTTGTGCCTGACAATTTCGATCGCTCGGTCGTGGATCGCATCATTCCAGCCTTGGAAGAGGACGCGTTTCCGCTCGCTCGGCGCCTGGCGAGTGAAGAAGGTTTGTTTGTCGGAATGTCGAGCGGCGCGATCGCGTGGGCGGCGCTCAAGGTTGCTCGCGAGTTGGGCGAGGGGAAGCGAGTGGCGATGATCTCGCCGGATTCCGGGTCACGCTACCTAACAACTGAATTGTTCTCTGACGAACCCGAAGTTCATCTCTAGTCTACTTCAAAAAACTGCTTCACCGCGGACAAACGCAGACAAATCACGGACTAACGCTGAAACTGCTTTTGTAAAAAAGTACGTCCATGTTGGCCCGCGTTTTTCTCCGCGTTAGTCCGCGGTGGAAGCTTTTGTAGTTAGAGACCGTGATCAAGGCGAGGTGCTTCGCGTTGCGGCTCGACTCTTCTCAATGGCTCTG
>DASYRX010000327.1:0-6305 GCA_036003845.1 Gemmatimonadaceae bacterium | reverse complement strand
GTGATGAAACCCTCTTGTTCCAGCTTGAGTAGAGCGGGGTACAGCGTGCCGTAGTTGAGCGTGAGGCGGTTCTTACTGGTCTCTTCGATCCGGCGCGCGACGCCATAGCCGTGAAGCGGCCCGAGTACTTCGAGGGTTTTCAGGATCATCAGGGCGAGGGTGCCCTGTTTCACGTCCAATTTCTCGGCCATTGTCCGTCCTATGGGATTCCCATATGACGGTAACGCCGAAAGATTGTTTCACGCAATAGATGCTTCGTTCGAACGCTGGCGCCCTGCCGCCTCCGTCAAGCGCGTTCTACCTCGGCATAAGATCCATCACGTAAAAGTCGATCTCGTGCTTGGCGTGGGGGCACTGCTAGCCATGGCCGGCGATTTGGCCTTCCAGGAGCGCGAGGCATTTTGCCGCAAGTGAGGCGGTGTCATATCGAGCGGCGTCAGTCGCCTGCCACAGGCAATCGTCTGCCGCAGCCTCAAGCGGATGCAGAACTAGCTCCGCAACGACTGTGGCGTTCTTCGGACTTCGAGGACTTCCTCGTCGCGTGACTTTGCCCCGCCAGACGAGGACGCGGAGCTCCCCCAGCACCGAGTCCTTAGTCGCGTCGGGAAACCAGGAGACACTGACAGCGCAGTCTGCGGCTTGGAGCACGCAACCGGTCGGCGTGCGGTGTTGCTCGACGGGACCTTGTAAGTGCTCGACGCGCTTCAGCACACGTTCAGGCGCTAGCTCATCCAGCAGCGCGGTGACTGAGCGCTGAACAGCGTTTTTCGTTTTTGCGCTCGGTCCGGGGCTCCATGGAGGCGCACCGAGGTTGGTTGGGTCTGTCATGTCTTAAGACTATCGCGATGCTCTCAAAGCCAACACGCTATGACTGAGCGCGTCGCCCCCGACTAAAAAATTCCCGCGAACTGATGAGCATCCGAAGGCGATCTGGGCCCGCGCTATGCAAGGCGGTACAGGGTCAGCGAACCTGTAGACAAAAAAGGAGGCGCAGTATGCGCACGCGATTGCTGACCGGCTTGGCTGCCGGTCTTGTGCTCGTTGGATGTGCTCGTCAGACGAGAGTCGAGTCGACCGGAGATGTCGCGCTCAATACAACTCCGGCGGACTCGAGAGTGCTGCCTGCCGGCGCAACGCTCGAGGTCAGACTCGACCAGGAAATTGGGACGAAGTCGAGTAGAGTCGGAGACACCTTCACCGCCACTGTCGACAAACAAGTTGTCGCGTCGAATGGCGAGGTCGTAGTCCCCACTGGCTCGAAGGTCTACGGCAAGGTCACGGGACTCGACAATTCAGATCACTTGGGCGAGCCCGCGGCGATCAAAGTGGATTTCGAACGGATAGTGATCAATGGACAGAGCCATGACCTGCGCGCCAAGGTCACGGCCACCAACCTGCAGACACGCGGCGGCGATACCCGAAGCGAGACACTCAAGAAGGCAGGCGTTGGCGCGGCCGCGGGCGCGGTGCTAGGTGCCGTATTGAGCGGTGGTGAGCTCAGCAAGATCTTGTTAGGCGGCGCGCTTGGTGCGGCGGCCGGAACGGTGATCTCACTCGGCGTCGGTGACGTCGAGGGCGTTCTGCCGACAGGAACTAAGATGGTACTGCAGACCACCAGCAGCGTAGCGCTGCGCTAACTAGATCAGTTGCAATCAGGCGCGTCGCGCTCGACGAAATCGATGCGCGGCGCGCCGATCTTTGGTCGAGCGAGGAAGTCGTTCGGGTGAGCGCGAAACCATAACGCGCGACCTTGAAGGCGAACGAGCATCGCCCGCTGCTCGCCAGCCGTGATCGAGTTGCGCGGTCGATGCCTTCGAGCGACGAATCGCGATGCTTTCTAGTTGCGCAGACGCAGGTCGACTTCGCCCGCCGCGATCTCGGTCGCCGGCTGATTGCTGAAGCTCACGGACGTCGTAACGCGATAGCGCCCGGGGGGCAGTGAGTCACCGAGCACGTCCCTGACCTTCACGATCCGCTCGAGCTCACTGGACGCGACCGACCCTCCTGGAGGGAGCGGGTACGTCACGCGGAAACCAACGCACGCGGCTTTTGGATTCACGGCGATTCTCCAGCGTTCAAAATCCCACTGGCGTGGTGCGGCCGGAGGCAAAGTGGCCACGTAAATATTCATGGAGCAGGGCCCGAGCTCCAGCGTCCACGTTAGGCTGCCGCTGTTCGTGGCGACGACACGCACACGCATTAAGCTGTCGCCGGGCGCAATGAGTTGTGTCTGCGCCGCGAAGTCGACCGATTGCGATTGGGGCGGCGTTCGCGGACGAAACCACGCGCACGCGTCGACGAGAGGAAGGCCGACGAGAACCAACATGGCGACAGTTCGTCTGCGCGGGCGCATGGGTGTCAGCGTGATGGTATGACGCCGCGTTGACTCTGTCGAGCACGCAACGGAATGTTCGACGTCCCCAAACCCGTCCCAGAGTCCATGGTTACGAATCGGTCGCATGTATCGCTCGTTTTGCTCTCCGTTGCATTACTAGGCGCACCCATGATCGCTGTGAGTCAGACTGTCGAGTATCAGCGCGCCGAGCAAATGCTCACGTGGAACGCCATGCGTCACGTGACAGGCGATCAGGTCGCACCGACCTGGTATCCGGATAGCACGCGGTTCTGGTATCGCGTGATGACACCTCGTGGCTTTGAGTTCATGACTGTGAACGCGGTGACAGGCTCGCGGTCCCCGCTGTTCGAGAATGGACGGCTCGCTGCGGCGCTATCACGCGCGGCCGACACGGCTGTCGTCGGCAGCAAGCTCCCATTCCAAACGATCGCGTTCGAGAACGAGGGAAAAGACGAACGGCGCATTCGCGTGAAGCTGGGGAACCGCGGCTTCACGTGCGAGCTCGCCACGTATACATGCAGCAAGGCCGACACGTTGCCAACGCGGACGCGCTACTCACGATCGCCTAACGCGGAGTGGGACGCCTTCGCGTCAGGCAACAATCTTTGGGTGCGCCGAGTTGGGAGCACGGATTCCGTTCAGCTCACAACTGACGGGGCGCCCGGCTACGCATATGGCGTGACGTCGCCGTCACCGACAGATGTGCGCCTCAAGCGACAAAGCCCTCCGCAGGTGACATGGTCACCGGACTCCAAGCGGCTCGTCGTCCCACGGATCGACGAGCGTGGCGTCGGGAAGTTCGTGCTATACTCCTCCACGACCTCGCGACCAGCATACTACGAGTACCCGTACGCGCTGCCCGGCGACTCGATCGTCCAGACGGCCGTCTACTACGTCGTCGACGTAGCGGCGCGCACGAGTGCCGTTCCAGCATCACCCGCGACGCCGGCTCCCTCGGCGGCCCAAGGCGGTTGGAACGGCACGAGCAAGCGAATCGAGACCCCACCGCAGCCGTACATGTCGTTCTACATCTTCGGTGGGCGGGCGGTGCAGTGGGGGCCGGCGTCGGATCGCGTCTACTTCACGCAGGTGGATCGCGGGCCCAAGCACGTCCAGCTGATGGTCGCCGATGCGTTAGGCGGCGCTGCTCGGCAAATCATCGCCGACAGCAGCAAGTCATATGTGATCGGCAGCGTTGACATCATCAACGGACGTACCAACTGGCGTCCGCTCAAGAACGGAGATGTAATCTGGTTCTCCGAGCGTGACGGATGGGGGCACTTGTACCACGTCGGCGCCGACGGCGCGATCAAGCACCAGATCACGAGCGGCGATTGGGTCGTGACTGGTCTCCTCGGCGTGAATGAAGCGCTCGGACGAGTCTACTTCACCGCGCGCGGTCGCGAAGCGAACCGACACCCCGAGTACGACTTCCTCTATTCTGCTGCGCTCGACGGCACCAGCCTAACGCTGCTCACGCCGGAGGACGCACAGCATCTTGTGACCGCGGTACCTGGCTCGACGATGTTCCTCGACACGTACTCGCGCGTCGACTCGCCGCCCGTGACCGTGCTTCGCTCGGCGGACGGCCGAGTGATGAAGGAGATAGAGAAGGCCGACATCAGCGCGCTCAAAGCGACGGGGTGGCGGCCGGGAGAAGTTTTCCGCGCGAAGGCGCGCGATGGCGTCACCGAGATCAGCGGCGTGATCTACAAGCCGAGCAACTTCGACTCGACGAAGACGTATCCTGTCATCGATCACATCTACCCTGGACCACTCATTACGCCGGTGGCGCACGATTTCTATCCAACGCGTGCCGCGTTCAGCTACTCGGCGTTCGGCCAGGTGCAGGCGCTGGCCGAACTGGGTTTCATTGTGGTCGAGATCGATGCGTTAGGCAATACGGCGCGCAACAAGGCTGTATACACCACATGGTATGGCAACATGGGCGACAACGGAATCCCGGACCACGTGGCGGCGATCAAGCAACTGGGCACGCGCTTTCGCTGGATGGACCTATCGCGGATCGGGATTTACGGACACTCAGGCGGCGGCTTCTCGTCGACAGACGCGATGCTGCGCTATCCCGATTTCTACAAGGTCGCGGTGTCGACGTCGGGCAACCACGACAACCGGACCTACTATCATGGATGGGGCGAGCGCTTTCAGGGACTGCTCGTGAAGGACACGCTGCGCGGTACGGACAACTTCGCCGCGGCGGCGAACAAGACGATTGCCGGAAACCTCAAGGGGAAACTGTTCCTCATCCATGGGGACCTGGACGACAACGTGCATCCGGCGCACACGCTGGCGCTGGTCGATGCGCTCGTCAAAGCGAACAAGACGTTCGACATGTTGATTCTGCCTGACGCGACGCACGACCTAACGGGCAATGTTTACGTGATTCGGCGGACGTGGGACTATTTCGTCGAGCATCTCATGGGCGCACGTCCGCCGGCGGACTACACGATCGCACCTCCACCACAGTAATGACGATGCGCGTTAGGTGCCCCTTCGATGCGATCAATGCAACGGCTGTAGCCGTTGTCGCCGCTGCAGTGGCCATAGTCTTTCCCCGTTCAACACAGGCTCAAGCCAGCCGGTCAATCGTCGCCGTGTTCGCTCATCCCGACGATGAACGCGTCATCGGCCCATTGCTGTCGCGCCTGGCGCGGGAGAAACGCGAGACGCATCTCGTGATCGCGACCGATGGCTCCGAGGGCGTTCGCGATTTCGCCCGCATACCAGCCGGAGCGGAGCTCGCCGCCGCGCGCGCGAAGGAAGCGGCCTGCGCGGCCAATCGGCTCGGTGTACGACAGCTTCACCTGCTCGGACTTCCGGACGGCGGCCTCGCATCGTTCGATGTGTTAGGCAAACTACGGTCGCGACTCGTGGCAATCATCGATTCGCTCAGGCCCGCCGCGATCATCACTTTCGGCCCGGAGGGAGGCACCGGACATCCCGACCACCGGCTCGTAGGCGATGTCGTGACGCAGATCGTGCAGAGCGACACGCGCTACGCGCAGATGGACCTGCTGTACGCCTCACTGCCGACGGAGCGTCTCGCGACCGCACCGCGGGCAGAACCCACAGTGAATGGCATGGCGCAGGCGCTGCTCACGGTGCGCGTGCCGTTCGAGGAACGGGACCTTGTGGCGGGACGCGAGGAATTCGCCTGCCATCGCAGCCAGTACGCGCCCGCAGAGATGGACGCAGTCAACCGATATCTCGCACACGCGTGGAATGGCAGCGTGTGGCTGCGTCCCTGGAACGGGTCGCTGCACGATCCCGCAGTCTTCAGGCGTTAGGCGCCGAGCAGCTGCTTGACCGCTCGATCGGCTTCGCGGATCGAGTTCCTGTGATCCATCGCGCCGGCAAGATCGGTATTGGCAAACGCGATGCGACCGTGCGGGCGGTCGCGCAGGACGTCGCGCGACGCCGGCTTGCCGCCCAAACCGAAGAAGAAGCCGGGCTGCGGATTCACGTACGCGTGACCCCAGCGGTTCAATATGATGCCCGCGATGTCGCGACGCGGATCGAAGCCGCCCGGAGCGAACATGTCGCCGAGCTGCTCGCGGAAGGCGCGCTCGTATTGCGCGAAGGAAGTGCCTAACAACTGAGCGCGGCCTCGGCTGCCTTGCTCGGCGACCGGGAGCCCGGGTTGTGCGAACAGCACCTTGATTGTCAGCACCGTCGGTGAGTCCGGACCGATTGTCGGGCTCTCGCCGCCTAACGTGGCCATTTTGCGCACCGAAAGGTAGTTCCCCAGGCCTTCGAACCAGCGGCAGCCCGACATCCCCATCTTGTAGAGGAAGCGCCAATTGCGCACCGCGACGTTCGCCATCAGGCACGGCGATCGATAGAACTGTGCGTAGGCGTCGCGATGGCTCGACGGCAGGTCTCGCACGACGTGCTTGCTCGTCCAGCTGCCGCCCGCCATCACCACCGC
>DASYRX010000326.1:0-10065 GCA_036003845.1 Gemmatimonadaceae bacterium | reverse complement strand
GAGAAATCGCCGGCGCCGGCTTCGAGAATTATTGTGGGCTGATTGCGCTTGGCTTCCCCAGTGCAATTGAGATGAATCTTCCAGCCGCCGATGTCGACCATCTTCCCCGGCGGCGGGATCGGTGGTTCGGTCTGTGCGCGTGTTTCCGACACGAACGTTAGGCTCGCCAGCCCCACCCAAGCACCCAAGATCAACCGGCTGACGCGGATTCGGCGGAAACTGACGGAAAGGACCGGATCTTTTCTTTGTGAACTGCGAAGAGCGGGCAGTTCATTCTTCGTAGTTGGTCTAGAATCCGTCAGTTTCCATGGCATCCGTATGAGCCTTCGTCCGTGGAGGGTGGCCATGCGATCACTTCTCGTTAGGTGAGTTGCGTGAGGCCAGCATGTCTTCCAGCGCTGCTAATCGCAGCTGAATCTCGGCGAGACTCGCCGATCGGAAGCGCAGGAAGACACCGACGGTGCTGAGAGCCGCGACGAGAACGCTGAGGATTAGCAGCGTGGACATGAAGGGCGTCGCAATCCCCACTACCGTGATCCAAGGAAGATTCCCGGCGAGCGCTCCCCGGGCCATCTCGACGAACCCTGGGAGTGTCAGTCCGGCGAAGACAACGACAATCGTGAAGGTGACCGACCATGCGATGACGCTCAGTCGGCGGATGAAGCGATCACGCCGCTTCTCGGCGTCGATCAGCGCCCACGCTTGCTGCGACGCTGAGGAGGGGGAGGGGGAGGGGGAATTCGTTGCGGTCATCGTAACCTCAAGTAAGAAGTTCTTGTAAACGTCGTTTTGCGTAATGCAGTCGAGTTCTAACGGTTCCTATTGGCACGCCTAACACGAGTGCGATTTCGCCGTACCCCATGTCGTCGCGATATCGCAGCAACACGACTTCGCGATGTGTTGCGGAGAGTTGTGACAGCGCGGAATCGAGAGCGGCATCGATTCGCGCATCGAGACCAGTCTCATCGATGCTCTCTCGCATCTCACCCGCGACGTCCTCGAGCAGCTCACGTTCACGTTTCTGCCGTCTGAGGTAGTCCAAGGCGCGATGGCGTGTGGTGCTGAAGAGCCACGTGCAAAATGCACTTGGATTCGCGAGCGAAGCGATGTTGCGATAGACGCTGAGCCAGACTTCCTGCTGCACATCGTCGGCCGCATCGCCGACGAGGCCGCGCAGATATCGCAAGGATCGATCGGCGAACGATTCGAAGAGCCGAGCGAACGCGCTGTCGTCTCCTGCCTGACAACGCAAGACGAGAAGGTGAAGCTGCGTTGTCGAGCCTGCGTCGTGCTCGGGCATGGCCTCTCCACATACAATCCCCGTGAGTTACGACCTAGGGACGTTCGCCGCGCGCGCAAAGTTCAATGCACAGTGTCGCGGGCGTAACCAGTGCAGCTGGAGGACTCAGCGTTTACTGGGGATGAGCTTGTAGAGAGCCAGATACTCGAGGTCGTCGGCGTCGCGCTCGACGATGAGGACGCGGTCGCGATCGAAGTCGAGGACACGCGCTTTGGCCGGGATGTCGATTACGGAGAGGAGCTGACCGCCCGTCGTGAGGCTCAGCCATTGAGCCCTTGAATCGACCGGGGCGACGTAGCGCTTGAGCCTAACGACGCGGTCGTAGGACCAGCGTAGCGCGTCGAAGTACGGCATGTACCTTGGATACGTCATCAGCTTCAGATAGGCTTCGGTGCCCTGCTTCGCAATCGCGGGGTTTGGTCCGCGAGCGGCACCGTCTCGGCGCGAGCGGGCGAATTCCTCGCGATCGCGTTCTGTTACTTCGCGCGGCGTTAGGTTCAGTACGATTTTGCGGAGTTGACGACCAGTGCTAGCGCTGAGAACGTCGAGCTGAGCTCCGTCAGCCTCCAGGATGAATACGAGTGAGTCGCCACCTTCCATAAGGACGCCAGCGCTGAACGCGCGCACGGTATGAACCCAGCCTGCACCTTGGCGCGCCATCATCAGCTCCGTACTCGGACGCTTGCCGAGGTCTTTGACTATTTCCGCACCGTTCGCCGCTAGAATAACGATGTGAGTCGAGTCTCTGGTGATGCCTTCACGCTTTGAAGCTTGCTCCTGTGCCGTCGGCATGGATCGCGTTGCGGCAAGCATGGAGCCGTCCCAAAGCATGCGATAAGCCAACGCGAGTTGTGTTTGGGCAGTGGCAGTGGAAATCGTTCGACCGTGTTTCCCAGCTCGGTCGAACACGCTGACGCGATATGCCTGGGATACGACAAGCGAATCGCCGGTGTGCGGCGTGAAGCGTTGAAGGTTCTCAAATTCGCCCGGGCCGCGTCCGCGACGTCCGAAGGATGACCGATGCTTGCCGGCGCTGTCGTAAAGCCGAACCTGCGGAGGATTAGACTCGAGAACACCGATGCCCCCGTCACGGCTAAACGTCGCGCCAACGATTCTGGCGAACGCATAGGGCCCATCGGCCTGGCCCCCTATTCGCCAGACCGGCTCCGGTGCGATCGTTAGGCGCGGCGCTCGCGCTATCTGAGCTGCCGAAATCCTGACAACGGGAGCCGGTTGACTCGCCTGGACAACCAGCACCGCCCACAGCACCGAAAAGCCGCTCATTGGCGTCACCTTCCCTCAGCGTTCTGCGTAACACAAGGGGCGCCGTCAGGCGTTGGCCGCTTGCCCCCCGTATCCCAGCACCCCCCAATTTCTCACTAGCTCCCTCTGCCAGCGAGATCCATGACCTCCCCAAACCCCATCCCCAGACTGCGCCGTAACTCGGTGCTCGCGATCGTGGGGCTCGTGGTCCTCTTCATCATCATCTTCCCCGCGCTCGTCCGCTTCGCCGCGAACTGGTACTGGTACAAGGAGATCGGCTTCCAGACGATCCTCCTGTCCGAGATCACGACGCGGGCGATCCTCATGATCGTCGGGGCGATCGCAGCCTTCGCGATCCTGTACACCAACGTGCGTATCGCCCAGGGTCGCGCTCGGCCGCTCCCGGCCGTGATGGGCGACATGATCTCCATCGCTCCGAATGCACCGCCGTTGCTCGTTAGGCGGCTCGCCGCCGGCGTCGCGATTTTCCTCTCCTTCCTCACCGCGCTCACGGTTTCGGCCGGATGGCTCACGGTGCTGCGCTTCTTCAATGGCGTGCCGTTCGGCGTCAACGATCCGCTCTTCGGCCGCGACATCGGCTTCTACACGTACACACTGCCCGTCATAGCTGGATTGCTCGCGTTTCTCACAACCCTAACGATCATTTCGGTGCTGCTCTCGGGCGGCGTCTACCTCGCGAACGGTGCGATCGCTTTCACTGGACAGCAGATTCGTGTGGCGCGAGTGGCCGGCGTGCACGTCGCCGCGCTTTTGGCCGTGTTCTTCGTGCTGACGGCCGTGCAGATATGGCTCGTTGGCGTCCCGCAACTGCTTTTCTCCCAAACCGGCCCGTTCGTCGGGGCGAGCTATAGCGACGTCAAAGCGAAGCTCCCCGGATTGTACCTCGCGGCTGTCGCCGCTCTCGCGGCCGCGGGCATGTTCGTGTTCGGCATCGCCAGGCGGCGCAGCGTTAGGTTCTTCGCGCTGGCGGCCGGCATCTACGTTGGCGTTTCAGTCCTCGGCCGCGCGCTGATTCCCGCCGGCATCCAGCGGCTGGTCGTCGCGCCCACCGAGCTTACCGCGGAGCGTCCGTACCTCGCCTACCATATAGAGGCGACTCGGCGAGCCTGGGGTCTGGACAGCGTGAGGACGCGCGACGTTCCCGGCGAGGCGCAGCTCACGGCCGCGAGCCTGAGACAGCACGGCGCAACCATAGAGAACGTGCGGCTCTGGGACCGCGAACCGCTGAGGCAGACGTTCGAGCAGCTTCAGGAAATCCGAACGTACTACGAGTTCGAGTCGATCGACGACGACCGCTACCGGATCGATGGGCGCTATCGCCAGGTGCACCTGTCGCCGCGCGAGCTCAATTCGGCGGCGCTGCCGGCGCGCTCTTTCATCAACGAGCACCTCACGTTCACGCACGGCATGGGTCTCACGATGGCCCCCGTGAATCAAGTGACGGAGGAGGGACTGCCGGTTCTCTTCATCAAGGACCTGCCGCCGGTGTCGTCCGTCTCGGTTCGCCTAACGCGGCCGCAGATCTATTACGGCGAGATGACGAACAGCTACGCGATCGTCGGCTCGCGGCAGCGCGAGTTCGATTCGCCTTCGGGCGACGCGAACGTCTACACCAATTACACCGGGACCGGCGGCGTCCGGTTCAATTCCGTGCTACGTCGCGCGTTGCTCGCGTGGCACTTTGGATCGCTCGACATCCTGCTCTCCCAGAATATCGCGGACAGCAGCAGGATCCTCTATAACCGTAACATTGTGGAGCGCGCACAGCGCGCGCTGCCGTTCGTTAGGCTCGACCGCGATCCGTACACGGTCATCACGGACGCTGGTTTGCTGAAATGGATCGTGGACGGCTACACGACGAGCACAGACTATCCGTACTCACAGCGCCTGGCCGACGGCACGTCGTACATGCGCAACAGCGTGAAGATCGTCATCGATGCGTACGATGGATCGGTAACTGCGTACATCGCGGATCCGACGGATCCGATCGTGCGCACGTGGGCGAATGTATTCAAAGGGATCTTCCAGCCGATCGATTCGATGCCGGCCGACCTGCGCAAGCATGTTCGCTACCCAGAGGATCTCTACCGCCTGCAGTCAGCGCTCTACACGACGTACCACATGACAGAGCCGGAGGAGTTCTACCACCGCGAGGATCAGTGGCAGATCCCGACGATTCAGCAGGGCGAATCCGAGAGCGCGTTTATGCGCCGAATCGTTATGCGCCTGCCGGGTGAAGACAGCGCCGAGTTCGTGTTCATGTCACCGTTCACGCCGCGGAACAAGGACAACCTCGCGGCGTGGATGGTCGCGCGGAATGACGGGGATCACTACGGGGAGCTGCTCGTGTATCGCTTCCCGAAGCAGAGCCTCGTCTACGGTCCGCAGCAGATCGTGAACCGGATGAACCAGGATCCGGAAATTGCGCGCGAAGTCTCGTTATGGGATCAGCGCGGCTCGCAGGTCGTGCGCGGCGCGCTGATGGTGCTGCCGATCGAGGATGCGCTGATCTACGTGCAGCCGTTGTATCTCCGCGCCGAGGGAGGGCGCATCCATCAGCTCGAGCGGGTGATCGTGGCGTATCAGAATCAGGTGGTGATGGAGCGGCGGCTCGAGGCTGGCCTGGCGCGGCTCTTTGGCGGTGCGGGCGCGGCGCCGCCTCCGACGCGCGTCGCAACGGCAGGAGAAGCGGCGCCGACAGCGGCGCCGACAACGACCGCCGCGCCTAACGCGCCTTCTGCAGAGCTGTTGCGCCGTGCGCAGCAGCATTACGATCGGGCGATGGAGGCTCAGCGCGCGGGGAACTGGGCGCAGTACGGCTCGGAGATCGCGCAGTTAGGCGCGGTGCTCAAACAACTCAATGCTAGTCCCGGTTCTCGATAGGACGGCAAGGACCACCTATCATAGCATTTGAAAAGGCCTTTACCACAGCGGACACGGAGAACACAGAGGAGAGCGGTTTTCTTGGGGTCATCCGGAATTGCGGGATTTTAATGACAGAGGAGTGTTCAAAGGGTTCCTCGTATCCTTGTGAAGACCTCTGTTCAAGACGTCAACGGCAAAACCCGTTCGGATCGAGCAGACATGGCGGATGGGACCGGATTCGGTTCGTCGCTGCCAAA
The DNA here is from genome assembly GCA_036003845.1 of Gemmatimonadaceae bacterium. Classification (GTDB taxonomy): domain Bacteria; phylum Gemmatimonadota; class Gemmatimonadetes; order Gemmatimonadales; family Gemmatimonadaceae; genus DASYRX01. The sequence continues at coordinate 4,359 of DASYRX010000326.1, read as the reverse complement.
ACACTTCACAGGGTGCGGCCCACGACTTCCGACGTGCTTTTGTTCTTTTACGTAAACAAAGCGTACTTGGCCCAACGCATGTGAAAAGCTCTGCTGTGTTTCAGGCTCTCGCTCCGTTCGATCCGCTCGATTCGCATCATCCGAATAGCGGTTGCTCTTTCAAAACGTCGCAGTAGCACGAGACGGCCAAGCCCACTGTCATCCCAAATCCCGAAATTCCGAGAAGAGCCTTTCTTGTTTTCTCTGTGTTCTCCGTGGTTCAAGCTCTACCCGTATCAGGTCATCCCTTGACCAAGCCTAACAACTCGACGCGATACTCACGTCGCGTCATGTCGTGGCGCACTGCCCATTTGGTCGGATAAGAACCGCTACGATGAAATGTCGCCGGCTGCGGGATGTCCATTTCAGCGTTCGCGTCCGCCGCGGATTTGCGCGGGTAAACGCAGAAACATCCAGCGGTTGATCTTTCAGCGCGTTTCTGCTCTTTCAGCGTTTGGCTATTGATCTTGACCGGACGGCGGGTGGTCATTTGGCAGCTCCCGCAGAACGGAGATCACGAGGGCGCCTAACGCGACGAACATGAGACCCGCACGGGCCGCGTTCGTGTATTCCCACTGGTCGCGGAAGTCCATCCAGTTTTGTGGCAGCGTGTCGGCCGTCCACGTCAGCAGCTCGCGATTGACTGGATAGACGAAGAGCCACCAGGCCGCCGTCGAGAGCAGCAGCGCGATCAGCGCCATGAGCGTGAACGCAAACGCGGGGCGGCGACGGCGCACGAGAAACAGCAGAAGCGTGGTCGCGAGTATCGCGCCGATCTCGATGACGGGGCCGGGGCCCGCCGGTCCGAACTTGATGTAGAACGTCAGCGTGTCCAGCCATAGCGCCCCGTCGTACGACAGGCGCGGCGGCAGCTGCCAGAGATGGGCAAAACCCATCGTCATGAGCACAGCCGTGATCATGATTGTGATGAAGCGCCAGGCTTTGAGCATGCGGGCCCGGTCAGGGGTGCATTAGATGTACCACTTGGCGGCCTCATGGGCTCGGCCGCTATCACAAAAAGCAGTTAGGGGATAGGGGATGGGGGATAGGGGATAGGCCGCCCCGTCCCGCCTCCACCGCGTGCAAACCACCACTCATTCGCCGATGTCATATGTTCTGAAATGTCGGAGAAATGATGGCAGCGGCGCTCGGTGAGCTGGAACAGGTCGTACTTCTCGCCCTTCTGCGCCTGGGTGAGGGCGGCTTCGGTGTCGCCGTTCAAGGCGAAATCGAGGGACGGACGCAACGGCGAGTGAGCCTGGGGGCCGTCTATACCACACTCGCGCGTCTGGAGCAGAAGGGGCTCGTTGCCTCACGAGTCGGCGATCCGACGCCGCAGCGTGGCGGGCGGCGCAAGAAGCTCTACCGCGTGCTTCCCAAGGGAAAACGCGCGCTGGTCACGTCGATCGAGACGCTGCACGCGCTCACGCGCGGACTCGCCCCTTCGTTGCAACTGCCGTGACGCGCACACCTAACGAGAGACCACCGCGGCTGGCGCGCTGGCTCGCGAATCTCGCGACCCCTCGGCGCGAGCGGGAATTCGTGTTAGGCGACCTCGAGGAAGGATTCCACGATCGACTCGCTTCGAGCGCGGCGCGCCGCTGGTACTGGCGCGAGTCGCTCACCCTCTTCACCACGCGATGGCCGCGAGCGTCGCGCGTCACGCACGACGAACTGCAGCGTCCGGGAGCGTCCCTCATGTCGTCCTTCTGGAACGAAGTCCGCATCGCCGGTCGCTCGCTGCGACGTGCGCCGCTGTACGCCACGCTCGCGATCGTAACCGCGGCTGTCGGCATCGGCGCGTCCACGGCGATCTTCAGTGTCGCCAAGCCGATCGTCTTCGACGCCGCGCCGTACCCGTCGCCCGACAAGCTCGTTATGGTGTGGGAGCGCGACGCGTCCGGGGAGCCGAACAACGTCGGGTTCCTCACGTTCCAGGATCTCGCGCGCGATGTGCGGGCGTTTTCGTCCAGCGCGGCGATGAGCTACTGGCAGCCAACGCTCGCCTCGGAGGCGGCCGCCGAGCAGGTCAACGGCCTGCGGGTGAGCCACACCTACTTCAACACGTTAGGTGTGCGTCCCTTCCTTGGCCGCGATTTCCGCCCCGAAGAAGACACGCCTGAGACGCGCGCTGTGGTGATGCTGACGCACAAGCTGTGGAAGCGGCGCTACGCAAGCGACTCGTCGATCGCGGGGCGTACAGTGGAAATCAGCGGACGGCAGTACAGCGTGGCAGGCGTGCTCCCCGACTCTTTCGAAGACCTGATGACGCCTAACGCGGAGCTGTACGGGCCGTTGGGCTACAACGCAACGCTGTCCTGGGCTTGTCGCTCGTGTCGGCATCTGCGGATGGTCGCCCGAGTGCGAGAGGGCGCGACGCTGAGCGCGGCATCGCAGGAAGTCGAGCGATCGCTGGCCAACTTGCGTGCGACCTTCAAGTCGGAGTATGGGAGTGTAGGCGGCGTATTGGAGCCTGTGAGCACGTACGCGACCAAGGGCGTTCGCACGGCCGTGCTCGCGCTGCTCGGTGCGGCGGCGTTGCTCATGCTGATGAGTTGCGCCAACGTTTCGAGCCTGATGCTCGGCCGAGCGATCGAGCGACAGGGCGATGTCGCGGTGCGCACCGCGCTCGGAGCGCGCACGGCGACGCTCGTTAGGCAGTCCGCCGTCGAGGCGATCCTGCTCTGGCTGATCGCGGCCGCTGGAGGGATCCTGCTTGCTCGCTGGGGTGCACGTGCACTCGTCCTGCTCAGTGCGACGCCGTTGCCTCGCGTCGAACGGATGGTCGTGGATTGGCGGGTGATGATGTTCGGGCTTGTCGGCGCTTTGGCCTGCGCGCTGATCGCCGGCGCGTTTCCCGCAGCCCTTGCGGCCCGCGCGGCGCTGATCGACCGCATGCGAAGCGGTGCGCGCAACATCGTTGGGCGCGGGACGCAACGCATGCGCGGCGCACTCATCGTCGCCGAAGTCGCGCTCGCGCTGATCATGCTTTCGGGCACTGGCCTGCTGATTCGAACCGTGAACCGCCTGTTGGACGTGGAGCTGGGATTCGACGCCCCGCGCATCGCGACCGTGAATACGACGCTATCCGGACCGCGCTACAGCACAGACGAAGCCGGATTTGCGTACTACCGGCGCGTGCTGGACGCGGCGAAGGCGGTTCCGGGCGTTGAAGTCGCGGGGCTCGTCAGCCAACTGCCGTTAGGCGGTAACTTCGACGCGTACGGGATTCATCGCAAGGATAAACCGTCCGCGAATCCGGAAAACGATCCGAGCGCGCAGCGCTTCGCTGTGAGCACTGACTATTTGAGCGCGATGCGTATTCCGCTTGTGGCCGGCCGCGTGTTCACAGCGGCGGACGATGCGCGGGGCGCACGCGTCGTGATCATCAATGAGGAGATGGCGGCGAAAGTATTCGCCGACGGCTCTCCGCTGGGCAGGGAGATTCAGATTGGCGGAACGGAGGGACCCTGGTACACGATCGTCGGCGTGGTGAAAAACGTTAGGCACCTCTCGCTGGATGGCGCGCAGGATCTGCAGATGTATCACCCCGTCGATCAAACGGGCTCCTCGCTTCCGGGTTCTTTGACGCTGGTCGCGCACACGACAGGCGATCCGCGAACGCTGGCGCTTGCGCTGCAGCGCGCCGTCCGAGCCATAGACCCGGGCGTCGCCGTCCACGAGCCGCGCGCGATGGAGGACGTGGTCGCGAGCGCGATGTCGCAGCGACGCTTTGTGTTGCGATTGTTGGCTGTGTTTGCGGGCGTCGCTCTCGTCCTCGTCAGCGCTGGCTTGTACGGCGTGACGGCGGCCGGCGTCGCCGAACGGCGCCGAGAGATCGGGCTCAGAGCTGCGCTTGGCGCTTCACGTCCGCGCATCGTGTCGACTGTTGTATCGCGCAGTGCGACGCTGCTCGGTGTTGGCGTCGTGCTCGGCGTGGCGGGCGCCGTCGCACTGAACAGCGTGCTCAAATCGATCCTCTTTGGCGTGTCGCCGACCGATCCGCTGACGATCCTATCCATGATAGGCGTGCTTCTGATCGTCGCTGTGCTGGCGGCGGTGATTCCGGCGGGGCGGGCGGTGGCGGTGGATCCGGCGATAACGTTGCGGACTGAGTAGGTCTGAGCTCTGAGGTCTGAGGTCTGAGGTTCGAGGTCCTTGGTGCAGGGGGGCCATCGAGGCATCTTCTTGATGCCATGAGCGCGCCCCGACCAAACCCGTCCGCCACCCAGAGGGGGACCAGACCGGCGCTTGTAAAGCCGGTTGAGAGGGCGGACTCTGTCGAGCGTAACCCAGGGATTCCGCTCGATCTCGACGTCG
>DASYRX010000325.1:0-10954 GCA_036003845.1 Gemmatimonadaceae bacterium | reverse complement strand
AGGCGGAGTTCGACATCATGTATGCCGAAGGCATTAGCCATGTCGGCTTGCTCGTAGATATCGGGTCAGAGAGCGCGATCATCGAAAAGTCCGGCGCGTGGTACAGCTACGGCGGCCAACGCATCGGGCAGGGTCGTGAGAACGCCAAGCTGTTCCTGCGCGACAATCCCACGCTGACCAGTGAAATCGAAGAGAAGGTCAAGCAGGTCCTCGGCATCCGCACAGGAGCGGTAGGGCCTGAAGCGGAGGGCGCGGAGGAGTAGCACCCAGGTGTGTTCACCGGCGTTTGTCTTAAGCCGGAGGGTTGCTCTCTGAGGTAGCTTGGGTCCCGGAAAGCCCACTGCACTCAGGGGACTTCACTCCGGCTTTTGCTTGGGATTCGTCAACTTGCAAATCGCGACGACATTAAGACGCCGCCGCCGCACTGCTTTGAGCTCCTTAGCCGTTGTTGACCCTGTCCGCGTTCGTCCGCGGTGAAGCAGTTGTTCTTTTGAAGGAAATGCCTGCCGCCGAACCTGACATCGTCACCTCGATCGTCGAGCATCCAAAGCGCCGCGGGCGATTTGTAATTGTCAGCGGCGCCACCGAGATCGCGACCGTCACCGCCGAAGTAATCTCGGAGCTGCAAATTCACGTCGGCAGAGCGATCGATGGTCGCACGCTCGATGCCTTACGAGTCCACGATCGGCGAATTGCAGTCCTCGATCGTGCGCTACGCCTGCTCTCCGTGCGTGGCCGCGCCACCTCTGAGCTGTCGCGCGCGTTGCTGCGGGCCAAGGACCGTCCGCAAGCCGACGACGTGAAGTGGGTCATACGCCGACTAACCGAGCAAGGCTACCTCGACGACACGCGCTTCGCCGATCAGTTCGTGCGCGATCGCGCCACGACCCGCGGGTGGGGAAAAGAACGCCTCCGGCAAGAGCTGCGACGACGAGGCGTCGCCACATCGAACGTCGAACCGGCTCTCTCCCAGGCGGGCGAAGACGCCACACTCGATGACGCCCGTTCGGCGCTCGAAGTCGCACGCAAATGGCGGCGCACGCATTCCGCGCGCGACCCGGAACGCGACCGCCAGAGACTCTACGGTTTTCTCGCTCGCCGCGGCTTCTCGCCAGATGTGATCCGCGATGCAATGCGCGCGGCGCTGACTGACGGAGGGGCCGAGTCCCAGTAGCCTACAGTCAGCGCGTTCTATATTTCCGCCATGCGCGCGTCCGAAATCCGCTCTGCGTTCCTCAACTTCTTTACCCGACACGGCCACAAGGTCGTGCCGAGCTCCTCGCTCGTCCCAGCGAACGACCCGACGCTCCTTTTCACGAACGCCGGGATGGTCCAGTTCAAGAAGATGTTCCTCGGCCTGGAGGAGCCCGTGCCTGGGCGGCGCGCCGTGACATCGCAGAAGTGTGTGCGGGCGGGTGGGAAGCACAACGATCTCGAGCAGGTGGGCCACACGGCGCGGCACCACACCTTCTTCGAGATGTTAGGCAACTTCTCGTTCGGCGACTATTTCAAGCGTGACGCGATCAGATTCGGCTGGGATTTCGTCACGCAGGATCTCGGAATCCCCGCCAAGTACCTGCGCGCGTCTGTTTTTCATGAGGACAACGAGGCGCGGTCTCTCTGGCGAGAAGTTGCCGGCTTGAGCGACTCGCGCATCTATGGGCTGGGCGAGAAGGACAATTTCTGGCAGATGGCAGACACAGGGCCGTGCGGTCCCTGCTCCGAGATCTTCGTCGATCTTGCGCATTTGACGAAAGACTGGGCGTTCCCGCCTAACGCGCGCGGCGAATGGACTGAGATGGATCGCGGGGAGTTCTCGCTCGAGGCGTTCGTCGAGGGGGCGGAAGCCGGGCGGTTTCTCGAGATCTGGAACCTCGTCTTCATGCAGTTCGATCGGCAGCCGGACGGCACGCTTGTGCCGCTTCCCAAGCCATCGGTAGACACTGGAGCCGGCCTGGACCGCATCTCGGCGGTCATGCAAGGCGTCACGAGCAATTTTCACACGGACGCGTTCGCGCCGATCATCGACACGTTCCAGAACGTCATCGGGATCGAGTATCGCGGACGGACGACCTCGGAGCCGTACACGGTTCCGCGCCCTCGCGGTACAGGCACGATCACCGTGGACCCAGCGTCGTTCCGCGTACTCGCCGATCACGCGCGCGCTGTCGCGTTCCTGCTAGCCGACGGCGTCTTTCCGTCCAATGAGGGACGTGGCTACGTACTACGTCGTATCCTGCGCCGTGCCGTGCGGCACGCTTGGTTGTTAGGCAGGCGTGAGCCGACGCTCGTGCATGGCGTCGAGTCCGTGGTCGCGGCGCTGTCGGACGTGTATCCCGAGCTGCAGCAGCGTCGGGCGCACCTGCTCGAGACGACGCGCGCCGAAGAGGAGCGATTCCTAACGACGATCGACGGCGGCATGCGCCGCTTCGATGAAGTCGCGCCGGCGCACACGACGCAGGGCTCGACTCAATTGCACGGCACGATCAGCGGTGAAGACGCGTTCCGGCTGTACGACACTTTCGGTTTCCCGATAGATCTCACCGAGCTGATGGCGCGTGAGCGCGGCTATACTGTGGACATCACCGGTTTCGAAGCCGCCCTCGGCCAGCAAAGGCAGCAGTCGCAAGAGGAGCGCAAATCGAAAAAGCTCGGTGTCGGCGCCGACGAGCTTGCGAGCGACTGGGAGGCGCCTAACGCCAAGACTACAGCTGCATCCGCGCTTCCCGCGACGAGTTTCAAGGGACACGAAACAGTCGAGATCGAGACGCAGGTCACCGCGATCAAACGTCTGAGCGACGGTCGTGTCGCGGTGCTACTGCGCGAGACGCCGTTCTACGCCGAGTCGGGGGGGCAGATCTCGGACCAAGGCGAGATCGTCGCCGAGGGGTGGCGCGTCGACGTCGACGAAGTGCGAAAGGTCGAAGGACGCATCGCGGCTGTCGGGCGCCCAACGGGCGACGTCAAGTTCTCGCGCGTGACTGCGCGCGTCCCATCCGATCGGCGACGCGACACGGAACGCAACCACACGGCGACACACCTACTCCACGCCGCGCTGCGCAATGTGTTAGGCGAACACGTGCATCAAGCCGGATCGCTCGTGGCACCGGATCGGCTGCGCTTCGACTTCACGCATCACGGTCCCGTGAAACCCGAAGCGCTCGAAGCGATCGAGGCCCAGGTGAACCGCGTGATCTGGGGCTCGCACAAGGTCGATACGCGCGAGCGTCCGTACCAGGAGGCCGTGGCGGCGGGCGCGATGGCACTCTTCGGCGAGAAGTACGGCGACGTCGTGCGCGTTGTCACCGTGCCGGGCATCTCCGTCGAGCTGTGCGGCGGGACTCACGTGCGCAACACGAGCGAGATTGGGTTGTTTCACATCGTGAGCGAGACCGGCGTTGCTGCGGGAGTTCGGCGCATCGAGGCCCTGACAGGGCCGAAGGCCTTCGAGCACATGCGCGAACACGAGCGCACGCTGCAGCAGGCCGCCGAGATGGTGAAGGGGACGCCGGAAACGCTCATCAAGCGCGTGCAGACCCTGCTCGACGAGCGCCGTGCGCTCGAAAAAAGGCTGGAGACGCGCGGCGCTGGCGCGGAAGGCGGCGACGTCGTCAAGAAGCTAGTCGCCGGCGCGGAGCGACTCGACGGCGTCACGATCGTGGCGGCGACGGTGCAGGCGGGCGACAAGCGCGCGCTCGAAGCGTTAGGCGATGCAGTGCGCGAGCAGCTCACCGGCGGCGTTGCCGCCCTCGGCGCGACCTTCGAAGACGGAAAGACGGCGCTGCTCGTCGTTGTCTCGGATGACGCTCGCAGCCGTGGGTTGCGCGCTGACGCGCTGATAAAGGACGTGGCTGCAGCAGCAGGGGGCAGAGGGGGCGGGAAGCCGCACATGGCACAAGCCGGCATTCCTGATGCCGGGCAGCTCCCGCGCGCTTATGCGGCGTTAGGTGACTCGGTGCGGCAACTGCTGGCCGGAGGCGCGTGACCGCTTCCAGCCCGCAGGAAGGTGACGCGGTTCCTCACGCCCTCGGCACTCGCATGGACGAGCTGCTGGACGCACAGGCCACCGGGCGCGACTCGGATGAGCTGGAGCTCGACGCCGCTATCGCTGCGCTCGCCGCGCTCGTCGCCCGCGATCCGTCCGAGCACACGGCCCTCGAGCTGTTGGCAATCGACGGTCTCGCGACGGCGGCTTTCGTTAGCGTGCAGGATGCTGCGCGGCTCGAAAAGCTCGCGGATCGTGCATGCGCCGAAATGATGGCGTTAGGCGACGAACCCTAGTGATCGACATCCACACGCATCTGCTGCCTGGCGTCGACGACGGGTCTCAGTCGTTCGAGACGTCAGCCAGCGTCCTGGCGCGCTTCGCGCTCGAGGGAATCCGCACGGTCGTCTGCACGCCGCACCTGGACGCCTCGCGCGCTGCTGAAGCGCCCGTGGCGTACTACGCCGAGCTGCTGGCTGCGTTGCGCAGTCATTTGCCCGCGGCCGGGGAGCTTCGGCTGCTGCCCGGATGGGAGATCAAGCTCGACCGCCCGGGCTGCGACCTGACTTCTCCTGACCTTTCGTTAGGCGGCTCTCGCGCCGTGCTCGTCGAGTTTCCCTACGGCCCCCTTCCGACCGGTGCCAACGAGGAGATTGCTCGGCTCTGCGCCAGCGACGTTGTCCCCGTCGTGGCCCATCCGGACCGCTATCACGAATGCAATACGTCGCACGTGCGCGCCTGGCGAGCCTCCGGTGCGGTCATACAGACCGACGGGCGCATGCTTCTGGGCGGCGGACCGCATGCCGACTTCGCTCACGCGCTGGTAGAGGAAGGACTCATCGACTGCCTGGCGAGCGACAACCATGGCGACCTGCGCTCGGTCGCAACCGTGCGCGCCTGGCTGACCGAGCTTGGCTCGGGTGAGGCCGCGGAGCTGCTCACTTCGGAGAATCCACGGCGAGTGTTGGAGAACGAACGGCCGCTTCCAGTGCCATCGATCACGATCCAGCGCGGTTTGTTGCGCCGCCTTCGAGACCTCATGTTTCCGTCCACCTGAACGCACAGGTTTCGTGAGCGCTACTTCGCCCGACGATTTCGAACGAGCGGCTTCTGCGCGCCTGCGGGAGCTGGCGTCGCTCGCGACGTCGGTCGCCGACGCCCTGTCCGGCGAGATCGCACGAGCGGCCGTTATGGTGCGCGATACGCTCGCGTCAGGCGGCACGCTTTTCTTTTGCGGCAACGGCGGCAGTGCGGCCGACGCGCAGCACTTGGCAACGGAGTACGTGGTGCGCTACATGCGCGAGCGCCGCGCCCTTCCAGCGATCGCCCTAACGACCGATTCGTCGCTGCTCACAGCCGCCGCCAATGACATGGGCTTCGAGCACGTCTTCGAGCGGCAGATCGAGGCGCTCGTCAAACGCGGCGACCTGGTCGTGATCCATTCGACGAGCGGAAACTCGCCTAACGCGATTCACGCCGCGCGTGCGGCCCATAACAAGGCCGCTCGGGTGCTGGCCTTGAGCGCCGGCGACGGTGGCACACTCAAGGCGGCGGCAGACCTCACGATCATCGTACCAACAAGCCGCACGGATCGGGCGCAGGAGATCCATCTCTGCATCCAGCACGCGATCTGCGAGCTGGTCGAAGAGTGGGCGGCGAAGTGATCGACCTGCGCGGCAAACGTGCGCTCGTGACAGGCGGGTCGCGAGGAATAGGCGCCGCGACGGCCCTCATGCTCGCCCAAGCCGGCGCCGATGTCTGCATCGGCTACAGAAAGCGCAAAGAGGCGGCGGACGCCGTCGTTAGGCGCATCCAGGTCGCTGGCCGGCGTGCCTCCGCCGTCGCTGGCGATCTCGCACAGCGCGGCGATTGTGACCGCCTCATCGACAATGCGAGGCACGACCTCGGTGGCCTGGACATCTTCGTCGGCAACGCGGGGACCTGGCCGAGCGACCCGGTGGCTGTCGACGCACTCTCGGACGAGCGATGGCTGCGCACTGTGAGCGAGAACGTGGATGCCATGTTCTACACAACGCGAGCAGCGGCCCGTACCATGTCTAACGCTGGCCGCATCGTGCTCGTCACGAGCACCGCAGGTCAGCGTGGTGAAGCCTTTCACGCCGACTACGCGGCTAGCAAAGGGGCGATGATCTCGTACGTCAAATCGCTCGCGATCGAGCTGGCGCCGCGCGATATCACCGTGAATGGCGTCGCCCCAGGTTGGGTGGACACCGATATGGTTGCCTCGGCGTTCGCGGCCGGCGGGCGCGAACAGATCGCGGCTGGCATCCCGTTAGGGCGAGTAGCGACAGCAGACGACATCGCCGGCCCGATCGTCTTTCTTTGCACGCCGCTCGCGCGGCACATCACCGGCGAGATCGTGAATGTGAACGGCGGGAGTGTGCTGTGTGGTTAGGGGGCGGAACTTGTGGACCGTCGCTATTTGAGGAGTAGGGGTGCGCGAGCTGAAAACCGCCATCGTGCCACCTGAACCGGTGCGCGAGCTGGCTGCGACGCTGGAGCGTGCCGGCCACCAGGCGTGGTGCGTGGGCGGCGCCGTGCGCGACGCCCTCCTTGGCCACACGCACCTCGATTGGGACCTGGCGACGAGCGCCACACCTAACGAGGTGCGAAAGGTTTTTCGCCGCACCGTGCCGGTCGGCGTCGAATTCGGCACTGTCGGAGTGTTCGATCGCGATGGACGCATGCACGAAGTGACGACGTTCCGCCGCGATGTGCGCACGGATGGTCGTCACGCCGAGGTCGAGTTCGGGGCGAGCCTGGACGATGACCTGGCGCGTCGCGACTTCACGATCAACGCCATAGCGTACTCACCGAGCCGTGGCGAGCTACGCGACCCATTTGGCGGACGCGACGATCTCAAACGCGGCATCGTGCGCGCAGTCGGAACGCCGCGCGAGAGGATGAAAGAGGATCGGCTGCGCGCTTTGCGCGGTCTGCGCTTCGCCGGACGCTTCGGTTTCACGATCGAGAACGATACGTGGCGCGCGATTTCCGAAAGCGCGTCACACCTGGGCCGGCTCTCCCGGGAACGAGTCAAGCAGGAGATCGAGAAGACGGTGGACCAGGTTCCAGCCCCAGGCCTAACGTTTCGCCTGTGGCGCGACGCCGGAGCATTCGCCACGCTGGTCCCCGAGCTGGCGCGAGTCAGCGACGTAGCGCTCAGCGCCATCGATGCCATTTGCGCGCCAGGGTCTGCAGGCGATCTAGCAGTGGCGACCGATCGCGCGAAGGCGCGCGCCGATCAGCGCCGGTTGCTGCGGCTGGCGCTGCTCTTCGCCGAGCTCGATCCGGACGACGCCGATCGCACGCTGCGCGCGTTGCGCTTCTCGAATCAACAAACGGCGCAGATCGTCCAACTGCTTCGCACCTGGCATACGTTAGGCGCGGAGATCACATCGAGCGCAACAGCAGACGATCGAGTTCCGGCTCCACAGATCCGCCGCTGGGCTTCCGTCGCGGGCCGGCCCGCCTTTGCGCTGCTGATCCGTATGGCCGCGGCCCGATGGGCGGCTCAGCAGACGCGCGGGCTCACGGCTCCGACTCCAAAGTCGGCGCGCATGCTCTATAAGGACGGAGTGCGCATCGCCTATCGCGACCCGATTGCAGTTGCCGACCTGGCAATCGACGGCGATGATCTCGTCGCGGCGGGTGTCGCGCCCGGTCCCGCCCTTGGCCAGATTCTCACTGCGCTGCGCGACGCCGTTCTGGAAGATCCGTCGCGCAACACACGCGACGAGCTGCTCGCGCTCGCGCGTCAACTCAACTCCAGGTAGCGTCGGTTCGTGGTCCTTTTTCGTGGGCGCCAGCAGGAGTCAGTGATCGCGCATCGTTTTCGCTCGGTGCGCGCGCGTTTTTCGTTCGACGCGGCCGACGGATTGTACACAGCGCGGGTTTTCGCAACCGCCGAGCGCGCCGTCGATCTCTTTCACGCGCTGAGTGGGCACCTCCCGCCGGCCGTGGCTGTGCACGTCTGGGATGTGCGCACGGATCAGCGCTGGAGCGGGAGCGCGTTGGCCCTGGAGGATGTGCGCGACGCCTTCGCGCGGCTGCGCACACCGCTCTCGATCTTCGCGGGCGTGGAATTCACGCTCGTCGGCAGCGACGATCAGCTTTCGTTAGGTGCGTCGCTGGATCTGCATGTGCACGCGCGCTCGGATCGTTGGTACTACCTGCTCATCGGTACGGGGCTCGTGCCCGGCGCGCCGCTCAAGCCGCGGACGTGGCGCCTCGCTCCGAGCGAGTTTCCCCCCGCGCCAGAAATGCGCGGTGCGCTGGACCGTGCGATCGAGAAGCTGGGCCTAACGAGCACGCAATAGCGCGTGAGCACGACCCCGCTCGTCTACGCACTGATCGCGTCGATGGCCAACGTCGTCGGGGCGGCCTTGGTGACGTCGAGGCCGCTGCGTCACCCGCGACTCCTCGACGCGCTCGTCGCCTTCTCGGCGGCGTTCCTGATCGGCGTCGCGTTGCTCGACCTTCTTCCGCACGCGCTCACGGAAGGCGGAGCGCGCGCGGCATGGGTCGTGCTCGTTGGATATGTCCTGGTGCATTTTTCACAGCACGTTCTGGTGCCGCACTTCCACTTCGGCGAAGAAGTTCACGCCGTAACAGCGCGCGTCAGCGTCAGCGCGCTGCTCGGCTTGCTGCTACACACCTTCGTCGACGGCATGGCGATCGCCAGCGGCTACCAGGTGAGTGCGCGACTCGGCGCGCTCGTGGCGGCCGCCGTTGCCTTGCACAAGATCCCGGAAGGTGTAGCGATCGCCTCGCTCTTTCTCAAAGCCGGATGGTCTGCTCGCGCGGCGCTCGGCGCGGCCGTTGCGTTAGGCGTGGCGACACTCCTTGGCGCCGTGCTTACGCTCAACGCGGCAGCGCTGCAGTCGATCGGTCTGGCGCTCGCGGCGGGAGTTACGCTCTACGTGGGCGCGTCGAATCTCGTCCCAGAGTTCCAAGGGAAACGTGATCCGTTGCTGCCGATTGCGTTTCTCCTCGGTCTTCTGGTGCTGACCCTCGCGCGCGGCCTCCGCGTCTCGTTATGACGCCGCGCGAGCCTGGGCCACAGGCGGACACGCTTTTTCGCTCGATGGCGCCGCGCGAGCCGCTCGCCGCGCGCATGCGGCCGCAACGACTCGAGGATGTCGTCGGGCAGGAGCGCGTGCTCGGTGCGGGGACGCCGCTGAGGGAGTCGATCGAGAAGGGAACAGTCGGATCTCTGATCCTGTGGGGGCCGCCAGGGAGCGGGAAGACCACGCTTGGGCGTCTTGTCGCGCATTACGCGGATCGCGAATTCGTTCCGTTCTCCGCTGTGACCGAAGGCGTGCCGCGCGTACGCGAGATCATCGCGCAGGCTCGCGAGCGGCTCCAGTTAGGCAGGGGTACCATTCTTTTCGTTGATGAAATCCACCGATTTAACCGTGCACAACAAGACGCCTTCCTCCCGGCGGTGGAGACTGGCACGGTGACTCTTATTGGAGCGACGACCGAGAACCCATCCTTCGAGCTGAATAGCGCGCTCTTGTCTCGAACGCGCGTCATTGTCCTCGAGCCGCTGACGATCTCAGACATCGCCAAGCTGCTGCAGCGCGCGTTGGCCGACGCGGAGAACGGGCTCGGCACATTAGGACTCTCCGCGGAGCCGGACGCCATCGATTGGCTCGCCGAGCAGTCTGATGGCGATGCCCGGCGGGCGCTGACGGCGCTGGAAGTGGCAGCGCAGCACGTCGGCGCTGGTGGGCGCCTAACGAAGAAGCTGTTTGGCGACGCGTTGCAGCATCGCGTCCCGCGCTACGATAAGAATCGCGAAGAGCACTTCAACCTCATCTCGGCATATCACAAGGCGTTGCGCGGGAGCGATCCGCACGCGGCGCTTTACTGGCTCGCGCGCATGATCGAAGGCGGCGAGGATCCGATGTACGTCGCGCGTCGGACGATTCGCTTTGCTGCTGAAGACGTCGGCCTGGCGGATCCGCAGGCCCTAACGCTGGCTATCGCGGCGCGTGACGCGTATCACGCGCTCGGTTCTCCGGAGGGCGATCTCGCGCTCGCCGAAGCGGCGGTTTATCTCGCGACCGCGCCCAAGTCGAATCGCGTTTACGAGGCATGGTCGGAGGCATTGGACCTCGCGCGCAACCATCCGGCGGAACCTGTTCCACTACACATACGCAATGCTCCCACGCCCCTCATGAAGGAACTGGGTTATGGGAAGGGGTATGAGTACGCACACGCGGTGCCGGAGGCGTACATCCCTCAGGACTATTTACCTGAGAAACTCAAGGCGACCGAGCTGTACAAGCCAGGGCCGTTTGGGTTCGAGAAGGAGATCGCAAAGCGCATTGCGTGGTGGGCCGATCTTAGCGCTCGAATCGAAGGTGGTGGTGGTGCTGGTGCAACGAAAGGCGGTGAGCCGTTATAGACTCGTTAGGAGGAAGACATGCGCACTACTCGGTGGGGATTGGCAGCTGTTCTCGCGCTCGGCGCGGCAACAGCGGCGTGCAGCTCGCTCTGGCGTGGATCGTGGAAGGAGCCGGTGGTCACATTTCGCGATCTAAAACTGATGGGGGTCGGGACCAGCGGCGGCTCACTCGAGATCCAGCTCTCGGTCTACAACCCAAACAACTTCCGCCTCGACGGCACGCGCCTGACGTATAACCTGGCTGTTGACTCGGTGGCGGTGGGGAACGGCGTCCTGGATCAGGCCTTTGTGGTGCAGGAAAACGATTCCACGATCGTCCGTCTGCCCCTCAGCTTCACGTATGCGGGGATTGGTGCGGCCGGTCGACAGTTGATGCAAACCGGGGCAGTGAATTACCGTGTGACTGGTGACATCACCGTCGATACGCCAATCGGTAAGCGCACACGACCCTATGACCGCATGGGCCGCTTCACGACGCTGGGAGGATCGACTCGTTAGGGTGAGTTGCGTCACGCGGAGCAGCAAATAGCCCG
>DASYRX010000324.1:0-4040 GCA_036003845.1 Gemmatimonadaceae bacterium | reverse complement strand
GGCCCGTGAGCAGGAGCAGCAGGACTGTCGCGTAAGCGATCCCGAGTGCGAGCGAGCGGAGGTAGTACACGCCGTGGAAAATTCCCAGAACCCGATCGGCGACGGGCAGACGGCTGACGAGGCCCGCGAGCCGATGCAGCTTGATCTCTACCACGCTCTTGGTCCAGCGCACCTGCTGGCGCAGGTAATCGTACCAATTCACCGGCGTAGTTCCGAGTGCCAGGATCTCGGGGACGTAAACGCCGCACCATCCGCTCGCACGATACAACAGCGTGAGCATTAAGTCGTCGGCGTCGTGCGGCGACAGGCCGCCAATGGCTTTGAGCGCCGCGACGCGGTGCGTGTTATGGCAGCCGACGATGATCGGGTGACTCGCGCCGTACGTTGCCATCTCGTGCACGGAATAGAAACCGTACGTTTCCTCGGCCGCACCGCGCGCGATGAAGCTGGCGCCCTGGTTGTAGTAGACCTGGGGCGCTTGTACGAACGCAATTGCCGGGTCGCGAAAGTACCCGAGCACACGACGCAGGAACTGCGGCTCGGCGATGTGATCAGTGTCGAAAGCCGCGACAACGTCGTACTTCGCGTAGCCGTGTTCAGCCAGCCACGCGTTGTAATTGCCATACTTTGTGGTCGCAGCTTCGGCACGTATTTATTTACGCGGTGGGTAGCCGCGCGACGCGGCAGCGGCCCGGTGACGCCTCGCCAGGTAGTCGGCTATGCGCTCAGGATCTGGCTCGCATGGCGCCTTGGGCGTGTGTTGCGTCGCCTTCTTAAGCGCGATCAATTGTCCTTGCCGCTACAAGCCGCCGAGTGGGCCGGGGTCCTCCAAGCACCCTGGGCATATGTCGCCACGCAGCGAAGCGATAAGAGGCTTCGCGCGAGCGGTAACGGTGCCTGACGCGGCGCGCGGCGACGCGCCTCGCGCTTGGCGCCATCGTCAGCAGCGCAGCGCGCGCTTTCTGATCGCGGCCGCGCTTTACCTGACGCAGTGCACGCGCCTAGCCAACCTAACGAATCTAGACAGCGTGCTGTCGGCCACGGCTCCAGCCACTTTTCGCGTTCGCGTCGAAACGTCGCAGGGACCGTTCACGGTCGCGGTCACGCGCGCTTGGGCGCCGATTGGGGCTGATCGCTTCTATAACCTCGTGCGCGCCCGATTCTTTGATCGCCAGAAGTTCTTTCGCGTGCGGGCGCGCTTCATCGCGCAGTTCGGACTGCACCCCGAGCCGAACGTGATCATGGCGTGGAAGGGCCGCACAATGCCTGACGACAGTGCTCGTGCGAGCAACACACGCGGCACGCTGGCGTACGCGATGCTCACCACGCCGAATACGCGCGGCACGCAGATCTACATCAACCTGGCCGACAACAGCGCCCAGCTCGATCCGCAAGGGTTCGCCCCATTTGGTCGTATTGTCGAAGGTATCGAAGTAATCGACAAGCTCTACGCGGAATACGATGAACGCGCCGGCGGCGGAATGCGCGCTGGCAATCAGGGTCCGATCGAGCGTGAAGGGAACGCGTGGTTCGAACGCAACTTCCCGAAGCTGGATTACATCATTACCGCGCGGCTCGTTAGGTAGGGGCCGTAGCCGCACTTCTCGGCGACAGATCGGCGGCCGATGCTCTATCGCTCTCGCAGGAAGAGGAGGATTTCGCGCATCAATGTCTCACTGCGCCCCATCGAAATACCCAACGATCAACTGCGCTATCCGTCCAATCCGATCCTCGGCCTCGCCGTACGATCCCTCGATCGCGTTCGCGAAAAACGACACGACAATGGGCCCGGACCGCGCGAAGACAATCCCAACGTCATTCGCCAGAACGGGTGGGAAATCGCCGGTCTTGTGTGCGACAGAGACACCAAGGAAGTGGGGAAGTCGTCGCGCGCCGGACTGCTGCGCACGCATCATGCGCATCATGTCAGTGCAGGAAGCCTGCGCCGCGATTGGCGACGCTCCGCCGCTTCCATCGCTGCAGCGCTGAATCGCTTCCAGCAGGCGGCCAGTAGCGCGCGGCGTCATCTCGCCTAACCAGTACGTGCGATCCGCGTTCGTCTTGTCGTTGCTGCTCGTGCCCTGTGGCAGCGCTCTGTATTTCGCGAAGAGGTCACCGGTGGTCTGCGTGAGCTTGAGTCCGTCGCCGTAACCCGCTTCGCGCAGCCACGCGTTGACGCGATCCACGCCGCCCACTTTGCCGATCGCGAGATCAGTCGCGGTGTTGTCGCTCGTGATGATCATCTGCAGCAGCACATCGCGCAGGGTCGGCTGGAGGCCGGGGTCGTGGTAGCGGAAGATGCCGGATCCGCCGCGGACGTCACTCGCGTTGATTGTGATGCGCTGCGTCAAGGACAGCTCTCCTTTCTCCGCCATCCGAAAGGCGAGGACTGCCACTGGAATCTTGATCACGCTGGCGCTGTTGAAGGTCTCGTCGGCGCGCACGCCGGCCTCTTCGCCTAACGTTAGGTGCTTCACCCAAACGCCGGCTTTGCCCGGAAAGCGCGCGAGCTCGGCGTCGAGTAAGCGTTGCAAGCCGCTACTGCGCGCCGGTTGCGCCGCCACGTCGTGGAGCAGCAGCAACCAGGGAGCGACGGCGATTGCGCGCGGAAGGAGCCTCATGGCATCCGCCCCGAAGAAGTTGCGGAGAGAGTACTCACCGCGCTGCCGCGGCGATAGCCAGCGGGTCGTCCGTACGTCCCTACGTATAATGAGCCGTCGACGGCACGCAGCCTCGGTATGGGGCTACGCCGCCGGCTCGTGGAGGTCGCGGCGTCCGTCGCCGATCTGCTGCGGTCAGGCCACTTTCGATTCGCTGGCGTCGATGCTGCCGTAGAAAGTCGTTAGGCCGATCATACGCTCATAGTTCAGTCGCATGAGCGCGATCACCTCACGCACATCGGCATCTGTCTCGAGATCGCGCGCCGCCGGTCCGTGCGACAACGGAAAGAACGGATGCGCCATGACGCGCTCTTGTTCGCGCAGCCCCTCCCAGACGCGCTTCGGGAAGTGAAAGTGCGCGGTATAGTCACCGTGCAGGTGGCCAATCTCGCAATCGCCGATCGTGAACGCGTAACCGCCGCGCATGTCCGGCCTGGCTTTGACGCCAGGCCAGGACATGACTTCAGCGACAATCTGATCGCGTGGCTTGCTTCGCCTGTTCATGCTACTCCTCCCTCTCGTTAGGACGTCGCCAGCAGTTCTTGTCCCACGCGCGGCAACAAAGACGCAGGAACCTCATACTCTTCAGTCACAGGCTTCGGTTTGTGCTCGGCGGCGATGAGCATGTAGAACACCGGCACGACGAACAGTGTGAAGACGGTGCCGATCGTCATCCCCGTGACCAGCACCGTCCCGATGCTGTTGCGCGCCTCGGATCCAGGACCCGAAACCAGCACTAGCGGGAAATGACCGAACACGGTCGCGGCCGTCGTCATCAGCACGGGGCGAAGCCTCGTTAGGGTCGCCTCGCGCAACGCCTCGAGTTTCGCCAGACCTCGCGCCTGCAGCGTGTTCGCGAACTGCACGATGAGGATGCCATTCTTTGCGATCAACCCCACCAGCGTAATGAGACCGACCTGCGAGTAGATGTTGATCGTCGTTATGTCGAGAAAGCTGAAGACCAGAGCGCCGGAAATCGCCAGCGGCACCGAGCCTAACAACACGATCAGTGGATCGCGGAAGCTCCTGAACTGCGCGGCGAGCACCAGATAGATGAGAATGACGGCGAATGCAAGCGTGGTCGTGAGTGCAGCACCCTCGCGCCGGATCTGCCGCGATTCACCGGCATAATCCTGGATCACGCCGGGACCGCTCGTCGCCGCAGCTGCAGTCTCGAGCACGCGCAGTCCCTCATCCTTGGTAACACCAGGCTTGACTCCCCCCACGATCCGCACGGCGTTCCGCTGCTGGAAACGGTTCAGCGAGCGTGGCGCCGTGCTGGATTCGATGCGCGTGAACGTCGACACCGGAACGAGCTCGCCACTCGGCGTTTTGATCTTGAGATCGAGTAGCGGTCCGACGGTCTTGCGATCTTCGTCC
>DASYRX010000323.1:0-5142 GCA_036003845.1 Gemmatimonadaceae bacterium | reverse complement strand
ATCGCCGTGCTGCAATCGCCACGCGCTCCGGCAATCGAAGCGCTGTTGAGGCAGGACTCGACCCTAACGATCCAAGTACTCGACGACTCGGCGGCTGCACGCGCGCTTCGTATCGGCGCCATCTCCATGCTCGTGGTGCCGGCTGGTGCCGACAGCGTCGAGTATCGCTTCGATCCAGCACGGAGCGAGGCGCGCACAGCGCGTCTCCTCGTCGATCGCGCGTTGCAGCGTGCGGCGGGGAGCGTCGGCGCCATTCCAGTGCGCGACAGCCACATCTCGGAGCGCGGCTCACGCTACATCGACTTCGTCATACCCGGCCTGCTCGGCATGAACATCATGGGCAGCAGCGTGTGGGGGATCGGCTTCGCGATTGTCGACGCGCGGCGCAAGCGCCTGCTCAAGCGCTTTGTGGCGACGCCGATGCGGCGCCCGCACTATCTCCTGTCGTTCCTGCTGATGCGCCTAACGCTGATGTTCATCGAAGTCAGCGTCATTACGGCGTTCGCAGCGCTCGTTTTCGGCGTGCCGCTGCGCGGTGCGATTTGGCAGCTCGCGATCGTCGCCGTCGTCTCCGCGCTTGCGTTCGGCGGGATCGGGCTCTTCATCGCCGCGCGTGCGCGTACGATCGAGGGCGCCTCCGGTCTGATGAACGTCGTCATGCTACCGATGTGGGTCGGCTCGGGAGTCTTTTTCTCGGCCAGCAACTTCCCTAACGCGATTCAGCCCTTCATCCAGGCGCTGCCACTCACGGCCGCTGTGGACGCGTTCCGCGCCAACATGCTGCAGGGCGGTTCGTGGAGCGCCGTCGGGCCGGAGCTGCTGATCCTCGCCGTCTGGTTCACGATCCCTTTCGTCGCCGCGCTGAAAATGTTCCGATGGCAGTGAGTGGAGCGACCGCTTCGCGCGGGGGTGTCATTCTCGCGATGGTCTCTCTCTACTTCGTGTGGGGAGTCACCTACCTCGCGAATCGCGTCGCTGTCGCGGAGTTAGGCTCGTTCGCGCTGGCTTCGGCGCGATTTGTCGTGGCCGGTGCCATTTTGTACGCCTGGCTGCGCTTCCGCGGCGTCACGCCGCCCACGCCTGCGGAATGGCGCGCCGCCACGATCTCCGGCGCGTTTCTCTGCCTCGGCAATGCGTTTGTCGCCTGGGCGGTGCACTTGTTGCCGTTAGGCATCGCCGCGGTGCTCGTGGCGATGACGCCGGCGTTCTTGGTGCTCTTCGACTGGATGCGTCCGGAAGGGCACCGACCCGGTGCGCGTGTCGTCGCCGGCCTCGTGCTCGGCATCGTCGGTATCGCCGTGCTCATGAGTGCGCGGCAGAGTGGCGCCGGCTCGTTCAGTTTCCTCGGCGCGCTGCTCGTCTTGTTAGGCACGATCGCCTGGTCGGGTGGCTCCATTTATTCCCGCGGCGCGCCGCGACCCGCTTCTCCCTTCATGCAGACGGCGTCGCAGATGCTTTCTGGCGGCCTCGTGCTCACGCCCATCGCCGTGATACTGGGCCAGTTCCGAGGCGTGAGCATCACGGGGTTCTCCGGCGCGTGGTGGCAAGCGTACGGCTTTCTCGTGCTCTTCGGCGCGATCGTCGGCTTCAGCGCGTACATCTATTTGCTCGCGCATTCGTCGCCGGCCGCAGCCGGCAGCTATGCCTTCGTCAATCCACTGATCGCCGCCTTGATCGGCTGGCTACTGCTATCCGAGCAACTGGCACCTCGCACAATAATCGCCTTCGGGATTATTCTCGTGGCGGTGGCGCTCATCGTGTCCAGCAGCCCGCCACCGCCGCGCGTTGCCGGTCAGCCCTGCGTGGACGAACCAGCCGCTGCCTAACGTCACGTCGAGCGCATGGACGTCCCAGTCGCCGAGTTCCGCCGCGCCGCCGAGCGCCTAACGAACTGGATCGCAGCGTATCTAGAGAATCCGGAACGCTATCGGGTTCTCCCCGACGTGCGGCCCGGCGACATCGCCGCGCGACTCCCGATCGATCCGCCGACGCATGCGGAGCCGCTGGACGCGATCCTCGACGACGTCGAGAAGATCATCGTCCCCGGATCGACGCACTGGAATCACCCCGGCTTCTTCGCCTACTTCGCGATCTCGGCATCGGCGCCGGGAATCCTCGCCGAGTACATCGCCGCCGCCCTCGACATCAACGCGATGCTGTGGAAGACGGGTCCGGCGGCGACGGAGTTGGAGCAGCGCGCCCTCGATTGGCTGCGTCGCATGATGGGCCTCGAGGCAGGCTGGTTCGGCGTCATCAACGACACCGCGTCGATAGGCACGATGCTGGCGCTGGCGGCCGCGCGCGAGGCAAAGCCACAGCTGCAGATCCGCAGTCGCGGCATGGCAGGGCGTAGCGATTTACCGACGCTGCGCATCTATGCTTCGGAGCACGCGCACTCGTCGGTGGACAAGGCCGTGATGGCGTTAGGCTTCGGCCACGACAACCTCGTGTCGGTCGACGGCAACGACAGGTTCGAGATGCGGACCGATCTGCTCGAGCGCGCGATTGCCAACGATCGCTCGCGCGGCATGCTGCCGCTCGCCGTCGTCGCGACAGTTGGCACGACGGCCACGACGAGCGTGGATCCCGTTCCAGAGATCGCGAAGGTTTGCGTGCGGGAGTCGTTATGGCTTCACGTCGATGCGTCGTACGCTGGCGTGGCCGCGATTCTTCCCGAACGGCGCGACGTCCTTGCGGGCGTCGATCGTGCCGACTCACTCGTCGTCAATCCACACAAGTGGCTCTTCACGCCGGTCGACATCTCCGCCCTGTACACGCGACGCCCAGAGGTGCTCAAACGCGCATTCGCCTTGGTCCCGGAGTACCTAACGACGGCGGAGCAGGATGACGTTGTGAACCTCATGGACTATGGCGTTCAGCTTGGACGCCGATTCCGCGCGCTCAAGCTCTGGATGGTGATCCGTGCGTTTGGCGTAGACGGGATCGCCCAGCGCCTGCGGGCGCACATGGAGATGGCGCAGGAATTCGCGTCCTGGGTCGAGGCTGCGCCGTCGTGGGAGGTCATGGCGCCGGTACCATTCTCACTCGTGTGCTTTCGTTATGCGCCCCTCGGTGTCGATCCCAACGTCGTGAATCAGCTGAATCAGGCGATTCTCGATCGTGTGAACGCGAGTGGACGAGTTTTTCTTTCGCACACGAAGCTGCACGGTCGCCTCACGCTGCGTCTCGCGATCGGCAACCTGAGAACCGAGCGGCGGCACGTCGAGGAAGCGTGGCAACTGCTACGTGACGCGGCGGCGGTCCTCTCCGCGGATCTGGACATCGTCACGGCTGAATGGAACGCCGAGTAGGTTTTCTCGGCGCGCTGGCGTTTGTTGTGCAGCACGAAATCAGGTTTTACAGCTGACTCAGCTTCCGGAGGCCCTATGTCGCGATACCATAGTCTCATGTTGGCTGCCGTTGCGATTCTCTATGTCGGCTGCAGCGCTGCTGAAAAATCTGAGAACGGTCAGCCGCCGGCCGCATCGGGCCCCAGCGACGCCTTCCTCGATTCCAACTTGACGGCGTTCCTCAATGCGATGAAGTCGAAAGATCCGACGCCGGCGATGGGTGTGTGGGCTGACAACGCAATCAGCTACTCGCCGAATATGGCCCCGCTCAAGGGCAAGGCAGCGATCGAGGCATACAACAAGCAGTGGTTCTCGAGCATTCAGCCGGATTCGATCGCGGCGGGACGCGATGGGTTGTTGAGCAGTGGCGATCTCGCTGTGGAGACCGGCTGGTACTACTTCAAGGGGAAGTTGCTCGGTCAGCCAGCGGTGGACAGCGGTCGCTATCTCAACGTCTGGCAGCGTCAGCCCGACGGGAGCTGGAAGATCGTGCGCGACATGGCCAACAGCATGCTGCCGATGCCAGGTGTGCAAGACGCAGGCACGAAAAAGTGATGCGTTAGGCTCGTCGGCAACCGCGGTGAAGCGGTCTCGGCCTCGGGATATCGCGCGCGGGTTCATATTTTGCGGAGTCAGCGGGTGATCGGTGAATTACCCGGCTTTGCCTAACGAGTGAGACTCCCCATGCATCCTACGCACAACACCTTGCCTGAGCACACCAGGTCTCAGGTCTGCGATATCCTGAGCGCTCGCCTGATGGACTCGAGCGACCTCTACTTTCAGGCCAAGACCGCGCACTGGAATGTGAAGGGCCCCAACTTCATCGGCCTGCACAAACTCTTCGATAAACTCGCCGAGTGCGCCGCAGAGTGGAGCGACCTGATCGCTGAACGGTTGGTCCAGCTAGGCGGTCAGGCGGAGGGAACGGTTCAGGTCGTGGCGGAGCGCAGCAACCTCGAGCCTTATCCGCCGACCATCGTCGACGAACACGACCACGTTCACGCGATCTCTGCGACGCTCGCGCAATTCGGCGAGTACGTGCGTGACGGCATCGAAAAAACTGAAGAGCTCGATGACATGGGCACGTCGGATCTCTTGATCGACGTCGCGCGAGACGTAGATAAGTTGCTCTGGTTCGTCGAGGCGCATCTCGGCGAAGCAGTCGCGCATTCGCACGTGCACAAACGCACGCCGGCACGCGGACACTCGACGCGGAGATGAGCCCTTGGCTGACACTTTCGAAGAACGCGAGCGAGAGCTGGAACCGCATCGCGTCGAAGAGCAGAATCGCGCGCGGCAGGAAGCAGTCGACCGGTTGCGCGATCGTGGCATTCCCGTCGATCCGTCCGACGACGACGTGGAGATCGCCGAATTACTGGAAGCCGTTGAGCGCTTCGAGTCGGTGGTCGAGGCGCAAGGCGGCGACCTGTTCGTGAATCGAATCGGCTCCAACGAGCCACAGAATCCTGCGTTCGTCTTGCCCGAACGTAATCCTGGCGAAAGCGCGAACGAGTACCGCGCCAGGATTCTGGATGCGATGCGCGTGTTGCGCCGCGGAGACCGCGCGGATTAGTCGTTAGGCCTTAGGCCTTAGACCTTAGTTCGTAACGCATGTGATGGGCTAAGGCCTAAGGACTTCAGCCTACCGCAACTAGTCCCCCACTTCCGGCTGCATCCCGGCCGGAATTCGGTGCTCGCCCGTGTTCTGAGCGACCTTCACGCCGAAGCGGCGCGAAATCGCCTGACGCCATTCGTCGAGGATCTCGTAGAACGTCGGGATCACGACGAGCGT
>DASYRX010000322.1:0-4720 GCA_036003845.1 Gemmatimonadaceae bacterium | reverse complement strand
GCGATATTGGCGCAGTCCTAGTCGGGACCGCCCGTGAGCATCTTGGCCACCACGTTGTCCGACCGATATCGCATCGAGCGCGAGCTGGGCGCTGGTGCGATGGCCACTGTTTATCTCGCGGAGGACCTCAAACACAATCGTCAGGTCGCGGTGAAGGTGTTGCGACGCGAGCTGACCGAGACGCTCGCTGCGGAGCGGTTTCTCCGCGAGATCGCCATCGTCGCGCAGCTGCTTCATCCGCACATCCTCGGACTCTTCGACTCCGGGGACACGGGGAACACAGATAAGTCGCTCTTCTACGTTATGCCTTACGTGGAAGGCGAGTCGCTCAGGGCGCGTCTCGGACGCGATGGCGCGATCTCGGTTGCCGACGTGATCCGAATCGTGCGTGAGGTGCTCGACGCGCTGTCGTACGCGCACGGCCGTGGGATCGTGCATCGAGACATCAAGCCTGAGAACATCCTTATTACAGCGGCCGTTGCGCGCAATGTTGGCCTAACGCATGCGCTCGTTGCGGACTTCGGCGTCGCCAAGGCGCTCGAGGCAGCTCGCGGCGCCGCGCACGATAGGCTGACCACGTTAGGCATCGCGCTCGGCACTCCAGCGTATATGTCGCCCGAGCAGGTGGCCGCCGAACCGGATGTGGATCACCGGGCGGATCTCTATGCTATCGGCGTGCTGGCGTATGAGCTACTCAGCGGAGCGCCGCCCTTCGTGGCGGCTACCGCGCAGCAAGTGATGGCGGCGCATCTAACGCGAGCGCCCGAACCGCTCACGCAGCGTCGCACCACGATCTCCACAGCGCTGGAGCGGGTCGTTATGCGCTGCCTCGAGAAGAGTCCAGCCGATCGCTTTCAGTCGGCGAACGAGGTGCTCGAACAGCTGGAGCAGCTAAGCCTCAGCGAGTCGCGTGTGACTGAGCGTCGTGAGTCGCGTCGCAAGTTGTTGGAGGGTTCCTTCCGGCTGAGCGAAGACGTCTGCCGTACGCTGAATAGGGAACGACTCGATCCGCGCATGATCGGCGACGCGGTGAGCTACCTGGACAATCAGGTCGAGTCGGACACGCTCGTGTGCTTCCTCCATGGGACGGGGCTGGATCAAAGCCAGTCGGAGCGCTATCTGCGGGAGCTTCCATACCGGGCGATCGCGCCGACACTGTTTGGTTTCGAACCCGTTAGGCGCCGCAGGATTCCAATCGCGCTGGACGATCACTTGGCGATTCTGCGCGCGCTGTTAGGCGACGTGCTTGCGAGCGTGCCGATACGGCGTTGTGTGCTGGTCGGTTTGTCGAGCGGCGGAGATCTCGCGCTGCGCTGGGTCGCTACCTCACGAGCGGATGCAGCGCCCGTCGTTCACGGCGTATTGTCGCTGGGCTGCAACCTGTCGATCGACACGTGTTGGGTGACGGCTCTCTACGCTCGCATGAGGGAGGAGACGTTGGATGGCGTGCTGCACGATCTGCAGCGGCTCGGCGGCTCTCTCAAGACGCTGGATGAGTGGCTCAACGTGCACGCGTACTTTGTGGAGGCGATCCGCAAGCTTCGTGGCGATCTATCGGCTCTGCGGCAATACGCGGGCGACATCGTGCAACCCTTCACTGATGCGGCATCGTTGCCGGCGGCACAGACGCCGTTCGTCGATTGGTATCGCGCCGTTACCGAACGCGTGCAGCGAGTGCGCTGCGTGTTCGAGGATGATCGGACAAGCGAAAAGGTTTTGGCTGCGATCAAACTGGCGCATCTGGATCGCGGCGTACTCGGCCCGTTGCACCGCGCAGAAGACATCATGATTGAACCGCAGGCGACGCACTTCGACCTCTTCAAACCCGAGGTTGTGTACAAGCATCTGGGCGCGCTGGTGGCCGAACTGTCATAGATGACAGTTCCCGGAAGGATTGGGCGCAAAGCGGAGTGAAAGGCGAGTCGGCCTCGTTTAGAGCGACAGTTCCTGGAGGCCGGATGCGTCGTTCGTCTGTCGCCGCGCTGGCGGTAGCGCTTCTTCTCACGCCTGAGTGCGATGCCGGGCAACGAGGGCGTCTATCACACTTGATAGCCTTCGGCTCAGTCGTCGACGCCCTTCGCCGGCTTGCGGTCGCATGATGCGAAGTTGGGCGCCTGGAAACCTCGGACAGTAGAGGAATCCCGGTGAACACTTCGGCGATCACCTGAGAGCTGGTCACACCGATAGAGCGGCTCGCTCAAAGGGTCGGTGAGTTCCCCGACTGCCGGTCCGTGGATTCGCTGACGGACCACTGAAGCCGGCGCCCGTACCGTTCAGGTGAGAGCGGCGCATCCACGCCGCACTGGATGACGCTCGCGTTTCTGGCACTGCCGAGGAGATGCGTATGACCGCCGTGACTGAAATGTCCCGAGATCTCAAATGCGATGTCGCACCTCCGCGAGAAGCTCCAGCGCGTCCTCTGCGGTTGGACCACTGCATGCCGACATGGGACGCTATTCGCGTTGAGCGACGCGTGATCGATGCGACACCCGAGAGACTGTACGATGTCACGCTGAACACGGACTTCCTGGACGTCGCGTGCAGCAGCCGCGCCGTGCGGATCCTGTTCGGGTTGCGCGCGGCCGCAGAGCGCGTGATTACGAGCGTACGCTTCAGGCGGCGGCCACAGGTTCATTCACCGCGAGCGCTTCGTGTCGGGTCGCTGCCGCTGCGTGGCGACTGGGTGACGCTGGGCCAAGACTGGCCGACGGAAATCGCATTCGGTGCCATCGGACGCTTCTGGACGGGCGACACGAAGCTGCTGAAGACTGACGCCAGCGTTTTCAGGAGCTTCGACGGCCACGGGTTCGCCAAGATCGCCTGCCACTTTTCTTTCCGCCCGTTAGGCAACGGCCAAACGCTTGTCACGTACGAGTCGCGAACAAAAGCAACCGATGCTGCGTCGCGCCGCGCTTTTCTTCGCTACTGGCGCGTTGTCTCGCCATTCGTTGGTGTCGTTATGCGCGCCATGCTGGCCGCGATCGAGCGCAATGTAAAGCGAGTATGACTTCGATGACACTCAGCGACCGCCGTTTGCGAGCGCTCGCGCTGCTCGCCACGCTCGCCCTACTCTGCAGCACCTTTTTCGCCTTCGTACGTCCGTGGTATTTGAACTGGGGCGCCACGGCGCAGGAGCAGCGCATCGCGCTCCCTGGTGACGAAATCATCGCGGACGCGCGCTCGCAGCAGACGCGCGCCATCAGCATCACGGCACCGGCGGACTATGTGTGGCCGTGGCTCGCCCAGCTCGGGCAAGACCGCGGTGGCTTCTACAGCTATGACTTTCTCGAGAATCTCGTGGGATGCGAGATGCCGACGATCGACGTCCGGCAACCGGATAAGCAGCTCTGGCAATTGGGTGATAAACTCTGGATGTATCCCAAGAACAAGGCGGGCGGCGCTGGTTTCGCCACTCTGCGCGATTTCGTGCCGGGCCGCGCGTTAGGCTTTGCCGCGCGCTCGTTCGGCACTACGCTCAGCGAGCCGGAAGACGGCAGCTGGTCGATGGTGCTGGTACCAGTCAGCGCTAACACCACTCGACTACTCATTCGCGGTCGTGGCGCTCCTGGCCGCTCGCTTCTCGGGTTGACGTTCGACAGATCGATCTTCGAGCCGATCCACTTCGTCATGGAGCGGCGCATGATGATCGGTCTCAAGCAGCTTACCGAAACAGGGAATCGCGGCCGGCTGTCGAATCACGTGAGCGTTGCGTTGTGGGCGATCACGTTCGTCGTGTTCATCGCAGCCGCTGTGCTCGTTATGCGCGGCAAGGAGTGGGTGCGGGCGCTGGCTGGATTTGCGACCGCAGGAATCGTCTTCCAGGTGCTAACGCTCGGGCAGCCTCCCGCACCCGTCGGCCTAACGCTCGTCTGGATGGTGCTGGCCATTTTGTGGTGGCCGGTATCCGTTATACGGGCGCACGCTCCGCCGTCAGGCGCATATACGGAACTTCCAGCGCACCGCGGCCTAACGGGGACGTGATTTGATTGCCTCGAGAGTGACGCGAGATCGTGCCGCGCTGCACGCCGTGAAAGTCGTCCACACGCTCGTGTGGGCGCTTTTCGCAGGTTGTATCTTGGCGATTCCGGTGATGACGTGGCGCGGGCGCCTCGGCGCGGCGCTGGTCCTGAGCGCGACCGTCTCGGCTGAGGTACTCGTCCTCGCCGCCAACCATATGCGCTGTCCGCTGACCGGCATAGCCGCGCGCTTCACCGACGACCGCAGCGACAACTTCGACATCTATTTGCCGCTGTGGCTCGCGCGGTATAACAAGGCGATTTTCGGTTCGCTGTTCGTCGCCGGCGTGCTCGTGCTGATTGCGCGCTGGCGCGGATGGCTGTCCTGAGTCGCTGGATTGCCGGGCATCGTTCCCTCACATGACTCGCGGGTGATCCCTGACTCTCGCGTCGTTGCTGAACGCGCATCGTGCGGTGCGCGACCGAGCGATATCGCCGCTCTTGCGCGCACTCGTTAGGTGCCACGTCGACAATGCACTCTGGAGGCATGCCATGAAGGCCAGCGATATCATGACGTCGATGCCGGCTGTCGTGACACCAGCTGCCAAGCTCTTCGAAGCGGCAGAAATCATGAAATATGAGGAAGTGGGATGCATTCCCGTCGTCAGCGACACCGTCTCGCGCCGCCTCGTCGGAGTTATCACGGACCGCGACATCTCCGTGCGCTGCACCGCTCGGCGACACAGCGTCGGCTGCGAAGTCGG
>DASYRX010000321.1:0-8845 GCA_036003845.1 Gemmatimonadaceae bacterium | reverse complement strand
GTGCGACACTTGCGGGGGTTCGTATCGGGTCGGCTCCGAGTGGCACCGTGCGAACGCGGTCGAGAAAGATCGGCACGAGGTCACTGGCCCGCATCGGCTCATAAGCGCTCGCGTCCAAGTCGCCGCCATATTGGAGCCGAGGTTTGGCCTGCTGATTCTGATCTTCGGATGGCCTGGGCGTCTCTTGCTTTTTGCAGCCGCTGATTACGAGGAACGCGGCCAACGTGCATCGTGCCCGGCGCGGGCAAATGCCTAACAACGAAGCAGGAGGCTTCAGCACCGATCCCATTCAGGCCTTCGTACACTTGAGCCTAACGGCTGCCGGCATGACTAAGAGACCGGCAGCCGTTGTGACACACACGGTAATCTACTTCGGGCAAGTGATGCAATTAGAGCCGGAACTCGTCGTGCAATAGATGTTGCCACTGCAGTAGACCGCGAGATGGTATACACAACCCGGCTGTGCGCCGAGATCCGACGCCTTAAGCAACCCAACTAAGGCTCCGGCGAGCGACATCGCCACATAGCCCTTGTTCCGCCTGGCCGCTTTGAAGGCAGTCAGCAGACCGCCAGCTGCTCTGAAAAGTAAGGCACGATTCCATCGTTGCATAAGACCTCCCTGGTAAGCGGCCAGCTCTCGGCGTGGCCAACGGACATCCCTTCGGCACATCAAGCCCTTATGAGCGAGTATGCATGCAGGCGCGCACTACGCTTCCTTCATCGAATCCTCGGTTGACTAGGCATCAGAGTATAATCCAAGCTCGTTAGGCTCTAAACCGTCCGCCAAGCAAAACGACACTACGTCACTGCGTGTCGCGAATGTGTGTCGCTTAGTCGGCAGTCGCGAGCGCAACTTGGGGCATGAGGGGCGATTGGGGGCAGCGAGCACTGCGCTTGGTCGTTTAAGCCGCCGGAGTTCTAAGCGTAGTTGCGCTCTGGAGTTGACGCCCTTCGTGATGCGAAAAATCAGCGGTCAGCGACGTACCATTGGGCAATTCTAGCTCTGGTTAGGCTACGCGGCGGGGCGTCGAGATACGCGACACGCTAAATTGCCAGTCCAGCGAATGGTACGCGTGCGTCCGGTCCGAATGATGAGATCGCGCACGCAAATGAGACTGCGACTGCTATGCTGACTAATCCGATCCGGCTGTACGCCGCAACGCAGCCCATCGACATCTTACCAGACAACGTCTACTTCGCATTCGCGAGTGGAAGATTGGCGTACGACTGTGTCTCGTGCGAATCGAAATGCTGTCGCGGTTTCGGCTTCCTGGCAACGAAGGCCACGGAGCTTGCGGAACTGGTCGCGAGTCGGCGCGCATTGCCCCTCTTCGTATTTCCTGACGGTGACAACAACACGCTGCAGCATCGAGTTCGCAATTGCGCTCCAGGTTGCTTTTTCTTGTCCGAAACGGGACGCTGTGAGATCCACGGACAGTTCGGCTTCGATGCCAAACCGGAAACGTGCCGTCTGTTTCCGTTCAACAATCTCAGACGAATCGGACCTTATCTCCTGGTCCAACCGCATGACTCACTCTGTCCGTTGGAAATCGCGCCGCCGTCAAGAAAGAGCGAGCTGTCCGATCATGACGCTCTGATCGGTGTCATGCGCAGCAAGGGGATACGTGCGCCGATTCCGGTCATAAATGGTGTCAGCGGAGATGTAGCCGGCGTCATTGAGTTTGAACGGAAAATCGTTGCGCTATCCGATTTTGCGGCTTGGTATCGCTAGCTACGTCGCCTTCGCTACCGAACAAGCGCAGCTATCGAGTACACGCGAGTCAACCGGGCAGATTGTCGGTAGCTCGGTTGAAGAAGTGTTTCGTCTCGCGTGCGATGCCTTGGATATCGACGACAACGAACGCGTGGATCAGAGCGCCGATGTTGCAATGGCGATGATAGCAGTCACACCATTTCTGCGTTTGAGGATGCTGTTGCCCGATCCCATGGTGCCTAACGCGCCAGCCAGTGAACCACTCGAGCTTCCACGCCTGCCGCATGCACTCGTTGTTATTTACTTGATCAGCGAGTTGGCGAGACGTGCCGGAATGAAGCGTATCACATTTCAGACTCTATCGAGAATAGAGCAGGAGTTTCGACCCCTCGTCCGGTTGCTGGCGTATGCCGACGTACCAATGGTTTGGAAGCGAGGTGCTCCCATTGCACCCGAGGGCTTCGATAATCTTGAAGACCGGACGCGTTTCCTGTGGATCGCTCGTGCGCTTCTTCCCGAAGTCCAGCGATGCCAAACCACTCGGCTCGCAGACATCCTCATGGCGCATGCGCCTCGAGATCGCGTGGAACGCATGCTCTTTCTTAAGCTTGCCGCCGCCAATTTGCTGGGGAAGCTAGTTCCTCTCGACAGAGTTAAGGATCATGAGTTTAAGGCGGACATTCGAAGCCGAATGAGTGCACGAATTCATAGATGGATGCTTTACAACACCGATGACGGGTCGATGAAAACGGCGGCTCGGCTCATCTCGTAGTACCCGAGCCCGAGTCCGTTCAGGAGGAGCTCGTTAGGCAGCAGCCAGCGTCACTCGCGTGCTCGGATCGCCGCCAGCACCGTCCTGACTGCTCCACGGTCACGCAACTCGCGCGGCGTGTAGCCTGTTTCGCGCTTACACAGTCGCCGCAAAGTCGAAACGTTCGCAAATGAAAGGTGTCGTGCGATGCGGCTGACCGGTATAGAACGGTCATCGAGCTTCAGAGCGACGTGCAGCAATCGACCCAGATTGAGAAGGTCGTGAAGTGGTCGTTGGCGTGCGTCCCGCAGTCTGCGATACACGGTTTTTCTGTCCCACTGGAGCCAGTTCGCGATCGCATCGGCGCTATGCGGTCGATCACCGACCCGTATGCACAGCGTAAAGAGCGACTGTACTTCAGCCGAAGCAACCGGGATTACTTCGTGGACCAACGACGACGGCAGCGCATTCGTTAGGTGCCTTGCCGCAACTCGACGAAGTTGGTCCAAATCTTCTTTGTGATCAATGAGGTATGCGCCATCGAGTCCCGCGCGCGCGAAGGCGGCGAGTTCATGTAACGTCCGCGAGTGCGACGAGGTTGCTAGAAAGATCGCCGTGGCAGCTTCCTGTGATCTAAATGCACGGAGTGACGCTGGTGAGCACACTTCAGGATCACCATCGTCGACCAGTACAGCGACTGATGGGTTTTCCCGTATCGTGCTTGCGCGAACGACAGCCAGGTTTCGACAGTAATGCAGCTCATCTCCAACCACTGCGAGGACCGCCGCAACTTTGTCACGGTACAACTGCTTGGAACCGACGACATATATAGTCCGGCGCTTTCGTGGCACCGCGACCTTGAAATCCCTCCCCGTCCCAGTGCGCATCTCCACACCCCCGCGTCCAAAACGAACTCTGGATACCTATCGAGTGCTCATCATCACTTTTGTGAAATGTCGACAATCGAATATTGCGTAGCCGGACATCGTGCCGTGTGTGAGTTTGGCCTTGTGCCTTGAGGTCGCCACTTGGCGGGCACCGTTAGGCGTTGCCGGATGCCGATTGCCGCGTAGCTGCCGGTACGCCACGCACGAACGCGATGTAGTCGGTCGGCGCCGGCGTGGCGCCGTCGCGTCGCATGCGCAGCGCAACCTGACCCCTGTGATAGGAGCCATGCATCGCCACGTGCATGAGGATCTCACCAATCGGCGCGCGGAACGCCTGGCCGATGCTGTTCTTGTATGGGATTTCGGTGGGGAGAGCTTCGGGCGTTAGGCGAGCGAGGTACGCGCGGTAGGATTGCGCGACGGCGGCGGCTGTTTCGACCAGTTGGCCACGCGCAAGTTTCGGCCAGACGGCGAGCGTGGACTCGCGTTGTTCCAAGCGACTCAACCAAACCTCCTCCGCGCCCAGCACGTGCGCAAAGAGTTCGATCGTGTCATCTGCAACGTTGTCCTGGCTTTCGATCGCTTGCGCGACCAGCGCGTCTGCCCACGCCGCGTGTTCGAAGAGACGATGGATTTGTTCCAGCAGCATTGACCACCGAGCGTCGTTATCCGGTCGCTCTAACGCGCCGCATGCGTTTCTCGCTCGCAGCTTCGACGAACTGCGTAACGAGCGGGTGCACGTCGATCGCGTCGACCGCCGGCTGGCCGTCGGGTCCCACCCCGACGCTCGCTCGCAACGCGCGCCGTTCCGGCTGAAAGAGCGTCGCGACGTAGAACGGATGCGCCGAATGCTCCAGGGCGCGCACTTCCCCTTGATCATCGCGCGCGGCGCAACGCAGCCCGCGAGCTTCGAGGCGGCCAAGATAGTCGGGATTGATTCCGAAGCGGCAGTGATACTCCTCGCGATCGCCTCCACCAGCGTAGAGTGCGCCTAGCCTCGTCCCTGGAACGCCTTCGATCGGCGCGCTCACCTCAACCAGCTCGCATGCGAGCGGAGTGATGGCGAGTAACTGCGCCGCTGGATCCATTTCCGCGTGCTTCGCGTCGGCGTCTCCGAGTACGTTGCGCACGAACTCGAGCACGGCGTGCTGCAGACCACCACAGGTGCCGAGGAACGGCGTTTCCGTTTCGCGTGCATAACGAATCGCAGCGAGGGCTCCTTCGGTCTTGGCGTACGGCGAAGCAGGAGTGCACCACACACCATCCGGCACACCGATGACTTCAGGGACGTGCTGCGCGCACTCCGGCAGCAGGCTGGTATGCCACCATTCCCACGACAGGTCGGGCCACGACGTCTGCTGGATACGAGCGAGTGACGTATCGATCCCTTCGTGCGCGGTAACACCGCGATCGAAATCGCCGATGATCGCTAGGCGGATCATGGTCCTATGATATAGAAAGGCGTCCCGTTGCGCAGCTATGGCCTGCCAGCAACTTGGTGATCGACCTCACGTCTCGTGCCGTTCCAGCTTGCAGCGCCTGCTGCCGTGATTGAAAGCCACGCTCGTTGGAACGGCGCTATGCTCTGCGCGTGTACCCCATCCCGCGGACGATCTTCGCCGTCGTAACTGCTTGTCCCGCATGTCTCGCTGCGTGTTCTGCCGCGTGCGATAAGAGACCAAATACGTTGCTCGGCAGAGCCGCGCGGCCGACGCTGCGCGCCACGAACAGTTCGTCGGCGCGTGTCTGGCGCAGCTGAGCGAGCGCCGTGTCGATGGCCCCCTCCGCATGCTGCAGCAGCGACGGAATGTCATTCGGCGCTAGCGACGCGTCTCGTTCACTTGCCAGGGCGCCACGTTGTTCGGCGCTGAGCTGTTTCCCCCGCGCGTAGGTCAGCAGGCGGTCGAGACTCCCAGCGATGTGGCGGATATGAAAGCCGATGGACGCGGCTCCCCCAGGTGTGAGCCATAGCTCCTGGCTCGTTAGGTCCTTTGTCGCCGCGCTCAGCTCTTCCTTGACGTTGAGCAGCGCGTGTGCCGCCGCCTGCAATTCAGGGAGGACGTCGGGCACGGGTCCGCGGAGCCACGGCTCGCTGCGTGGATTCGGCGTCGCTGTCACGTCAAAAGCTCCGCTGTTCTGTCATCGCGCGCCGGACGTCAACGGAACTGAGCGCGCCTGCACCTCTTCGGCTGTGAGGCCGAACAATGGTGGTGTGACCACATCGAGCATGCCTAACATGAGATAGATCTGGCCCCGATGGTGCGCCTCGTGCTCGAACATCGCGCGCAGCCACTTCCACGTTGTGATCGGCGTGCCGGCGGGAGTCTGGCACTTACGCTGCAGATCCTCTTCGTGTAACTGACTGAAAAGATCGAGCGATTCCGCGTGCAGGCGATCCATGTACTCCAGGACAGCTTCTTTGCCTGACGCGAGCTCGGGACCACAGCCGGGATACGCGCTCGGGCGGCCATTCACCGTCTCGGCGTACATGTAGCGCTCGATGGCCGGGAGGTGCCGCGCGAGGTCGCCTAACGTGAACTTGCCCGGCTTGTACGACCACTCCAGCCGATCGGCGGGGATGCACTCCACGACCCTTCGCGTGCGGCCGCGAACGTTGCGCCAATACTCGAGAAATGATGCGATTGTGCGGATCTCCATACGACGCCTCCCGCCTCGCTTGGAATGTACCTAACGACTACGGCAGCCGCGCGGCTGCGGCAGCGACCGCGTCGGCTCGCTCACGCACGCGCTGCGCGTCGGCGTCGGCGCCGCTCACGGCTAGAGCGTCGGCGTCTACCCTTAGCAACTCCACCCAGGCGCTGATCCGTTCCTTGTCAGCTAGGAGCTGTACGGCCGTGTTCGCGTCGACGCGCTCGATAAGCGGCGCCATCGCCGCCCCTCCCAGCAGCGCGCTGATCTCCTGATCGGCTTCGGACGCGATGTCAGTCGCGGAATCGGCCTCACCGATCAGCCGCTCACGAAGACGCCGTGCGGCCGCGCCTGCCTGCTGGATCAGACGCAGGATGTAATCGCGTCGCTCAGTCAACATCGGTGCGCGGCTTCTGTGGGACGATCATGAGAACCAGAATGCGCGAGCGATGCCGCGCGAGCAGGTATTCGACGAGATCTCCAATGATAAGGTGTGGTCGACCTCGCCCGCGATTGACCACTCGGCAGTGCAGCACCTGCGCCGACGCATCCCATTCGACATTAACTGTTCCTTTTCGATCCGGTTTGACGCCGCGCAACTTCGCCCAACCGGGCGTGCGCCCCGGTTGATGCTGCTTCAATACTTCCAATCCATGCTTTTCGAGTCGAGGATCGCTCGCGATGGCTTCGCGTAGACTCGTCCCGCGCTTACAGTAGACCTCGACGAAAGTTTGCATAGGGCCGTGCCTAACGATGTTCCTCAGCCAACCCGCAGTCTCTCCGCGCGGCGAGCGCCAGCCTCATCCGCTGACTGCCCAGAAGCATAGCGTCACGCCGTTCGATTAGGCACACCCTTCGACGTAGTCGACGGCCGGTCGCCCCCCCGCACGATACATCTCGACGACCTTCCCGTCAGTCTCGAAGACGATGCGGTGCAATGTGTCGCCCGGCTGCTCGACGATCACGTAATGCCCCGTCGGGCCTGTGTATTTGTGCGGTTCCACGTGGGCGCGTGCACCATACAGTGACAGCACCCGCGACTCCCGATCACCGACGCCCGCGGATTCTTTCGTTAGGATTCCCTTCTCGGTTACATCGACGCGTCCAACACTGTCGTCGACGATCATGACGCTCACGCCCTTGGGAAGGAATCTGGGCGTTACGTAGTCGCAGCTCTCGTTGATTTCATACTCGGGGCGCAATGTTTCGCCCGCAGCTGCGCTCAGTTGCGAGAGGGTCATCCCGGCGCGCACGGGCCCGATGCCGTGCTCATCGACCGTCCACTTGGATGCCGAGTCGCGAGATGCGCTATCGCTCGATACAGGCACGGAAACGACGGTATCGTTCGCGCGCTCAGTGTGACGCTCGCACGCAGCGATCAGGACGATGGCGAGCAGCATGGCCCGCTTGACTCCGCCGGCATCGGAAGTCATGCCTAACGTGCGTGCGAAGTTCATGCCGATTCCGGCTCGTGACGGGGCTATTTGACTACCGTGCCGAACCGGGCCGCGACCTGTCGCCTGATTTGGCCCTCGAGTAAGCCGGTCGAGCCACATTTGACCGGGGGCTTGGAGCTTCCTTGAAGGTCTTGAGCCGCGGCTGCAAGAGCCACGGACAGACGAATTCCTTTATCAGGCACAGTGTCTACGAAGGCAACGAGAGCGAGATAGACCCTGTAGCTGTCGGCGTTCGCGCCTGTCATTCCCTGTCCGCAGCTCACGTAGCGCGACAATGGCGTGCGACCAAGCTTCCGCATTTTCACGAGCTCCAGATTTCCAACCACTCCCGCCGTCGAGTCTCGAACTTTCAGTTCGATCTTTAGCTCGGCCTCCATGACAGCGGCTGTCACCTGGAACGCTTCCAGTCGCGGCGCCGGGAACTCTGTTCGGATGGCTATCGTGTCGAGCGCGATAACGTTGGGGTACGCAGGCAGCCAGACGCGCGCTCGGTAGAGCTGCGCGGGCAGCGACGATGCCGCGAGGCCCGCCAGCAAGAGAGTCGCTGCACAAGCAAGATGGCGTGTCGACAATCGTAGCCTCTTGCTCTGCTCCGTACCTAACGAGTGCATCATGATCTCCTAGATCAGCATCTCGAAGTACACAAGCGGCGTCCCCCGGTATGTCACCCGCCCCACCTCGCGAAAACCGCACTTCTGATAGAACGGTCCGGCGCCTGCTGCCGCGTCGTATGCATCGAGCCGAATTGCGTCACCGGGCCACGTGCGCGCGAGATCACGGGCCGCATCTACGCACAGACGCCCAATCCCACGTCGCTGCGAGTTCGGTGCGACAGTCATATCCGTCAGGTACAACGGCCGTTTGCACTCCGTAAAGTAGCTCGTATCGATCGCCCACGGCTTCTTGGTCGCGAGCCTTAGCGTGGCAACGATCTCGTCCCCACGCCGCATGACATATACGCGCGATGTGCGCATGGCGTGGAGTACACCCCGCTCCGAGACCGCCGAGGACCAGTGCCCGGGTCCGTAGTCGCGCGTGAGCGTGTCAGCCGCCGCCATCCGCAAGGCCGCGATCGCCGGTGCATCTGCTGCAGTCGCGAGAACGAGTTTGGACGCGCGCGACGCAACGTTAGGCGATCGTCTGGATAGCGGCGGTTGCGAAGGCATGGCAAGGAGACAGTTACGAACCTGATGTGCGG
This sequence comes from Gemmatimonadaceae bacterium, assembly GCA_036003845.1. Classification (GTDB taxonomy): domain Bacteria; phylum Gemmatimonadota; class Gemmatimonadetes; order Gemmatimonadales; family Gemmatimonadaceae; genus DASYRX01. The sequence goes on along the minus strand of DASYRX010000321.1, from coordinate 189 downwards.
CTGCCTGCCTTGCCAGTAGTGGCTAAGCGACTGACCGTGTTATCTGGTTGTGCGAGCAAAACCTTTACCGCAGAGGACGCGGAGGAATAACTGCGAGGACGCGGGCTTTCTTTTGCAAATGCTCTTGTTCCAGCATTTCTCTGGGTTCTCGTCGGTAATTCTTTGCGCCCTCTGCGGTAAAGCTCTTGA
>DASYRX010000320.1:0-16389 GCA_036003845.1 Gemmatimonadaceae bacterium | reverse complement strand
CACCAGGGATGCAAGCGCCGCGGGGCGCGCGCGCACAGTTCGCTGCGTCGCTCAAAGCAGCGTTGCCTAACGTGGACACGCGAGACGTGACGCCGTTGATCGATCGACTGCGGTTGCTGAAGGACCGGCACGAGATCGCCGCACTGCGCGGCGCCGCGCGCGTGTCAGGGTTGGGGATGCTCGAGGGGTTGCGCGCACTTCGCCCTGGGATGAACGACCGCGAGCTGGCCGGTCTCATGGAATACGTCTGGAAGCGCGAAGGGTCGCCGCGCACTGCATTCCCACCGATCGTGTCGTCGGGCGAGAACTCGCTCACATTCTTCTCGCTCTTGCGCGAGAACTACAATTCCGTCGATCGCGTTATGCGCTCCGGCGATCTTGTATTCGTCGACTACGGCGCCGCCGAGTATCAGATGTACGCGTCGGATATCTGCAGAACATGGCCCGTGTCTGGCCGCTTCACGCCAGAGCAACGGAAGTACTACGATATCGTGCTCGAGGCCCAGGAGGCAGCGATCGCGGCAATCAAGCCAGGTGTGATGATGCTCGACGTCATCAAGGTCGCGGCTCAAGTGTTTCGAAAGCACGCCCTCGAGGCGAACGAAGACGTCGCGCGCATGGGCGAAGACAAGGTGTGGGGGATCATGCCGTCGCCAACGCACTATCTGGCGCGCAATGGCGGCATTGTCCGCTATTCGCCGTTAGGCATGGGTGTGCGCGACCTCGGGCATCACATCGGGCTCGAGGTGCAGGACAGCCGCGACTATTCGATGCCCTTGCAGCCGGGGATGGTCATCACGATCGAACCGAAGATCTACATTCCCGAGAAGAACATCGCGATCATGATCGAAGACATGATCCTCGTCACGGAATCCGGTCACGAGAACCTCTCGGCGAGTGTTCCGAAACGCGCGGCCGATGTGGAGCGAGTGATGGCTGAAGGCCGGCGGATGAACGCATGGCGTCCCGGTGGAACGATACCTCCGTGACAGGGCCCTGGCCGCACGCAGGAGAGCTCAATGAGACAGGTATTGAGCGCGCCTAACGCGCCGGAAGCGCACGTTGCCGTCGCCGTGCTGGAGAACGAGGGCATCGACGCCGTCGTTCGCGGCGAGCACATGGGTGCGCTGCCGTTAGGTCCTGCGTCGCGCCCATCCGTTTGGGTGCGTGATGAAGACTACGAGGCGGCGTGTAAGATCCTCGGCGTCGGGCCCGAATCGCCGACGGCGACCAAGCCGCCTTATCGGGGGCTCATCATCGCCATCATCCTTCTCCTGCTCTTTCTGTTATTGCAAGCCTGAGCGGGCGCCGAGAAATCCGATCGCATTGGATCCGACGTAGGTAAGGTCGCAGGCATCAAACGGCGACTTCACTACGCGAACAAATGCTCCGCTGGTCCACGTGGGCGGTTGTGTTGCTTACAGCGCTCACCACAACCTTGCGCGCACAGTCGGCGCGAATCGAAGGTCGTGTCAGCGATCACGAGAACAGGCGTCCGGTCGCTGATGCCTTCGTGGCAGCACTGTCTCAGCCTAACGCGCGCGGTCGCAGCGACGCCGGCGGTCGTTTCGCCAGTCGCGTCGAGCTTCCCGTCACACTGATCGTCGGCCGCCTAGGGTTCGTTCCCGAGACACTACAGGTAGCGACTGCGTCCGAAGCAATTCGGGTCACGCTGCGAGCGGCGACGATCACTCTAACACCCACGGTGATCCGCGCAGAGCAGGCTCAATCGGCAGCGGCATCGCGAGCAGTGCGCAGCGTCGACATCGCGTTGCGTTCGCGCGCGTCGTCGCAGGAGCTGTTACGCCTGGCGCCTGGTCTCGTGATCGCGCAGCACGCCGGCGGCGGTAAAGCGGAGCAAATCTTCTTGCGCGGCTTCGATGCCGATCATGGGACGGACGTCGCGATTTTTGTCGATGGAGTTCCAATCAATCTCGTTTCGCACGGCCACGGGCAAGGATACGCCGACCTGCACTTTGTGATTCCGGAGATCGTGAATCGCGTGGATGTGCGCAAAGGGCCGTACGACACGCGGGACGGCGATCTCGCCGTCGCCGGCGCCGTGAACTTCGTGACGCGCGAGCGTGTCGATGCGCGCTCCATCGCGATGCGAGTGGGCAGCTTCAACACATTCGACCTAACGACTCTCGTGCCATTTGGAGGCGACGCGTCACACGCGGGCGGGTACGTCGCGGGTTCTGTGGCCTCGAGCGACGGGCCCTTCATCGCGTCGCAGGACTTTCGGCGCTGGAATGCGTACGCCAAGTATACGGCGCCACTTGGCGTCGTGCGGGTCGGCCTAACGCTGTCCGGCTTTGGCGCACGATGGGATGCCTCTGGGCAAGTCCCCGAGCGTGCCGTCAAGAGCGGACTGATTTCGCGTTTCGGTGCGATCGATTCCACGGAAGGCGGCACTACGTCGCGTTACGACGTCGTGGCGATGATGACGGGCCAGACTTCCGGAAGCGGAACGACATGGGGCGCGCGCGCGTTCGCGACGCGCTACGAATTCCGGCTTTTTTCCAACTTCACGTTCTTCCTGGACGATTCGCTGAATGGCGACGGCATCGAGCAGCGTGACGATCGCGTCCTTGCCGGCGCTGCGCTGTGGGTCGATCGCCTAACGCCGCTTTTCGGCAATGTGGGCACCTGGCGTGGCACCGTTGGCGGACGCGTCGACGACGCGACGGTCGGGCTCTTCGCGGCACCTGCGCGCACGCGTGTGGCCACCAGGACCGACGATCGAGTGCGTGTCCAGAACATCTACGCCACGCTCGACCGTTCTGTCACGATCGGCAAGCTGGCACGAGTCACGTTAGGTGTGCGCGCCGACGGTTTTCGTTTCGACGTCGACGATCGCGCCGGCAGCGCTGAGTACAAGCGTGTCTCGTACTCGCGCATCAGCCCGAAGGGATCGCTTGCGCTGGAGGTGTCGCCGTCGCTTTCGCTCTTCGCCAATGCCGGCGCGGGCTTCCATTCCAACGACGCACGGGCTGTCGTTCGCGCGCCTTCAGCTGGCGAAAGTCTTCCGCGCGCGCTGGGCTACGAGATCGGTGCGCGGCGCAGGTGGGACGGCGGTACCCTGGCCGCGGCGTTATGGGGACTGGATCTCACAAGTGAGCTGGTATGGTCCGGCGACGCGGGGACGACCGAATCGAGTGGCCGCAGCCGTCGCACGGGCGTCGATCTCGAAGGGCGCGTTAGGCTTGCCTCCTGGCTCTGGGGTGACGCGGACGTCAACCTCGCACGCGGACGCCTGCGCGACGAGCCACAGGGCGCCGATCGCATCCCGCTGGCGCCGACGATCACAACGGCCGGCGGTCTGCGTACGACCGAGGCTCGCGGAATCGCCGCCGGCATTCGCTGGCGTCATATCGGCGCTCGCGCGGCGAATGCGGACAACAGCGTGCGCGCTCATCGTTCCGCCCTGTTGGAGACCGTCTCCACGCTTCGCTGGCGCGGTTCCACAATCCGATTGGCCGTGGACAACGTACTCAACGTGCGCTGGAACGAGGCGCAATTCGCGACGACGTCGCGGCTACGCGGCGAAGCGGCTCCGGTAACGGAGCTGCACTACACGCCGGGAGCACCGCGAACGCTCACGTTAGGCATGGAGAAGAAGTTCTAACGGTTGGGGTCAGGTCTTGCAATGCAACATCCAATCATGGTGGCACAATTGATTGCGCCGCCATGATTGGATGTCGTATTGCAAGACCTGACCCCAACCGGCTGCAGCGCATCCAATCCGATTCGTCGACGTCAGCGTACATCGTGCATCACCCTGACTTTGCTTGGAGATCGAGGATGCACATTTCACTCGCCCTACCGCCGCGCTCGCGCCGCTTAATCTTTGGCGTGCTGGCGCTCGCGACTGCGATCAGCGCTGCGACGCTCTTTGCCTCGGACCACCAGGATACTCCTGAGGTCGAGCTCTCACCTCGCATGGACATCAACGACGTGTACGCGTTCCCGGGCGCGTCGGCCGATCGCATCGTCCTCGTTCTGACGACGTCGTCGCCGATCACACCCGCGCAAAGCGCCAGCGCGTCGTTCGATCCCAACCTGCTGTACCAGCTAAAGATCGACAACAGCGGTGACGGTGTCGAAGATCGCGTGCTGCAGTTCACGTTCACCGGCACAGGCGCGAGTCAACAGATCCAGGTCCGCGGGCCTGTCGCCCCGTCGGCTGTCGGCATGATCAACAGCGTCGTCGACGCGGGCCCGAGCCTAACGGGCGCCGTCAACAGCACCCTCGGCTCCGCGTCCGGCCTGCAGGTCTTCGCCGGCCTGCGCGACGACCCGTTTTTCCTCGACCTCGAGCAGTTCTTCCGCATCGTGCCGGACCGTAAGCCGGTGAGCGGCCCGCTGTCGCAGCTCCCTGAAACGCCCAGCGCCAGCGCCTGGCGGCCAGTCGGTCAGGCCGTGGACTATCTACGCGGCATCAATACGCTCGCGATCGTCGTCGAGCTTCCCGTTTCCATGCTCACCGCCGGCGGTCAGCCGAAGATCGGCGTGTGGGGCACCATCAGCCGTTAGGCACAACCCTCGCATTCACAGGATACCACGACAATGCGCTTCTCTCTTGCGCTGTCCGCAGCCGCTCTCGCACTCGTCGCTGTGGCGTGCTCGGACGACGACAATAACACAACGGCGCCGCCAAACACGCGGACCTTCGATCAGATCGAGCGGTTAGGCAATCCGCTCACGAGCGAAGTCTTCCTCGCCAAGCGGAACCACGGCTTTCACAATAGCGGCAGCCCCAGTACAGACGTCGCCAATCACAGTGTCGAGCTGCGCGGCTTCGTGAAGAACGTCGCCGGCCGCAGCGATCAAGTCGCGAACACGATTGCCAGCGTGCTACTGCCCGATATGCTGATCATCCAGACGAACAAGCCTGGCAACACCGCAGGTTGGCTCACCTGGGCGCTGGCCGACGGATACGGCGGCCGCAAGCTGACCGACGACGTCGTCGACGCAGGACTCGCGGCGATCTTCGGATCGCTGCTCAGCAATCAGAACGTCACGATGCCGCTGACGACCGACAACGTCAGCACGAACGACAAGCAGTTCACGACCACGTTCCCGTACCTGGCAACACCGCACTAAGCTCGCTCAGTTCAGACCTCAGACCTCAGACCTATGAAGCTCCGCTTCATTCCGTTAGGCGCGGCGGCTCTAGTGGCCGCCGCTGCCTGGTGGGTTCTTGCCCGCCCGGCACGACTCGCCGCGGCCGAAGCGTCGCGCAACGCGGAAAGTGCGCGCCGCGAGCTCGAAATCCGTTCGAAAGACATCGAGTTTTACATCAAGCGTGCCAAGGAAGACCCACAAGGCGCCGAAGACCAGGCGATGGCTGCGGGACTGTACCTGCAACGGGCGCGTGAGACGGGCGACGTCAACGACTACCGCGCCGCCGAACGTTATGCAGACGAGTCGCTCGCGTTGCGCAAGGTCCGCAACGGCAAGGCGCAGCTGACATATGCATCGGCGCTACTGGCGCAGCACAAGTTCCCACAGGCATTAGCAGCGGCTCGCACCCTCGTCGATGGCGATCCAGACCAACCGCGCTATCGCGCGCTGTACGCGGAATTGCTCGTCGAGATGGGGCGCTACGATGCGGCGCGAGTGCAGTTCGATTCGCTGCGCAACGACATGCGCATGCTCGCCGTTGCCCCGCGTTATGCGCGCTACCTCGAGTTCGTCGGGCGCACAGATCTCGCGCGCTGGGTGCTGCGACGTGCCGTGAACGACACACGGGACGCGGAGCTGCCCCGAGAACAGATCGCGTGGTTCCATCTCCGCGCGGCCGATCTCGAGATCCGTAGCGGACGTTTGCGCAGCGCTGAGCGCGAGCTGTCGGCCGCGCTGCGCTTGGCTCCAGAGGATGGTCGGCTCTGGTCCGCTAAGGCGCGCATGCACGCGCTCGAGGGAAACTGGCGCGCCGTGCTTCATGACATAGAGCGTGTTGGCGACCGCAAGGACATCGCAACGACGGTTCTCGCAGGCGACGCTTTCGCCGCGTTAGGCGACACGAGCCAAGCTCAGAGCCAGTGGCGCAAGGCAGAAGCGATGGCGCTCGCTAACCCCGAGCCGTTCAACAGGCAATTGACGCTCTTCCACTTGGAGCATGGGATCGATGTGAATGCGACGCGCACGTTGCTGGAGCGGGAGATCACGATCCGGCAGGACGTGTACGGCTGGGACCAGCTCGCATTCGCGCGCTATCTCACGGGCGATGTCTCCGGCGCCGCACAGGCCATCAAAGCGGCGATGGCTGCGGGGACCAAGGACGCAAATCTCTACTATCGCGCAGCGCTCATCGCACGAGCACAGAGCGACACCGTTCGCTCGCGCACGCTGGCCGCGCACGCGTTGGAGCTCAACCCGCACTTTCATCATCGCTATGCAGCCAACGCGCGCGTCCTCGCATCGCCCTAGAGTGAGGCCGCCATCGCCCGCAGTTGTTGTTCCTTAAGGTCAAGAGCAACGGCTTTTCGGATTTCTCGGATCCAGCGGATGGCACGAATTCGATTCGTCGAGGAATTCTGGTCCGGTCTATCCGCAAGATCCGTTTGATCCGAAGTGCTTTTTTCTTAAGGTCGAACAACAACCTGTCGGATTTCTCACGGCACCTAACGCAATATCGTTCAGTTTTTCATTGTTAGGCACGTCGACAGGTCGCGCGAGCAATCTGAAACGGGACGACCGACGTAGACAGGTTCCACGACTCCTCAAGGAGGTAGTACCATGTCTCGCACCAGAACCGTCCTGCCGCGCTGGGTGGCGCTCGCTCTGACGGTTGGGACGGTGGCCACGTTCGGAACGGCGACGTTGATTCGCGCATCCGACCATCAGGACACGCCCGAAGTCGAGCTCGCGCAGAAGCCGGACATCAACGATGTGTACGCGTTCCCCGGGGCGAATGCGGAGCGCATCGTCCTCGCCGTCACAACGGCGTCACCGATCACGCCGGCCCAGTCGCCGACGATCGGATTCGATCCAAACCTGCTGTACCAGATCAAGATCGACAACAACGGCGATGCTGTGGAAGATCTCGTTATGCAGTTGAAGTTCCTGGGCAACGGCCGGAATCAAACGGTTCAGCTGTTTGGACCTGTCACTCCAGCGCAGACAGGCAACAGAAATTCGCTCGCTTCCGCTGTTCCAGTCCTGTCGGGCCCGACCAACACAGCGCTCGGCTCGGCAAGCGGTATCCAGCTACAGGCCGGGCTATTCGATGACCCGTTCTTCATCGATCTCTCGCAGTTCTTCCGGATCATCCCCGACCGGCGTCCGGTGACTGGCCCGCTCTCCAAGTTCCCTGACCCTGCCACGTCGTTCCGCAACCCGGGGTTCGACTTCCTGCGCGGCTTCAACGCCCTCGGGATTGTGATCGAGCTTCCCGAAAGCATGCTGCTGCCGCCTAACGCGGGAGCAGATCCGGTACTCGGCATCTGGGCAACCACAAGCCGTTAGGCCACCATCTCATCTGAGGACCTCAATCGTGAAAACAAACATCCCGCGCGCTCTCGGCGTCGCTGCGGTCGCGCTCCTCGTTGCCTGCTCGGACGATCCCGGCAGCACAGGCCCTGCCTCCGTTCAGCCGAGCGCTGACGTCGCGGCAGCTGCCGCCGATCGTCGCGTTTACGTGCAGAAGGACCGTCTCGCCAACCCGCTCGTGAGCGAAGTGATGGTCGTGAAGGCACTACACGACAAGTACAACTTCGGAATACCGAGCACGGATGTTGGTGAGTGGACCGACGACCTCACCGGCTTCGTCAATGGAGTCGCCGGCCGCAGCCCCGCTTACGCTTCGGCGATCGCAGGCGCGCTGCTTCCCGACATGCTGCTGACGTATCCCAAGCGTGACGGAACCCCGGTGTTCTGGCTCAGTTGGGTCTTCGGCGGCTACGGCGGACGCTCCCTCCCGGACGACGTCGTCGACATCGGTCTCGGCGCGATCTTCGGGACGCTGCTCGGCAACACGAACAACGTCACGCCGGGCCTAACGACAGACAATGTCAATGCGAACGACGCCGCGTTCCGCTCGACATTCCCGTACCTGGCCGCGGCGCACTGAGGACCGTGCGGTAACACCAGACGGTGGGAACGCCGCTAGCGCCGAGTAGCTGCACGGGGCGAGATTTGCCGCCCCGTGCAACTACCGACCCTCGCTCAACTCGACCGCGATCTGGCCTCACGGCGGACCAGCAGCCGCGAACTAACCGAACAAGCACTCGCGCGGATCGCCGAGCCTAACGGTGAAGGCTCGCGCGCGTTCATTCGCGTGTTTGCCGACGAAGCGCTCGCGATTGCGGATCAATCGGATGCGCGCAGCAGACGCGCCGCGCCACGTCGTGCGCTCGAGGGTCTGCCCATCAGCGTGAAGGACCTGTGCGACATCCAGGGCGTCGTGACACTCGCCGGCTCGAGGGTGCGCGAGTCCGAGCCACCCGCTACGCAAGACGCGGTAGTGGTAGCACGCCTGCGCGCGGCCGGAGCAGTGATCGTCGGCACGACTAACATGAACGAGTTCGCGATGGGGACGCCGGGGACGAACGCGCACTACGGCACGCCGCGCAATCCTTGGGATCGTGCGACTGGCCGAGTTCCCGGCGGCTCATCGTCTGGCGCCGCTGTGTCAGTTACGGACGGCATGAGCGCGGCCGCGCTAGGCAGCGATACCGCCGGCTCGATTCGGGTGCCCTCCGCGTTATGTGGCCTGGTTGGATTCAAGCCTACTGCGCGACGAATTCCGCTCACCGGTGTCTTTCCACTCTCGCCGTCGCTCGACTCGGTCGGCCCGATCGCTCGATCCGCACAGTGCTGCGCTACGTTCGACGCGGTGCTTGCCGGTGAGGAAGCCCGACAGCTCGAAGAACGGCCGCTAGCAGGGATGAGATTCGGGGCCCTAACGACGCTCGTGCTGGACAATCTCGAGCCGATCGTCGCCTCCGCGTACCAGCGAGCGCTCGACACGCTGCGTGGCACCGGGGCGAGCGTGGTGGAGTTCGCGCTCCCACTTGTTGCGCACATACCGGCACTGTTCACTAACGGTGGCATCACGATCGCGGAGGCGTACCGCTTCCATCGTTCGATGCTCGATCGCGCGCAATCGGAATACGACCCTATGGTCGCTCGCCGACTCCGGGCCGGCTCTGTAATCACCGACGCCGAGTATCAGGAGCTGATGCGCAAGCGCGGCGCGATGATCGAAGAGTCGGCCAAGGCGACGCGCCAATTCGATGCGCTGCTCATGCCGACATGTCCAATAGTCGCCCCCAGCATCGCGTCTGTTCAGGACGCGGATGCGTGGCAAGCGGTACATCGGCGGCTCCTCTACCCGAACGCGATCGCGAACGTGCTGGATCGCTGTGCCCTGACGCTACCGCTGCAACCGATCGGTGAGCCACCTGTCGGCCTAACGATACTCGGCGAGACCATGGCAGATCACTCGCTGCTCGAAATCGCTCAGACAATCGAGCGCGCGTTGAAACAGTCTTAAGCCTGCTATCCGAGCCCCGCTCCTCCTCACCGATGCCCGAAGCCCGCTCCCCGCAGCCTTCCACTACGCTCATTCGTGGACTTGGGAAGACCGAGGCTACAGCAATCGTCATCGGCGGGATCATTGGCGCGAGCATTATGCTGGCGCCGAGTCTCGTCGCTCGGCAGGCCGGCGCGCCTGGGCTTTCCCTCGCGATGTGGCTCCTGGGCGGTGTGATTGCGGTGACGGGCGCGTTATGCATTGCCGAGCTGGCGGCTGCGATGCCGGAGACTGGAGGGACGTACGTCTTCTTGAAGCGCGCGTATCCCTCGACGCCGATTCCGTTTCTCTTTGGCTGGACGATGTTCTTCGCCTACACGTCGTCGGCGATCGCGGCCGTGGCGACGGCGGCGGCGCTGTATGGCGGGTTTTTTCTGGAGAAGGTGATGCCATACGGCGTCTGGGGACGACGCATCGTCGCCGTGCTGGTGATCGCCGTGATCACGACAGTCAACTACATCGGCGTTAGGCAGGCCGGGCGCACGCAGACGATTTTCACGGCACTGAAGTTGGCGCTCATCGCGTTTGTTGTGATCGTTTGTCTCGCGCTGGCGCCGCACGCTGGCGGTCTCTCGCCGCTCTTCCCTGAAGCGACCGATTCCAAGGGGTCACTGGCGCAGGCGATGGTCCTCACGTTGTTCGGTTACAGCGGCTGGCATTTCTCTACGAACGTGGCCGGTGAGATCCGCGATCCGCAGCGCAGCCTTCCTTTCTCGATTCTCGTTGGTATTGCTGTCGTGATTGTCGTGTACGTGCTCGTCAACGTCTCGTTCCTGCTGGTACTGCCGTTCGATCGCTTGCGCGAGTCGCAGCTCCCCGCCACTGATGCTGTCAGCACCGCCCTGGGGAGCGTCGGCGCTGGCATCGTCTCGATCGCTATCGTAGCCTCTACGTTAGGCACGATCAACGCGCAACTCTTGAACTACCCACGCATCGCCTTTGCCCTGGCGCGGGACGGAATGTTCTTCAAAACGTTCGCCTACGTGCACGAGGGGCGGGCGACGCCGGCGATCGCGATCCTGGCCCAGGGCGCCGTGGCCTCCGCCTTTGCGTTGTCGGGAACGTTCACGCAGATATTGACGTACACCGCATTTGTGAATCACTCGTTCATGAGTCTCATAGTGGCATCGGTGTTCGTCCTCAGGGTGCGCGAGCCGCAGATGGAGCGTCCGTATCGAACGTGGGGGTATCCGGTCACACCATTGATTTTTCTGGCTGTATCCGCATGGTATCTGTATGGTCTGCTGCGCGACCGCCTAACGGGGAGCCTGATCGGGATCGGCATCATGTTGCTCGGGGTCCCGTTCTATGTGTACTGGCAACAGCGGCGGCGCGCATGAGTCGCACCCTCGCAGTCGTTTGGCTGGTTAGTACGGCGCTCGTCGCACAGGCGCAGGGCGCTCCCAAGCGACGCGCGCCTGGCCCGCCTGGACCCACCGAGAAGCAACTCACCGGGGCGCAAAGCACGAGCGACGAGTGGCCGCTTGTGGACCGCGATTATGCTGGCCAGCGCTTCTCCCCCGCGACGCAGGTCAATCCGTTCAGCGTTCGACGGCTGCGTGCGGTCTGCCACGTCGACCTTGGCACCACGCCGCCGTTCCAATCGAATCCGATCGTCTTCAGCAACACCGTGTACGTCACGACCACGACGAGCACCATCGCATTCAAAGCGGACGATTGTACGCAACGCTGGCGACACGACCGCGCGCCGAAGGACTCGGTGAACTATCCGCAGCAGCGTGGCGTCGCGCTGAAAGACGGCATCCTCGTGCGCGGCACGGCTGACGGATACCTACTCGCACTCTCAGCGGCCGATGGGAGCGTGCTTTGGGAGCGTCAGATCGCCGACGCGAAGAGCGGCGCGGCCATAACGATGCCAATCACGCCCTTTCGCGACGTCGTAATCGCCGGCGCGGCGGGAAGCGAGTACGGCGCGCGCGGCTGGATCGGCGCATTCAATCTCAAAACAGGTGAGCCTGTTTGGCGCTTCAACACTGCGCCAGCCGCAGGCGATTCGGCGGCGTCCACGTGGGGCGACCCTAACGAGATCGCCGGCGGCGGTGTCTGGACTGCCGTTTCGATCGATCCTGCGCGCGGGGAGATCTATGTCCCGGTGGGAAGCGCAGCCCCGCCTTTCAATGACGACGCACGCCCCGGCGCGAACCTCTACACGAGCGGCATGGTCGTGCTGAACGCGCGGACCGGAAAGCTCCTGTGGTACAGACAACAGATTCCGCACGACATGCGCAACTGGGACCTCACGCACGCGCGTCCGCTGTACCAGGCGCGCGTACGTGGCGCCCAGCGGCGTCTCGTCGCCATGGTCGGTAAGTCGGGCTTGCTCGAGGTCGTGGATCGCAGCACGCGGCAGCTCGTCTTCGCGCGTCCAGTCACCGCGCGAGACACGCTAGCACCGGCGGCGTCGCCTAACGAGCGACGCGTGTGTCCAGGGCCATTCGGCGGCGTCTCGTACAACGGACCCGCCTACAGTCCACGCACGAATCTTCTGTACGTTCCGACTGTCGAGTGGTGCGCAGTCATTCGGAAAGATCCCAAATCGCCGATCGTGCCGCGCAGATTCAACTGGGGAGGCCGCTTCCAACTCGATCCGATCGAACGCGCGCGTGGATGGCTCGTCGCCGTTGACGCGTCGACGGGCGAGGTACGCTGGCGTTATGCATCCATCAAGCCGATGGTCGCGGCTGTCATGGTCACGGCTGGGGAGCTTGTCTTCGCCGGCGAGCTCTCGGGGGAGTTCATCGCGCTGGACGCCCGCACGGGCGCGCCGCTATTTCGTTACGCATTGGGCGCGCCGCTCAACGGTGGCATGGTGACTTATACGTTAGGCGGGCGCCAGTTCGTCGCTGTCACGTCGGGGACGGCTGGCGCCTTCTGGGGTGTTCCGGGCGGCCCGAGCCGCGTCACGCTGTTCGCGCTGTCTTCTCAATAAGAACGGCAGCGTCTTACCTCGGCATGCTGCTTTTGCTGACTCGAGCGTGCGCTGGAAGTTCTCATTGATCCATCGAAATGATGCCCTGCATCTTGCGATCCCGCAGCATCGCCTGAAAACGCGCCAGGTCCTCGTTCATCACGCGATCCATTTCGGCCTTGACGTTCCGCAGCTGAGTCTTGAGCACCGTTTGTACCTCGAGATGCTGCGCCGTCGGTGCGGCATCGCCGCCGATCACGCTCTGCCCCAGATAAATCAGCTGCTCGGCCACCTGCACCGGCCAACGCAGCAGGTCCTGTCCGCGTCCCGTCGCACGCAGCTGCAGAAGCTTTCCTTCAACGGCGACAAGCTTCTTGTCTAACGAGTCGGCCGCTTCGCGCACATCCTTCGCCGTCGTGTCACTTGCGAGGAAGCTCTTGAGCGTCGTCAGCTGCCCGCGAACGAGCTCGAGGTTATTGATCATGTCTACGGCCGTATTGATATCGCCGTAGATATCGTTCGCCATCGTCATTTGCGTGCGGATGTCTTCGATCGTTCCGCTCGTCGCGGGATCCTTGCGAATCTCCAAGGGCTGCGATTCGGTGCGCCCAGCAACCGTGAGCCTAACGGTGTACGTTCCTGGTGGAGACAGCAGCGCGAATCTGCCGACCGTGGGCGACGCCTTGCCTTCCGGTCCAATCGTTATGTGCGGTGAGTACTGCGGACTCGTGCGGATGCGCGCTTCCTTCGTCTGCTCGCCGTTGAGATCCCACCAAGCGCGATTGATCCCGGCTTTTGCGGGCGCAGTGAGCTTACGAACGACTTTACCGGCCGCGTCCACGATTTCCAGCTTGGTCGAGTCCTTTGATTCGCTCTTGAGCCAATAGTTGATCGCTGCGCCATAGGGAGGATTCGCGCCGACAGCAGGATCGTCGCCGTTTGTGAACGGCGCTTCTACGCCACGGTAGCGATAGGCGAAGCGCTGCGTGAAGAGATGCGCATCTTTGCCGGTGACTTCCGCCGCGAGTTGGCGAAGTGGCGTGATGTCGTCCATGATCCAGAAACCGCGGCCGTACGTCGCCACGACGAGGTCGTTGAAGTGCTCCTGAATCTCGATCCAGTAGACGGGCGCATGCGGCAAGTTGTTCTGCAGCGGCTGCCAGTTCTCGCCGTCGTCGAAGGAGACGTACAGCCCGTTCTCCGTTCCAGCGTATAACAGACCGCGCCTAACGGGGTCCTCCCGAACCACATGTACGTAGCTCAACGGACTCTTGGCGATGCCATTGACGATCTGGCGCCACGTCTTCCCGAAGTCGGTCGTCTTGTAGATGAACGGATCGCGGCTATTCGCCTGGTGCGCGTCGATCGAGATGTAGGCCGTCGCGTCGTCATAACGCGAAGGTTCGATGTTGCTGATCGTCCCCCATGCCGGCGCGTTCGGGATGTTCGCGCTGAGATCTGTCCACGTGCGCCCGGCGTCCTGTGTGATGTGCAGCTTGCCGTCGTTCGTGCCGGCGTAGATGACGCCGGCTCGGCGGCGAGATTCGGCGATTGCGAAGACTACGCCCGAGTACTCGACGCCGATGTTGTCACCCGTTAGGCCGCCGGAGAAACTGAGCCGGCTCTTGTCGTTGCGCGTGAGATCGGGCGACAGAAGATCCCACTTGCGGCCGCCGCTGGTGGTGACGTGCACGTGCTGCGAGCCCACGTACACTTTGTTGTGATCGTGTGGTGAGATCGCGAGCGGGAAAGTCCATACGAATCTGTATTTCACTTCGCCGGCCGGCACACCGATCGTCATTTGCGGCCAGACTTCCACATAATCAGCGATGTTCGTGCGTGTGTCATAACGAGAGACGATCCCGCCGACGCTGCCAAAGCCCGACGCGCTGGACCAGATGAGATTCGAGTCGGCAGGATCAGGCTGCGCCCAACCGCTTTCTCCACCGCCGACTGAGCTCCACATGCCGCGCACGATCGTTCCGTCGCCCGAGCCGATCTTGCTGTTGCTCGGCCCCATCGTGGACGGACCGTCCTGTCGGTTGCCGTACACGCGGTACGGAACGCGGTTGTCGACCGCGACGTGATACATCTGTGCGATTGGAAGCTGCACGCGCAGCCAGGACTTGCCGCGATTCGTCGTTATGCTGGCGCCGCCGTCGTGCGAGACGATCATGCGGTTCGCGTTCGTCTGATCGATCCAGATGTCGTGATGGTCGCCGCCAGGAACTTCCCTGAACGGTGGATCGATGATTGTGGTGCCGCCATCGAGCGTCTTGGACCAGGACGCAGTAAGGAAGTACGCCTCGTTGTCGTTATCCGGCGCGACCGCCATGCGCGTGTAGTAGTGCGTGCGCCCCATCAGCTGCTGGTCGTAGCTGATCACGCTCCACTTCTCACCGCCATCCTCCGAGCGGAACAGCTCCCCGCGATCGGTCTCTTGTCCACCTAACGGTACGCCGTCGCCTGTCTCGATCAGTGCGTAGATTCGATTCGAATTCGCCTTGCTGATTCCGAGTCCGATCTTGCCGACGTGACGCTTGGGCAGCCCCTCGCCCGTTAGGCGCTTCCACGTCGCGCCGCCGTCGGTGGTCTTCCAGATGCCGCTGCCAGCGCCGCCGGACCAGCGACCCCACGTATGCACCTCGATCTGCCAGGTCGTGGCGTAAAGGATGCGCGGGTTATTGGGGTCCATCACGAGGTCGAACGCTCCTGTCGAATCGTTCACGAAGAGAGTTTTCTCCCACGTCTTTCCACCGTCGCGCGTGACATACACACCGCGCTCCGGCTGCGGGCCATAGGCATGGCCTAACGCCGTGGCGTAGACGACATCCGGGTTCGTCGGGTGCACAACGACGCGACCGATGCGACCCGTGTTGTCGAGCCCCATCTTGTTCCATGTCTTGCCGGCGTCTGTGGATTTGTAGATCCCCCAGCCGACAGAGATGTTGGAGCGGATGAACGGCTCGCCCGTACCAGCCCAAACGACATTTGGATCGCTTGGCGCTACTGCGAGAGCTCCTACGGAGGAAACAGCCTGACTATCGAAGATCGGCGCCCAGCGGACGCCGCCGTCTGTCGTCTTCCAGATGCCGCCTGACGCCGCGCCGGCATAGTACACGTTCGGGTCGCCCGGCACGCCGGCGACCGACGACACGCGGTTCCCTTCAGGACCGATGTGGCGGTACTTGAGCTGGGAGTACCACGCCGTGTCGATTGCCGGCCGCGGGGGCTGGGGCTGGGCCGGCTGAGACGCGCGCTGGCGCTGAGCTGCGAGCGTGCCCAGAGGAAGCGCGACGACGGCGAGTGTGCAGGCGAGTGGACGGAGCCGATTCATATAGTAGGGGCAGGAATGGCTGGAGGCGCGCGAACATGCGACACACCGCGCCTCGGCGCCACCCATCGCTACGCCACTTAGAGGGACCAGACCGTGCCGCCGCCCTCGCAACATGGAGTGCATGGCACAGCGCCATTACTCGCAGGACCTCAGGTGTCACGCGCCGCGTTAGGTGATCGATCACTTGTGCAGCGTCGCAGCCACGGCGGAACGCTCGCCCGTGGGCCTTGGCGCGCCAGTTAGGCGGCAAGAATCGCCGAAACCGTAACCTCGCTGAACCGATCCATCACGCGCATGCGGTCGTGTGCCTGGCGCCGCGTCGAGAACGTGATCTGTGGCACACCCTCTGCCTTGGTCCCCTCAGTCAGCGGCAACCAATCAGCGAACCGACGAAATCCCGTAGCTGGAGCCTCAAGGCTCTCCTCTCGACACGAAACGGTCGCTCGCGCGCGAGGTTTCCGCGCTCTCGCGGCCCGTTTCGAGAGCGCTGCCGGGACAGTCCAAAGACCCGCCGCCTAGCCGGTTCAAATGTCATGCGCAGCGCCGCTGTCGTAGCGCGGCGCGCGACCATTTGTCAGCTTG
>DASYRX010000319.1:0-13754 GCA_036003845.1 Gemmatimonadaceae bacterium | reverse complement strand
AGCGGGGCGTTTTCTTTGCTCCTCAGCATTCGCAGAATTGCTTCGCAAGCGAGCATCACGGACGAGGGTCTATACGGATGCGTCGGAAACCGGCGGATTTGAAACCAGTACTGAAAAATCTGGGGCGCCCGGGGTCAGACTCCAAACGGAAGAAATGCGACACGCCGAGCGAGCAAAGCCAATGTTTTCCGCGGCCTGATGTCTCAAATTCGCATAGTGGAGTCTGACCCCGGGCGGCCGGGCGGCCTGCGCGCCCCATGAACTTTGTCTGTGTGGCTGGACTGGCGTACAGAACATAGAAACGACGACGTGCCATATCCTGCGTGGAGAATTCGCGACGGGCAGATCGCGCTCGATCATCCCGTGATCGTGGGCGTGCTGAATGTCACGCCCGATTCGTTCAGCGATGGTGGCGTGTACCTCGCGCCCGACGACGCGAAACGCCACGCCGACCAGATGATCGAGGAAGGAGCCGACGTGATCGACGTCGGAGGCGAGTCCACGCGTCCGCAAGGCGCTCGCGCCGTTTCAGCCGACGAGGAACGTGCCCGTGTCGTTCCGATCGTCGACTGGCTGCGCCGCGAGCATCCGGCCTTCCCGATCTCAGTCGACACGTCCAAGTCCACCGTCGCGCGTGCGGCGCTGGACGCAGGCGCGCGAATCATCAATGACGTGTCCGGCGGCCGCTTGGACATGCATCTCTGCGATGTCGTCGCCGACGCGGGAGCGGGAATCGTGCTCATGCACTCGCGCGGCAGCGTTGAGACGATGGCGACATACGACTTTGCGTTGTACGACCATGACCCTGTGCGCGACATCATGCATGAGCTGTCAGCTTCGGCGACGCGCGCGCTGGAGTCCGGCATTCCACGAGAGTGCATCGTGCTCGATCCCGGCATCGGATTCGCCAAGCGCACCGAACAGTCGGTCGCCGTTCTGCGCGAGATCGAGCGGATTTGCTCGTTAGGCTATCCTGTCATGGTCGGCGCGTCGCGCAAACGCACAATCGGCGAGCTGTCGGGCGTTCACCAGCCGCAGGGCCGGCTGGCTGGGACCATCGCGGCGCATGTGGTGGCTCTGCTGCGTGGAGCCACTCTCTTTCGGGTCCACGATGTTGGGCCGCACCGGGAGGCGCTGACGGTGGCGTGGGCGATCGCGAGGTCTGACGTCTGAGGTCGGAGGCGTCCGCCTGTCGTGCAAATCGACCTCTGCCCTCTGGCCTTTGACCAGTGGACAAAAGCACTTGACAAAAGCAGGCGATATGCTGAAAATTCACCACGGTTGAAAATTCAGCAGAGAGTGAGAGGACGGATGCCGAAGCCCAAAGCGAACAACAACGAGCTTACGCGACGTGAACGGCAGGTCATGAACATCCTGCATCGGCGCGGAGCTTCTACGGTAACCGAGATCATGGACGAACTGCCGGACCCGCCGACGTACTCGGCAGTCCGCTCCATCCTTCGCATACTTGGCGAGAAGGACCTTGTGCGGCACCGTGAAGACGGCCCGCGTTACATCTATCTACCGGCCGAGTCGACAGAACAAGTGCGCACAGATGCGCTGGAGCATGTCGTCGATACGTATTTCGCCGGATCGACGGAGCAGGCTGTGACGGCGCTTCTGCGTCTGTCCGACACTGACATGAGCGACGCCGAGATCAAGCGGCTGCGCGAAAAGATCAAGGGCGCGCGTTTGGGAGGGCGATAGCGATGACGATCTCTCTCGGAACAGGCACAGCTGCCACCCTCGTGATGCTGGTGGCGAAGGCGACGCTGCTCCTGCTCGCCGCGTTAGGCGTGTCGGCGCTGTTGCAGCGTGCGTCGGCCGGCGCGCGACACCTGGTGTGGGTCGCGATCGTAGGTGCACTCCTGCTACTTCCGGCGTTCGTGAAATGGACGCCGTGGCGCTTGGCAATCCTTCCGGCTGCGACGCCGAGCGTCGCTGCACAAGCGTCTGGCCCGGCGGCCTCGCCGAGCGTGGCGCCCACGGCGCAAACTGTGCCCGTACCTAACGCAGGAAGCAGCGCACAGCCGTTAGCGTCGCAGATCGTCGAACGAAGCAACATCCTCGCAACGACGTCGCCCTTGCAGCTCGCCGCGATCATCTGGGGCGTCATCGCGCTTTCGGTCACCGTGTGGCTCGCGCTCGGATTCCTCAATGTGCGTCGGATCGTTCGGCGCGCTCGCGTTCTCGAGGATCGTTTGTGGACCGGGCCGCTCTATGAAATCGCCGACCGGTTGGGCATCGACGCGACTCCGCGGCTCATGCGCAGCGAAGACGTTCAGATGCCGTTCGCCTGCGGCCTCGTGCGGCCGACGATCGTTCTCCCTGCCGAGTCCGACGAGTGGGACATCGAGCGGCGTCGCGCCGTTCTCATGCACGAGCTTGCGCACATTCGCCGCAGAGACTTGTTAGGTCACACGCTCGGCCGGCTCGCGTGCGCTGTCTATTGGTTCCATCCGCTCGTGTGGACCGCCGCGCGACGCATGCGCATCGAGAGCGAGCGCGCCTGTGATGATCTCGCACTCACCTGCGGACTGCGCGCGACCACTTATGCCGAGCACCTGCTCGACATCGTCACCGCCGTTGGCAAAACACGCACGCCGGCTATCGCCATTCCGATGGCGCATCGGCGTGAATTCGAGGGACGCATGCTCGCCATTTTAGACCCCGCGCTGCGACGCGGAGTCGGACGTCGCCAGTCGGCAGCTTTGCTTGTTGGGCTCGTCGCGCTCGTCGTGGTTGTCGGTGGAGCAGTTCCGGCACCACGCACCGCCGCGCAGCTCGCAAACGATTCAGCCGTCCCTGCGCCATCGATATCAGCGCCAGCAGACACATCGGCGAATACGACGCAGGTGCGTGTGCTCACGCAGAACACGCATCAATCAACAGCCAAGAATGAGGTCAAGCAGACCCTAACGAGTCCATCGAAGCAAGAACGCGAGCCCGCCGAAATCGATCGTAACCCGGCGACCGAAGCCGATCGCGTTTCCGCTTTGACCAGTGCTGAGGTGCTGAAGGCGTTGCAGGACACGACGCGTCGTGACGACCGGCCAAGTCTCCTGATCTCGGTCTTGCGGAGCGATACCAGCGCGAGTCTGCGGCGCGTCGCGGCATGGGGGCTGTCTCGTTATGCCGAGCGCTCGGATGTCACCGATGCCCTGGCAGCTTCGCTGCGTCGCGATTCGAATTCCGAAGTGCGCGAGATGTCTGCCTGGGCGCTCGCTCACGGCGCCGAACGCGCGAACGCTGTTGACGCGCTATCCGAAGCCGTGCGTCGTGATGCAGACAACGAGGTGAAGGAGACGGCCTTGTGGGCGCTTGGGAATCTTGACGCGGAAAAGGCTGTCGACGTACTTGGCGACGCGATCTCATCGCAGTCGAAGCACTTGCGCATGCTCGCGATCTGGGCGCTGGGCAACTCTTCGCCCAAGAGCGCGCCGCGTGCGCTTACGAACGCGCTGAACGATCCTGAGAAGGGCGTGCGGATGATCGCGGCGTGGGCGCTCTTCCGGATCGAGGACCCCGAAAGCGTACCGGCACTGGAGCAGGCTCTCAATCGAGAGGACGATAAGGACCTGCGCATGGGATACATCCGTGCGTTAGGCGCGATCGGAGAACGCTCGTCAGCAGCGCTTGCCCGACTGATCGACTCGCGCGATCCGCAGGTGCGTGCTGTCGTCGTCGAAGCTCTGGCGGGGAAAGGTGGTGGGCCTTGGCCGTGGCCGTGGCCCAACCCACGCCCAAACCCGTAGCCAGGTAGTCGCTCAATCGATAGGCACGTAATGCGCTTCTCTTTGCCTAACAGTGCTGATTTTTCAACTTTATTTGTTCGGAGTAGACTCATGCCTCGCATATCTCTTTTCCTCGTCGGCACCCTGTTTGGCTGGGGAATCACAAAAGCGCATCCGGCAGCAGCTCCGGCCCGTGAGCCGAGTGCGGCCGCGATGGCCGAGCCTCAGCGCGGCGACCAGCCCGCTGTGCGCAACGTGTTGGGATTGTTGGCTGCCGTGCGAGAAGTTCCGCCGGTTGTCTGTGGCTTGACGGCCGAAGCCGCATCCGGATGGGGCGGACGCATGTGGTACGACGCGCCCTCGACACCGCTTGGCGTGGAGACCGCGACGCGCGTGGCGTCCTTCCCGCGCGGCTCGCTGCTCCTGAGTGAGATCACCGTCCTCATCGACAGTCTCGCCTCGCCGAACGCGTGCGTGCGAGAGCTCGCCGTTCGCTTGGTGGGTCGCGTCGACGCCGAGATCGTCGAAGAGCGGTTGATTCAGCGCTTGACGCGTGGCGACAGCACGACGCGCGAGGCCGCGGCGTTAGGACTCGGCCTTGTGCAGTCGAAGGCTGCCGTAGACCCACTGCTGCGAAGCGCGCGCGATGCCGACAACGGCGTGCGTGGCAATTCCATCTGGGCGTTAGGACGCATCGGCGACAAGCGTGCGGCGGCGACTGTACGCACTGCATTGCGCGACGATGAGGATGTGGTGCGGATAGCGGCGGCCGGTGCCGTTGGTCATATGGAAGATGCCGATGCCGTTGAAGAGTTGCTCAGAGTTCTGCGCAGCGATCGCGAGCCGCGCGTGCGACGTGCGGCGGCGTGGGCGTTAGGCCACATCGGAAGACGCGAGGCTGTGGACGGGCTGGCCGGCGCGTTGCGCTCGGAGCAGGACGAGGACACGCGCGAGATGATCGTATGGGCACTGGGCTCGCTGGAGGCATCAAGCGCGGCGTCCGCGCTTGCGCAGGTGTTACGTCGCGATCCAAGCGCCAAGGTGCGCGAAGCAGCGGCCTGGGCACTCGGCGAGATCGAGGATCGCGACGCCGTGTCCGCGTTAGGCGAGGCGGCAGGCGGGGATGAGAACGCCGAGGTGCGCGGGACCGCGGCATGGGCGCTTGGACAGATTCAGCCGAGCGAGGCGCCGCCGGGATTGATCCGCGCCGTTTCCGATGCGCGCGAGGGCGTGCGCACCAAGGCGGCGTGGGCGCTGTCCGAGATTGGCGATACAAAAGCGGTAAGCGCGCTGCGCGACGCGATGCGCAAAGAGCAGAACAAGACCGCGCGGCGTGCGCAACTGCGTGCACTCGTGAAGTCCGGCGAGCGGTCGGAGGAGTTCTTCAAGGAACTGCTGGAGTCGGAAGACGCGAATGTGCGTGAGGCAGCGGTGCGCGGGATCGCTGGACGAGGAATGAATCCGTGGCCGTGGCCGCAACCCAGGCCGCGCCCGTTCCCTTAACCGATCGCGGTAACTGCTGCTGTCAGCTGTCAGCTTACGGCCGGCGGCTGACAGCAGCTGACAGCTTCGTTCGGAGAAAGATTCATTCGCCGTCGCTAGTTTCCTGTCGTCTGTTGCCGGCGAAAGGAGAGTGAGAGAAAGACTTCGAGCGTTTTTGGTTCCCGCCATTGTCGCGGGTGCCCTAACGATTGTCTACATCGTGACGCTGGCGCCCGGCGTCACGCTATGGGACGCCGGCGAATTTCAGTCGGCGATCCGCTCGCTTGGCATTCCGCACCCACCTGGGACGCCGCTCTATGTCATGATCGGCGCTGTGTGGGCGCGAATTTTCGCACCGCTGATCGGTTTTGCGCGCGCCGTAAACTTGCTCTCCGCGCTGGCCACGGCCGCCGGGTGCGCCGTGTTAGGCGCCAGTGTGGCGCGCTGGACGTCCTCTCGCATCGCTGGTATCGCCGCCGGTCTGACAGCCGGTGCGATGCTGTCCGTGTGGCGCAGCGCGACGGAAACCGAGGTCTATGCTCTGTCGCTGGCGCTCGCGCTCATTGCGCTGGCCTTGGCCGACCACGCAGGAGTGACGCAGCGGTGGCGCGACGCCGTGCTCGCCGTGTACGTGCTCGCCTTGGCGGTCCCACTGCACTTGAGCGCGCTGGTTGTCGCGCCCGGGGTCGTCGCCTTCGCCGCGACAGACCGCAGCGGCCGCGTGTACGCCCCGCGGGCCGTGGTGCTGAGCGGCGGCGTGCTGCTTGCTATGGCGTTAGGCACCACGCAACCTGCCCTCGCGTTAGGGAGCGTTCTGGTGATCGCGGCCGCGAGCTTGTCTCGTGCCGACGTCGCCTCGCGAGGCAGGCTGCGTGACGGAGCCGCGCTGCTGGCGGTAGTTCTACTGGCTGCCACGGCCGTCGCCTTTATGTATTTGCGCGCGCAGCATGATCCGTTCGTCAATCAGGGCAACCCAGTTACAATCGACGGCGTTGTGAACGTCGTTGGGCGCGAGCAGTACGATGTTCCCGCGCTCTGGCCGCGTCGCGCGCCCCTGTGGCTGCAGATCGGGAACGTCGTGCAGTACGCCGACTGGCAAGTCGCTTTTGGTCTGGACGATTGGGTTGGAGCGAGCGCCAAGCGCACGCCGTTCACGCTGCTCTTCGTCGCCCTCGGGATCGCCGGCGCCGCGTGGCACCGCTCGCATGACCGGCGCTCGTTCCGTGCAGTCGCGGTGGCCCTCGTGAGCGCTTCGTTAGGCGCCGTAGCGGTGCTCAATCTGCACGCCGGACCATCGTACGGCATCGGAATCCTTCCCACAGATGCGCCACACGAAGCCCGAGAGCGCGACTACTTCTTCGCGATCGCGTTTGCCCTGTGGGGCGCGTGGGCCGGCATTGGCGCGACGAGCTTCGGGCGTTGGCTGGCAATGCGCTTCAAAGGGCCGAAAGCAGCCGGCGCCACGGCGCTCATCATCGCGGCGGTGCCGATTGCGCTCAACTGGCGCGCGGCGAATCGCGCGCAGGACGGACCGCCGACGCTCGCCGAACGTTTCGCGACAGCACTGCTGGATTCGACGTCACCCAATGCCGTGCTGCTAGTCGCCGGCGACAACGATACGTACCCGTTGTGGTTCGAGCAGATCGTTCAGCGACGCCGCCCTGACATCACTGTCGTCACGATCCCGTTACTGCCGGCGGACTGGTACCGCTGGGAGCTCGCGCGTCGACACAAGCTCGTCCTGGGCTCAGCCGTCGATTCCTGGCGCGGGCTGGATGAGACGATCGACGCCGTCGCGGCGCGGGCCGTCGAGCTGCGACGGCCGCTTGCCCTGGCGAATACAGTCCCGGCACGCCAGCGCGAAGCGTTAGGCAGCAACTGGATCATGCGCGGAATGGTCTATGAGCGACGCGAGCCTGACGACGCGTCCGCGGGCATTCCTGTGCTCGCCGTCGGCGACTCGATTCACGTATCGCAGTTATCCGCGTCGCATGTTGTTGTCGACACGACGATTGCGTCGCGGCTTGTCATCATCAATCCGACACAACACGTCGTCGACCCGGCCGAGGGATATGTGCACGCGTTGCTGAACTGTCCGTCAGAGATTCTCTCCGTCGTTCGTGCAGGCCGGGGCTCCGTTGATCCGCGGTGTAACCTACGATAGCTTAACACCTTATGCCTTTTCCCGACCTCGGCGATCGCCTCGCTGAGATTCGAGAGCGGATCGAGGCCGCGCGAGCGCGAGGAGGGCACGGGCAGCGAGTCGATATAGTCGCGGTTACGAAGACGCACGGTCTGGATGCGATCGAGGCCGCCGCGTCGCACGGGATACGTCGGATCGGCGAGAATAAGGTGCAGGAAGCGATCGCGAAGATGTCTCAAACAGCGGCGGACGTAGAGTGGCACCTCATCGGACACTTGCAGCGCAACAAAGTGAAGCATCTCGCGTCGTTCGCGATGTTGCATTCTCTCGATAGCATGCGTCTCGCGGACGAAGTGCATGATTTTGGTACGCGCACGGGGCGTCGCGTTCGTACGCTGGTGCAGGTGAACGCGTCGGGTGAGGGCACGAAAGGTGGCTTTGCGCCGGCTGAGATTGGCCGCGTCGCTGAACACCTAACGGGACTCAACGGAATCGAAGTGCAGGGCGCAATGACAATGGCGCCGTACGAAGCCGCCGAACCTACGCTGCGCGAGCTGTTCGCGCAGGTTCGCGAGGCTGCGCGCGTGCTGCGCGCGGCGGGACATCCGGCGCACGAGCTGTCGATGGGCATGTCCGGCGACTACGAAATTGCAGTTGAGGAAGGGGCGACACTGGTGCGGTTGGGGACCATCCTGTTCGGGGCGAGAGGGACATGAGCGACGAATCGTTCCACCTAACGCCACTCGACATCCGGCGATACGACTTCGGCTCGGCGCTGCGAGGGTACGACAAGACGCGCGTGGACCAGTTTCGCGAGCAGGTAGCGAACGAGGTCGAGCGACTGGTGCGCCAGACGCAAGAGCTGGAGGCCAAGGCGCGCGGATTCCACGAGCAGCTACGCGCCTTCCGCGAGCGCGACAAGGCGATCAACGAGGCGCTGATCTCGGCGCAACAACTACGCGCGGAGGTGCGCGAGCAGGCCGATCGCGAAGCGCAGCTCATTCTGCGCGAAGCTCGGGCGGAATCAGAGCGGATGCTGTCCGATCAGAGGCAGCAGATCGCGCGTGTCGAAACGGATCTCGAAGTGCTCGTGCGTCAGCGGCGAGCGTATCTGGCGCAGCTGCGCGCGATGATCGAACGACAGCTGGCCGAGATCGAGGCTGCCGAGGCCGCGCCGGCCTCGTTAGGCGTCGATCGCCCGGCCGTGGAGGAGCCGCAGCGACCGTCGGCGCAAACGCCAGCGTGGCTCGATTCGTTAGTAAAGGAATAGCGTGACAGCGAGGGACGAACTGCGAAGTGCGATTGACGAGGGCGTGGCGGTGGAGGCGGAGTCGATGCACGGTCCACTTCACACACTGGAAAACGTCGAGGCGTCGGCCGCCGTGATTCAGTCGCGGTATTCCGTCGCGCCTGACGTCGCGATCATTCTGGGAACGGGCCTCGGCGGGCTCGCGGGTCGCATCGAGTCGTCGGTCACGATCGATTACGCGGACATTCCAAACTTTCCCTTCTCCACCGTCGAATCGCACGCCGGGCGTCTCTTATGTGGGACTCTCGCCGGCAAGAACGTGGTGGCGATGCAGGGCAGGTTTCATCGCTACGAGGGATACACCCTGCAGCAGGCGAGCTTCCCTGTGCGCGTGCTGCGCGCGTTAGGTGCGCGCACGCTGATCGTGTCAAACGTGAGCGGCGGCATGGTGCCGGACTGGAGCGCGGGGGATCTGATGTTGATCTCGGATCACATCAATCTGTTGGGTGATAACCCGCTCGTCGGCCCTAACGACGACAGGCTGGGGCCTCGCTTCCCGGACATGTCCGAGCCATACGATCGCCAGCTGCGCGAGTTGGCGCGTGACGTGGCGCGCGCCGAAGGCATCGCGCTGCGAGAAGGAGTGTACATCGCGCTCAGCGGCCCCTCTCTGGAAACGCGAGCCGAGTATCGTATGCTGCGCACACTCGGCGCCGATGTCGTGGGGATGTCCACAGTGCCGGAAGTCATCGTCGCTTTGCACGCGGGAATGCGCGTGCTTGGGCTGTCGATCATCACGGACATGTGCATCCCCGAGAAGCTGGAGCCTATCGATGTGGCACGGATCATCGCGACGGCTGGAGAGGCGGAGCCGAAACTCACCGCGCTGGTGAGCGGAGTCGTTCGCCGGCTCGCCGCCTAACGTATTTCAAGTTCAAGTTCCCGCCATGGCATCCGAACGTTTCCGGCTCCTGCCGCCAGACCGCTCCGTCGATGACGTCGAGCGGGAAGTCCTCGAGTGGTGGCGCGCGGAAAAGCTCTTCGAAGCGACGGTTCGCGCTCGGGAAGGGAAGCCGGCGTACGTCTGGTTCGAGGGGCCGCCCACGGCGAATGGCCGGCCCGGCATCCACCACGTCTTCGCGCGGACGATCAAGGATCTCTTCTGCCGGCACCGAACGATGCAGGGGTTTCACGTACCGCGCAAAGGCGGTTGGGACACGCACGGCCTGCCCGTCGAGATCGAGGTGGAGAAGGCGTTAGGCATCAGCGGCAAGCAGGACATCGAAGCGCTTGGCGTCGCCAAGTTCAACGCGCTCTGCCGCGAGAGCGTGTGGCAGTACAAGGGCGACCACGAGTCGATTTCGGAGCGTGCCGCGGTCTGGATGGATTACGAGCACGCGTATGTGACGTACGAGAACTACTACATCGAAAGCGTGTGGTGGGCGCTCAAGACACTCTACGACAAGGGCCGTCTATATCGCGGCCACAAGATTCTGCCGTATTGCCCGAGATGCGGAACGGCGTTGTCCTCGCATGAGGTGGCGCAGGGGTACGAAGACGTCGAGGATCCGTCGATTTATGTCGCGTTAGAGGTCAGAGGTCAGAGGTCAGAGGTCAGAGGAGACCAAGGGTCAGAGGTCAAAGGTCAAAGCGGGCGGAAACTGCTCGTTTGGACCACAACTCCCTGGACGCTCGTCTCGAATGTTGCCTTGGCTGTTCACCCAGATCTCGAATACGTCGAGGTTCGCAAGCGCAAGAATCCGGACGGCTCGCTGATCCTGGCGGAGGCGCGCCTCAAGGGTGTGTTAGGCGAGGACTACGACGATCGCTGGGAGACGATCGGACGCCTAACGGGGCACGAGCTGGTCGGTTGGACCTACAAGCGACCGCTCGACTGGGTGGCGTATCCCGACGAGGGGACGCACGAAATCGTCGTGGGCGAAGACTTCGTGTCGCCGGAAGACGGCACCGGCATCGTGCACATGGCGCCAGCCTTTGGCGCCGACGACTACGCGGCTGGGCAACGGCACCAGCTCGCCTTCCTGCAGCCCGTCGACGCGCGTGGACACTTCGAAGCGGCGCTCCCCATCGTGGGTGGAAAATGGGTGAAGGACGCCGACGCGCTGATCATCGAGGAGCTGAAGCGGCGCGGCAGCCTGTGGAAGGCGCAGCGCCTAACGCATGCGTACCCACACTGCTGGCGCTGCGGCACGCCGCTCCTGTATTACGCGCGCGAGTCCTGGTTCGTGCGCACGACGAGCTACAAGGACGAAATGCTCGTGCGCAATGCGCGGACCGAGTGGCATCCGCCGGGCATGCAGGACGGCCGCTTCGGCGAGTGGCTCAAGAACAACATCGATTGGGCGCTGTCTCGCGATCGCTATTGGGGGACGCCGCTACCGATCTGGGTCAACGACGCCGATGCGAACGAGATGGAAGCGATCGGATCGTTCGCTGAGCTCGCGCAGCGTGTGGGAAAGCCGTTACCGAGCGACTTCGACCCGCACAAGCCGAGCGTCGACGAGTACGCCTGGCCAGCCAAAAGCGGCAGCGGCACGATGCGGCGCGTCCCGCAGGTCATCGATGCGTGGTTCGACTCGGGGTCCATGCCGTTCGCGCAATGGCATTACCCGTTCGAGAATCGCGACATCATGGCACGCATGTATCCGGCCGACTTCATCGCGGAAGGCGTGGATCAGACGCGCGGTTGGTTCTACTCCCTGCTGGCGATCGCTACCGGCCTTGGGGATGCGCTGCCTAACAACGATGTCCTGGGTTCCAGCGCGCCAGCCACTGGTGTACGCAGCACTCCGGTCCATCGCTCGAATGATACGGCGCCGTTTCGTTCCGTGGTCGTCAACGACATGGTGCTCGACGCTCAGGGCATCAAGATGTCGAAGTCGCGCGGCAACATGGTCGATCCGTGGAGCGTAATCGCCAAGTATGGCGCCGACGCCGTGCGCTTCTTTCTCGTCGCATCGAGCCAGCTGGATCTCCCACGACGTTTCGACGAGAACGCGATCCGCGAGATCGCCGCGGGCGGGTTCCTCACGCTCAAGAACGTGTACAGCGGCAGCTTCGCGCAGTACGCGAACTATGGATGGGAAGCGAGCGAGTCGGACCCGCCGCCGAACAGGCGGCCGCTCATCGATCGCTGGATGCTGTCGCGCCTAACGAGCGTGGAGCGCGCTGTCGATGCGCTGTTCAGCAACTACGACGCCACCGCCGCTGCGCGAAAGCTGATGACGTTCCTGGTGGACGACGTTTCCAATTGGTACGTGCGGCTCAACCGGCGCCGTTTCTGGAAGACCGACAGCGAGGACAACCGCGCCGCGTTCGCCACGCTGCACGAAGTCCTCGTGGTCTTCTGCCGTCTGCTGGCGCCGCTGGCGCCGTTCATGTCGGACTGGATCCACCGCGCGCTCACCGGCTCGAGCGTGCACCTGGCCGACTACGTGCGGCGCGACGCTCCAGCCGCCGATCCGATCCTGGAAGCCGCGATGGACGAAGCGCGTGAGCTCGTTAGGCTCGGCAGAGCCGCGCGTGAGGACGTCGGCCTCAACGTCAGGAGACCGCTGACCCGGGCCGTGTGTGTGGTACCGGCGACCCACTCCGCCCAGGTTGCCGAGTTGCTGCCGCTCGTCGCGCTGGAGCTCAACGTGAAGTCAGTGGAGCTGCTCGATTCGGCGGAAGAACTGGTGGAGTTGACAGCCAAGCCAAATTTCCGCGCGCTGGGGAAGAAGTTCGGGAAGGCGACGCCGCTTGCCGCAAAGGCCGTCCAGGCGCTGTCGAGCGAGACGCTCCGCGCGTTCGAGCGCGGCGAACCTGTGACGGTTTCGGTGGAAGGGGCGGAACACAAACTCGACGTCGGGGATTTAGAGATCGCGCGAAAAGCGATGGGAGAACTGGTAGTCAAGGAGGAGGGTGGGCGCTTCGTTGCCGTCGACGCGCACATCACGCCGGAACTGCGTGCGGAAGGGGTAGCTCGAGAGCTAGTCAGTCGCATCCAGCGACTGCGTAAAGCGGCCGGATTCGCCGTCAGCGACCGCATCCGACTATGGTTATGGGGCGCTGAAGAGCTCGAAGCGGCGGCTCGAGCCCACAAAGAGTGGATCGCCGGAGAAGTTCTGGCCCGGGCGATGCACGTAGGTCAAAACGGCACTGTTTCTGATATCGCGACGCATACGGTCGAGATCGATGGCCTGACCGTCAACGTCGCCTTCACCATAGACGCAGGATTATGAGCTCAGCCGGTAGCACCAAAAAGCCGAAGCCGATGCCGAAGAAGCAGTTGCAGCACTTCGAGAAGCGACTTCTCGAAGAGCGCAAACGCATTCTCAAGGAGCTTGGCCATTACGACGAGACCTTTGGCGCGACGGCGCAACAGGCCGATGGCGATTTGAGCTCGTATTCCTTCCACATGGCGGACCAGGGAACGGACGCTATGGAGCGGGAAAAGGCGTTCCTGTTCGCGAGCAAAGAGGGGCGCTTCCTTTGGCACATCGATGACGCGCTCAGGCGGCTATACCGATCGCCCGAGACGTTCGGCATCTGCCAGCAGTGTGGAAACCCGATCGCGTTCGAGCGCCTCGATGCTCTTCCCCACGCGCGCTACTGCATCAACTGCAAGCAGCGGGAGGAAGATGCCAAGAAGTAGCTCGCGCGGCCTCTGGTTCTGGCCGGTTGTGGGTACGCTCGTTGTCGCGGACATCATCACGAAGCGCTGGGCTGAATCGGCGCTGCAGCCACGGGGCGTGCCGCGAGAAGTTTTTGGCGACGGCGTGCGCCTAACGCTGGTGTACAATCCGGGCGCGGCGTTCGGGCTGCATCTTGGGCCCTGGTCGCGCTGGATTTTCCTGGCGCTCACTATCGGTGCGCTCTTCATCCTTGCGCGTCTATACATGCACACTCGCGCCGGGGAACGTCTTCGTACGCTCGCGTTAGGCCTGGTCACGGCTGGAGCGATCGGCAACCTCATCGATCGCATCACGTCGAGCATCGGCGTCGTCGATTTCATCGACGTTGGCGTGGGTGATTGGCGCTGGCCGACCTTCAACGTCGCCGACATGGCTGTGTCGGTTGGAGCGATCCTGCTGGCCTGGGTGTTTTGGGGCGACGAGAAACCCGTCGCTGCCGAAACGCCCGC
>DASYRX010000318.1:0-16780 GCA_036003845.1 Gemmatimonadaceae bacterium | reverse complement strand
GGATCGGATCCGTGCCGGGCATCAGTGTCTTCGACTCGGCCAGGACGCGCATCGAGCATCACTACCATAGATACCGCACATACAGATACGGATGGGGCGCGGCCGTTAGCCTCGTCGAAGATCGATCGGGTCAACTTTGGCTATCGACGGGCTCGGAGCTGATGCGCTTCGATCCCGGCACAGGCGCATTCGCGTACTTCCGCCAGGATCCGCAGAATCCGGAAGGCATCAACAGCAACCTGCCGACCGCCGTGTATCGCGATCGCTCCGATGTGATCTGGGTCGGCACGAATGGGTACGGCATCAATGTGCACGACCCGAAGGCAAATCGATTCCAAACCTTCCGACGTCCGGAGGGACGATCCACTCGTCAGGCAGGCTTCAGCGTATACACGATCTTCGAGGACCAAAGGGGCACGCTATGGATCGATGCCGGTCTGCTGTACGAGTGGAATCGCAGGACAGGTGCGTTTCGCAGCTTCGAAACGAGCTCGAACCGGCCGAAGGACTTCGGTAATACAGGCGTTTGGGCGATTGTGGAAGATCCGCCAGGCTTTCTGTGGACTGCGACATACCAAGGGCTCTATCACTACGAGATTGCGACCGGTCGCTCTAAGCACTACGGACACGATCCCAAAGACTCCACGAGTCTGCCCGAGGAGGTCGCGTACGATGTCTTCCGCGACAGAGAGGGCGTCATCTGGGCCGTAACAGAGAACTTTCTCGTTAGGCTAATCGACGTCGAGCACGGGCGCTTTCAAGCCTGGCGACTGAAGGAACGGCCAACGGTGAGCCAGTGGATCTTTCCTTCGACGATTCAGGACGCGAGCGGCTCCCTATGGCTCGGATCGGATCAGGGCGTTGTGCGCTTTGATCCGAAGACCGGCTCGTTACACCGCTACCGGCACAATCCGGGTGACTCCACGAGCCTCAGTCACGATGCGATACGCTCGATCCTCACTGATCCACGACAGCCAAATCGGTATCTGTGGATCGGCACGGCGGGCGGCGGACTCAATCGACTGACCGTGGACTCGGGAACATTCCTGCACTTCACGGAACGCGATGGTCTGCCTAACAACGTGGTCTACGGCATCCTCGCGGATACGAGCGGCAAGCTGTGGCTGAGCACGAACAGAGGGCTCTCGCGATTTGACCCTTCGACGCGGCAGTTTCGCAACTACGACGCCAACGATGGGCTACAGAGCAATGAGTTCAACTCGGGCGCTGCGTTCAAAAGCCGCAGCGGTGAGCTCTTCTTCGGCGGGATTTACGGCTTCAACTATTTCCGGCCGGAACAGATCGAGGACAATCCGCACATCCCCGAAGTTGCGATCACTGGGTTCCGTCGCGGCAATCGTTATGAGACGGTTCGGGACAGCGGCACGGTGCTACGCAAGACAATCTCCGAAGCCGATACGCTGAGACTCTCGTATCGCGACGCCGTCCTTACGTTCGAGTTCGCGGCGCTCGAGTACTCGGCACCTGCAAAGAACCGTTATGCGTATCGGATGGTCGGCTTCAACAACGACTGGTTCGAGTCGGGTGCGGTGCGCGCCGCGACATACACGAACTTGCCGCCGGGCCGCTACACGTTTCAGGTGCGCGCGAGTAACAACGACGGAGTCTGGAACGAGCGCGGTGCATCGCTCGCGATCACGATCCTGCCGCCGTGGTGGCAGACGTGGTGGGCGTATGCGCTCTACACGGCGCTTGTGCTCGCCGCGCTCAACGGCGTTCGCCGCTACGAGACCAACCGGTTGCGCCTCAAGAGCCGTCTCGAAATCGAACGCGTGGAAGCTGAGCAGCTTCGTGAGCTTGACCGTGCCCGCAGCCGGTTGTTCGCAAACGTGAGTCACGAGTTCCGAACACCGCTCACCCTAACGATGGGCCCACTCGACGACCTCCGCGCCGGTATGCACGGTCCGCTTTCGCCGGCGATCGCCGAGCAGGTGGACCTAGCGCGCAGGAACGCGGGACGCGTCCTCGATCTAATCAATGAAATCCTCGCGCTGGCGCGCGCCGAATCGGGTCGAGAGACGCTGCACGCTCGGCGCATCGACCTCGGTCCCTTCGTCAGCAGCGTGGCCAAAACCTTCCTGCCGCTCGCCGAGCGCAAAGCGATCGCGTACGAGACTCAGGGGCCCGCAGATCAAGTCATCGTTTACGCGGATCCGGATCATCTCGACCGTGCGCTTTCGAACCTGCTCTCGAACGCCTTCAAGTTCACACCCGACGGCGGTACAGTGCGGGTTACGGTCGCATCCGATGATGCGTCTGCGCGAATCATCGTTAGGGACAGCGGTGCAGGGATACCGGGCGCCGAGCTGAATCTCATCTTCGATCGCTTCCACCGTGCGAAGACCGCGGGTACTCAGCCGGGTACGGGAATCGGACTCGCGCTTGCCAGAGAGCTGGTGTTGCTGCACGGCGGATCTATCGCTGTCGAGAGCGAGGAGGGTTTCGGGAGTACGTTCACAGTCACGCTGCGAAAAGGTCAGGCGCACCTCGCGCCGGAGCAGATTGTCGACGATGATGCTGCCGTCGTCTCGACCTCCCGCGCATCGCCATTGGCAATCACCGCTGAATCGCCGGCATCGCGTACGCCTAGCGAGACATCCGATGCTGATGATGACGTGACGACGGTTCTCGTAGTTGACGACAACGCCGAAGTCCGCCGCTACGTGAAGCAGCACCTAACGCCGCGTTACCGCGTGCTGGAGGCTGTGAACGGCGAGCAGGGACTGGAAACGGCGCACCGTGAGTTGCCCGACCTGGTTCTCTCGGACGTCATGATGCCGGGGATGGACGGCTACGCGCTCTGCCGCGCGCTCAAGTCGGATCCGGAAACCGACTTCATCCCCGTTATCCTGCTGACGGCGCGCGCCGAGGCGGAGGATCGCATCACCGGACTGACGGAACAGGCGGACGATTATCTGACGAAACCATTCGATGTCCGCGAGTTGCTCGCACGGATCGCGAACATCATCGCGACGCGCCGGCGGTTGCAAGAACGGTACGCGGGCGCTCCCCTAACGATGCACGCAGCTCCAGTCGACGTGGAGCCGGCGGATCGGAAGTTCATCGAGCAAGTGCGTCTGGCCATAGAGGCCGGACTCGGCGACGAGAACTTCACCGTGGAACGGCTCGCGAGTGAGGTTGCACAGAGCCGCGGGAATCTTCACCGCCGGCTGCGCGATCTGATCGGCGAGAGCCCGTCTGACCTGATCCGGCGGATGCGGTTGGAGCGCGCGGCGCAGATGCTGGAATCCGGCGCCGGCTCGGTCGCCGAGGTCGCATACGCGGTCGGCTTCAAGAGCGTCGCTCACTTCTCGAACGCCTTCAATGAGTTGCACGGCGTTCGTCCGTCCGCGTGGCGCGAACGCGCGCCAGCCAAGCCGGCCGCCAGCTCGTAACGGCGTCAGACCCCATTCTTAACGGGGTCAGACCCCATCGATCACATATCGGACATGGAAGCTTGTTGATGCGTCGTGGAAGGGCCGAACATGTCGCATCTTCGCAGAATGGGGTCTGACCCCGGGATGGGGTCTGACCCCGTTGCGGTTCCGTCGCACGTGGTTGCGCGTACGTCGCAAAAGACGCGTGCGCATGAGCCGGCTCCATACGCGCTAACGCGTTAGCTGCTCTCCGCCGCACGTTCCCGCCCACGCTCGATGCCCGTGCTGCGATGACGGCTAGGGCCCAAATCAAATGACTGCTGTGCAATTCCAGACACGTGAGGCCAGTGAACGAGTGGTAGCTCTAGCGCAGACGGTACTGCTCGTCGACGATGATCCAGACATGCGGCTCTATCTACGGAGCTGCCTGAAGAATTCGGCGTCGGCGTTCGTGCGTGTGCTCGAAGCCGGAGACGGGTTGGAAGCGTTGCGGCTGGTCCGCGCGGGCGACGTCGACTTGGTGATTTGCGACGTCGGCCTGCCTGGGCTGGACGGCCTGCGCCTGTCTCGGGCGATCCGCAAGGACGCGGCTCTCCGTCATGTCGTCGTGCTGCTCATCAGTGGTGAAGCCGTCACTGGCGACGGCAACGCCGACGGTTTTCTCACCAAGCCATTCAACAGCCAACAACTGCTCGCGGCGCTCGCCGCACTGCGTCCGCGCCCCGACAGGACTGGCACAGAAGAGAGTTGAGTTGTGCGTTAGGCGCTGTTCCGCTCTAATCCCTCAGTTGGTCCGCTCCAATCCCTCAGGAGAACTCCCATGAAGCTGAACGCATCCCTTCGTAGCGTTGCCAGTTGCACGCTATTGCTCATCGCGGT
This sequence comes from Gemmatimonadaceae bacterium, assembly GCA_036003845.1. Lineage (GTDB taxonomy): Bacteria > Gemmatimonadota > Gemmatimonadetes > Gemmatimonadales > Gemmatimonadaceae > DASYRX01. Next base: position 12,503 of record DASYRX010000318.1, on the reverse strand, counting down.
CGTTCCTCGCCAGGTGCTGGCGCAGAGCGCTACGCTTCCAAAGCAGCTAGAAAGCGCTCGCGCGTTGCTCGACAAGTACAGCGACGTAGTTGCAGCGGTTTACGACGGATTTTACTCGACAGTCGGCTGCATCGAGTACCCGAAGGGTGCGAGTGAGGGGTCGATGCAGTATGCGCCCGGCGGCATGGGCGTTCACCTCCTCAACATGGGCAACGTCGGCCCCACGCTCGATCCAGCGAAGCCACAGGTCCTGATCTACGAGCCGGTTGGCGACAAGCTCCGCTTAGTCGCTGCTGAATGGTTCATTCCGGCGGAGCTCGTGACGTCCACGCCGCCATCGATCTTCGGGCAGCAGCTGCAGGGGCCGATGGAAGGTCATCAGCCGCTCATGCCGGCCGGCTTTCACCACTATGACCTGCACGTCTGGCTGTGGAAGACGAATCCAGAAGGCGTCTTCTCGCCGACGAATCCGGCGGTCAAGTGTCCCAAAGCGAGCTACTCGTTCGCGGAAGAGGCACCGAAGATGGTCCACAAGCATCCGTAACAGCGAGCCCCGATCGCGATGACTACCGCTTCCCGCGCTTGCCCCGCATGCCACACGCCGCTGCCTGACGAGGCACATTTCTGCCTCCATTGCGGCAAGGCGACTCCGACAGAACCAGGAGTTCCCTCTCGCACGGCTGCTACCGGAGTGTTCGAGGTCGAGCGCGTGCGCAAGGCACTCGCCGGCCGAGGCTACACGATCGATCGTGTGTTAGGCGAAGGCGGGATGGCGACTGTGTATCTGGCGACGGACGTGAAGCATCGTCGTCAGGTAGCCGTCAAGGTGATGCGGCCAGAGTTGGCCGCGACGTTAGGCGCCGAACGCTTTCTGCGCGAGGTCGAAATCGCGGCTCAGCTCAGTCATCCGCACATCCTGCCGGTGCACGATTCGGGTGACGCGGACGGGGTGCTCTTCTATGTGATGCCGTATGTGGAGGGAGAGTCGCTGCAGGGAAGGATCCAGCGCGAGACGCAATTACCAGTCGACGAAGCACTGCGCCTCGCGCGCGAGGTGAGCGAGGCGCTCGCCTATGCGCACGGCCGAAAGATCGTGCACCGCGACATCAAGCCGGCCAACATCATGCTCTCGGCGAGCCACGCGTTCGTGGCGGATTTTGGTATAGCGCGCGCGTTAGGTGGAAGCGCTGCCGCGATCACGCAAACAGGATTCGCCGTCGGGACGCCGCAGTATATGAGCCCGGAGCAGGCCAGCGGCGCAGCTTCCGTCGACGGGCGCAGCGACGTCTTCGCGTTAGGCTGCGTGCTGTACGAGATGCTCGCGGGTGAGCCGCCGTTCACGGGGCCCACCGCGCAGGCGATTCTTACACGCAGCCTGACCGAGACGCCGCGCTCCCTCACCACCTCGCGTGAAGGGATCTCTCCGGCGATTGAAACAGTCGTACGGCGTTCGCTGACCAAGAACCCAGCCGACCGCTGGCAGAGCGCGGCCGATTTCGCCAAGGCGTTAGGCAGCGCCGAGGATCAACTGCGCATCGGCCCGGTCTCCGGCCAACGAATACCGGCCGCGATCGCGCCGCAGTCCGAGGGCCCGAAGGCGAGCAAAGTATGGACGCTTTTCGGAGCTACGGGCGCGCTGGCGCTTATTCTCGTCTATGGCTTGGTCCAGCGCTGGGGTTTGCCGGTGTGGTCGCTCGGCCTCGCCGTGGGGCTGCTGGCGATCGGCGCGTTGGTGCTCGTCATCACCGGCAAGATGGAGGCGAAGAAGGCAACGGGCGCGAGCCTCACAAGACTGGCGTCGCGATTCACATGGCGGAACGCCACGTTAGGCGGCGTCGCCGCGTTGGGGCTATGGGCTGTCGTCGCCACCGCGCTCGTATTTCGTGGACCAGCTGGCGCCGCGACGCCGGGATCGGTCGTGCGCCTCGCGGTGCTCCCGTTCGAGAACCGCGGCGCCGCGGCCGACAACTACTTCGTCGAAGGCATGGCCGACCAGGTGCGCGGGAAGCTCACGGGACTCGCCGGATTCCAAGTGACGGCTCGCACGAGCTCGGATCAGTACAAGGCGACGACAAAGACGCCACAGCAGATCGGAAAGGAGTTAGGCGTCGACTACCTGCTCACGTCTACGGTGACGTGGGCGAAAACAGCCGATGGGAAGGGTCGCGTTCAGGTCGTCCCGGAGCTGATCAACGTCAAGACGGGGACGGGGACGTGGCAGCGCAGCTTCGACGCCGAGCTGACCGACATCTTCCAGGTGCAGGGCGATATCGCCACGCAGGTGGCTGGTGCGCTGAACGTCGCGCTCGCACCTAACGAGAAGCAGGAGCTGGCAGAGCGACCGACGCAGAACCTCGCGGCCTACGACTTGTACCTCAAGGCGAAGGCGCTGCAGGGCAACGCCCCGGCGACGCTGCGGCAGTCGATTGGCTACTACGAACAAGCGGTGGCATTAGACCCGACATTCGCGGAAGCGTGGGCGCGGATGGCTCGTGACCTGTCGATCCTCTATTTCAACAGCACACCGAGCCTGGAGCTCGGGGCCCAAGCCAAGCGTGCCGTGGATCGTGCGACGTCGCTGGCCCCCGACGCGATCATGACGCACGCCGCGCGGTCCCTCTATTTGTCCAACGTGATGAACGACCGGGAGGGGGCTGCCGCCGAAGTCATGGCGGCGATGCGCTCCGCGCCTAACGACGCAGCTGTTCTGCGGATGGCGACCGGCATGGAGCAAGCCCGAGGCCGCTGGACGGAGGCGCTGGTGCACGCGGAACAGGCCTACCGCGTTGATCCACGCTCACCGAACACGTTATCGAACGTCGCTTCAACGCGCCTGCTCATGCGGAAGTACGCGGAGGGGTTGGCCGCGAGCCGCGAGCTCGTCGCCGCGTCGCCGGCGAACATCGGTGCGCGCGAAACCCTGGCGTTCGCCTACCTCATGCAGGGCGACCTCGCTTCAGCGCGAGCGGTCGTGCGCGATGCAGCCACAGTAGTACCACGCGCCGAGGTCGCTGTGTACTTCGCCGTCTATCAGGATCTGTATTGGGTGCTGGAGGATGAGGACCAGCAGCTCGTTATGCGATTGGGACCGTCGATGTACGACAACGACCGGCCCATCTGGGCCGTCACCCAGATGCAAGTAGCAACGCTGCGCGGGGACAAGGCGCGCGCGCGAGCCTTTGCCGACACGGCGGCGCTCGAGTTCCGCAAGCAGCTGCAGGAGACACCTAACGATCCTCAACGGCACATCTTCCTCGGACTGGCGCTGGCCACCCTCGGCCGCAAGGACGAAGCAATACGAGAGGCAACGCTCGGCGCGAGCTTCAATCCGATCAGCAAGGATCAGAACGTCGGAACGTACTACCAACACCAGGTCATCCGCGTCTACCTGCTGTTAGGCGAGAACAAGAAAGCGCTCGATCTGTTGGAGGAGCTGATCAAGATCCCGTACGTCATCACTCCCGGCTACCTGCGCATCGATCCGAGCTTCGCGCCGCTCAAGGGGAATCCGCGGTTCGAGAAGCTTCTCCAGGGAGCATAGACTCATGCCAGCCACTCCCGTCGCTCAGGGATGAACGCCCTGCGTGTGGCCGAGAGCTTCGAGCGGCTCAGCTCTGCGCTCGCCGATCGCTACCGCATCGAGCGCGAGATCGGAGCCGGCGGCATGGCGACTGTCTATGTCGCATGCGACGTTAGGCACGAGCGCAAGGTCGCCATCAAGGTGCTGCACCCGGAGCTCGCCGCTCGGCTCGGAAGCGAGCGCTTCGTCCGCGAGATCAAAGTCACGGCAAACCTGCAGCACCCGAACATCCTGCCACTGTACGACTCCGGTGCCACAGAGGATTTCCTGTACTATGTGATGCCATACGTCGACGGCGAATCGCTCCGCGCCAAAATCGATCGCGATCGCCAGGTGAGCGTGGAGGAAACGATCGCGATCGCGCGTGCGATCGCCGCCGCGCTGGACTACGCGCATGAACACGGCATCGTGCACCGCGACATCAAACCGGAAAACGTGTTGCTGCAGCGCGGGCAGGCACTCGTCGCCGATTTCGGTATCGCGCTGGCAGTGAGCGCTGCCGGTGGGGCGCGCCTCACGGAAACGGGACTCAGCATCGGAACGCCGCACTATATGTCTCCGGAGCAGGCGACCGGCGATCGAGCGCTGGACGCCAGGAGCGATATCTACTCGTTAGGTGCGATCACGTATGAGATGCTGACCGGCGATCCGCCGCATCACGCCAGCTCGGCCCAGGCTACGATCGCCAAGATTCTCTCAGAAAAGCCGTCACCGATTTCGCACAGCCGAGACCTGGTCCCGGCCAACGTGGACGCCGCCATTCAGCGCGCGCTGGCGAAGAGCCCTGCCGACCGCTTTGTGCGCGCGGCGCACTTTGCAGATGCTCTGACGAATCCCGGTTTCAGACTTCCAGAGACGGGACAGATGATCGCAGCTGCGCGCACCACGCCGCAGCGACGAACGCTAGTCTCAGGACTCGCAGCCGCCACGCTCGCGCTCGGACTGCTTGCCGGTTGGTTAATTCGCACTGCTGCGGCGCCGCGGACGGGAGTGAGCGAGGATCGGCCGGTTGTCTTCTTCGTGCCAATGGATTCGGGTGCTGCCATACCCGGATATCCCGCTGTTTCTCCCCTGGGCAACAAAATCGTGTACCCCGCCGGAGACGCCGGCTCCATTCGGCTGTTTCTGCGCAACCTGGACGATCCTATTCCCGCTCCACTGCCGAGAACGGAGGGAGCACACAGCGCATTTTTCTCGCCTAACGGGGAATGGGTTGGATTCGTCAGCGATCAATCGTTGAAACGGATCCGCCTCGGCGTCGGAAGCGATGAAGTCATCACTCCATACGTCGAAGGAATGGCTGGGGCGACCTGGCGTGAGGACGATACGATTCTGTTCGCGACGCTACCGGGAGGGTCGCTGTTCGAAGTGCCGGCGACTGGCGGCACGCCGAAGCCGCTTGTGATCGGCAAGCACACGTTCAGCTCGGGCTTCTTTTTCCCACACTTTCTCCCAGGCGGGAAGGCGATCGTATTCAATACGGAGGCCGCGGGCGGTCTGCTCGGCGTCCTGAACATAACGAACGGGGAACACAGGACGTTCGGTCGCGGTTTGCGGCCAAGCTACGTCGATACCGGGCACCTGATCTACGCCGACCCCGATGGCCGCCTAACGTCACAGAAGTTCGACCTCGGTCGCCTCGACACGACTGGAACGCCGAGCGCACTGCCGGACGAGCTGGGAGTCGGTCGCGGGAATGCCTTTTATTCCGTATCGCGTGGAGGGACGCTAGCCATCATTCGTGCAGCCGGAACGGATCTCGACCTGGCGTTCTTCGACCGTGCAGGCAAGGAGCAAATGGTCTTCCGCAACGGCGGCTACTGGGCGCCGCGGTTCTCACCGGACGGCAATCAAGTTGCCTTTGGCGCCACGAGGCCTGACGACATCTGGATCTATGACGTTCCCACCAAAACGCGGCGGCGCCTAACGGTCGACGGAGCCAACAACAACGACCCGACATGGAGTCCCGACGGCCGTCAGCTCGCCCTTTCCGCGAATCGGCCGGGACGAAAAGACTTGCTGGTTCGCAGCGCCGACGGAAGCGGCACAGAACAGCGCGTCGTCGTTAGGGAAGGACTGCAGTGGCCGACCGACTGGACGCGAGACGGCTACATCGTGTACACCGAAGTCCCGCTCGACGAGGATCGCGACATCATGGTTGTCAAAGCCGACGGCAGCGCGCCGCCATTCCCGTATCTCGATACGCCGTTCAGCGAAAAGTCGGCCGACGTGTCCCCGGATGGCCGCTGGATCGCGTACGACTCAAACGCGTCGGGCCGATTCGAGGTGTTCGTCAACACGTTTCCAAAACGCTCAACCTCGCCAATCATCGTGTCCAAAGCGGGTGGAAGGAATCCGCGCTGGAGCGCCGACGGTCGCGAGTTGTTCTACTGGGAGAACAAGCAGCTCATCTCCGTGCGTCTGGAGCTGAATGGCCGTGCGCATCCCAAGAGCTACAGCACAATTCTCGAGACGAACTACGCCGCCGCGGACCACGCGAATTACGACGTGCACCCGGATGGATCGCGCTTCGTGATTGTGCAAGGACGCGGGCGGCCACAGCGGATCGTCGTGGCAATGAATGCGACTGCGCTAGCCGCGCAGAAGCGGTAGTCAGCGCGTGACGCTGGTCGAGCAGCTTACTAGCGCGCTCAAGGATCGCTATCACATCGAGCGCGAGCTCGGTGGTGGGGGGATGTCGCGCGTTTTCGTCGCGCGCGAGGTCGGGCTCGACCGCGAGGTCGTGGTAAAGGTCCTCTCGGCGGACGTCGCGGCAGGGGTAAGCCTCGAGCGGTTCACACGCGAGATCCAGCTCGCGGCCTCGCTGCAGCAGGCGAACATCGTGCCGCTCCTGTCGGCCGGTGATGCGAATGGCGTCCCGTACTTCACGATGCCATTCGTGCGTGGCGAATCGTTGCGCGGGCGGCTCGTCCAGGAGCCGCACCTAACGATTCCGGAGTGCGCAAGCATCCTGCGCGACGTAGCGCGCGCGCTGAGCTACGCGCATGCGCGCGGCGTCGTGCACCGCGACATCAAGCCCGAAAACGTCCTGCTTTCGCACGGCGCGGCGGTCGTCACCGATTTCGGGATCGCCAAGGCGGTGTCGGCATCGCGCACGATAGGAGATGCCGGTACGCTCACGCAAGTAGGCACCTCGTTAGGCACTCCCACGTACATGGCACCAGAACAGGTGGCGGGCGACCCGAACGCGGACCACCGGGCCGACCTCTACGCGTGGGGGTGTCTGGCATACGAGCTGCTCTCCGGCACGCCGCCATTCGTGCGCGACACACCACAGCGCGTGCTCGCCGCTCACCTGAGCGAGGCTCCCACTGAGCTCACGGAGCGCCGCGCTGACTGTCCTCCGACACTCGCGCGTCTCGTGATGCGCTGTCTAGCAAAGGAAGCGGCCGGCAGGCCAGCTACCGCCGACGAGGTGCTACGCGAGCTCGACGTCGTGTCCACTCCGGGGGCAACGCAATCACCGCGTGCACCAGCGATCGACACGCGGCCACGTAGCCCGCGGCGACCGATGCTGCTCGGCGCTGCTGCCGTCGCGGTCCTGGCCGTGGTCACATTCTTCGTTACGCGTGGAACTGCAGAGGATGCGGGTGCGATAACTGCCGCCGACCAGTCGATCGCCGTGCTCCCACTGGCGAACCTGAGCGGCGACCCGGCGGACGACTACTTCGGCATCGGCCTCGCCGAAGAGATAACGCGCGCCGTGGCAAAGAACGGCGTCCGAGTAATCGGCCGCGTGAGTGCAGGCGCGCTCCAGGCCAAGGGACTCGACGAGCGCGCTATCGCCAGAGAGCTCGGCGTAAGCTCGCTGCTCACAGGCACGGTGCAGCGCGCAGCGGATCAAGTTCGCATCAATGTCACGCTCGTGTCGGCGAATGATGGTGCTGTCCGCTGGACCGAGAAGTACGATCGACCTCTGTCGAACGTCTTCGCTGTGCAGGATGAGATCGCAAGGACAGTCGCAAGTACACTTATGGGATCGCTCGGCCGTCAGCCTAACGCGGCTGCTCCGCGCGCTGAAACGGCCGATCCGGAGGCGCACTCACTCTTTTTGCAGGGGCAGGTGCTCTTCAACAGGCGCGGTGCGCGCAACCTGCAACAGGCAATCTCTCTGTTCGAGCGCGCCGCGGTGCGCGATCCCAGGTACGCTCGGGCGCAGGCCTCACTGGCGATGGCGCTCGTTGTCCTTCCCGCCTACGTGCAAGACAGTACTGAGCCTCTCGTCACGAGCGCGATCGCCGCAGCGCAGCGCGCGATCGGCATCGACTCGACCATCCCCGAATCGTATACCGCGCTAGGCTACGGCTACTCGTTGTTAGGTGAGCTCGATCGCGCCGAGGAGAACTTCCGCCGCGCACTCACGCTGGACTCGACGGTGGCGACGGCGTGGGGTTGGTACGGGTTGCTCGCCGCGCGTTTAGGCGAGTATGACGCGGCGCACAAGCGGATTGCGCACGCGCGCGAGCTCGAGCCGGCTTCGATGATCGCGCGTATCTGGGAAGCCCAGATCCTCATTCCGCAGCAGCGCTTCAAGGAGGCCGACTCAGTCGCAAACCTAACGATTTCAATGGATTCGACGTTCATGCTGGCTTGGGACTGGCGCGCGAACGCGCTCCTGGCGCTGGGACAAACCGCGCAGGCCATCTCACAGCTCGAGAGCCAAGTGGCAGCGCTTCCTGCGGGACGGCCTGTCGAGGCGCACGGCCTGCTCGCATACGCGTACGCCCTCGCCGGCCGCGCTAGAGATTCGCGGACATTGCTGGACACAATGCGCGCCCGCTCGGGCGGGAGTCTTCCTGCGATGGGAGTCATCGCTACGACGCTCGACGAGTTGGGAGAGCATGAGGCCGCAGTTGCGGTTTTGGCCGATGCCATAGCCAGGTATGACGTTTGGCTCGTTCAATTTCCGCGCATTTCGCGATACGACAAGCTGAGAAGGGATCCGCGAGCTGCGGCGATGCTCGCGAGACTAGGAACGCGATAACGTGACGGACGTCGTGACTGCACTCGGTGCTGGGCTCGCCGACCGCTATCGCATCGAGCGCGAGCTCGGCCAGGGCGGGATGGCGACCGTCTACCTCGCCCACGATCTCAAGCATGACCGCGACGTCGCCATCAAGGTCCTGCACCCGGAGCTCGGCGCCGCGTTAGGCGGTGAGCGGTTCCTGTCGGAGATCCGCACGACGGCGAAATTGCAGCACCCGCACATCCTCCCGCTACTGGACAGTGGAGCGGCAGAGGGGCTGCTGTACTACGTGATGCCGTACGTGACTGGCGACACGCTGCGCGACCGGCTTGTGCGGGAGAAACAGCTACCCATCGAGGATGCAGTACGCATCGCTCGCGAAGTGGCGGACGCGCTCGGCGCGGCGCACGTCCACGGCATCATCCACCGCGACATCAAGCCGGAAAACATCCTGCTGCAGGGCGGCCACGCCGTAGTCGCCGACTTCGGAATCGCCCTCGCCGTCGAACACGCCGGCGGCCAGAGGATGACACAGACCGGACTCTCGTTAGGTACGCCGCAATACATGAGTCCGGAACAGGCGATGGGGGATAAATCGATCGATGCGCGCAGCGATATCTACGCGTTAGGTGCTGTCACGTACGAAATGCTAGCAGGAGAAGCCCCATTCACAGGTCCGTCCGCGCAGGCCATCGTGGCGAAAGTGATGACGGAAGCGCCGGTACCGCCAACGCGACGCCGCGGGACGATCCCGCCGCACGTCGAGGACGCGGTGCTAACTGCGCTCGAGAAGCTCCCCGCCGACCGGTTCGCCACTGCTGTCGACTTTGCTGCGGCACTCACACACGGTGCGCCGTTGTCACTTCGCCGAGGACGTGGACACACTGTTCGCTCCGCGCCACGCACCGCGCTCTTCGCGTTCGGCGCGATCGCCCTGATGATGACCACTGTCGCGGCATGGTCGCTGCTGCTTCGCTCGCCGGCGTCGCGACGTCCAGGCAATGGTCCCACTTACGAGACTGCCATCGTTCTTCCGGACAGCACCCCGCTGGCATACATCGGTGCGGGCCCGTTAGGCGTCGGCACGCCGGCGTTCGCGGTTTCGCCTGATGGCGGCACGCTCGTGTTCGTTGGGCAGTCTCCTGGGACGACGCACCTCTACGTACGGCCGCTCGACGCCAGCTCGGTCTCGGTGCTCCCCGGGACTGAGGGTGCATACGCGCCGTTCTTCTCGCCCGACGGTCAATCAGTGGGCTTCTTCGCCGGCGGCACTGTCAAACGAACGAACATAAAGGGAGGCGCAACCGTTGCACTCGCAGAATTGGTGCTGCCTTACGGCGCTGCGTGGCTTGCTGACGGCCGGATTCTGATTCTGGCGGAGGAGGGGCGAAGTCTGGTTGCTGTTCCTTCTGCGGGCGGTACGCCTAACGCGATCGGCCCGCAGCCATTGCCACTGCGCGTGGTGTTTCCGGAGCCGCTCCCCGGCGACAGCGCCGTGTTGGCGTCCACGATAGACAGCCACCTCGCCGTTGTTTCGACTACCTCTGGGCGCATCGAGTTGCTCGGGCCCCGCGGGCCGATTCCGCTGGATTCCGTCACTGAGAAGACGGAGCTGTTCTCCGGTACGAATCCTCGCTACGTGGCGTCGGGCCACCTCCTCTATCACTCGCTCGACGGCGCAGTGATGGCACTTCCGTTCGATCCGATCTCTCGTCGCGCCCTCGGTCCGCCAGTTCCTGCTCTCTCGGGCGTCCGCCTCGAGAGCATCTGGGGAGCTGGGCAGCTGGCAGTTACGCGCGATGGAACGCTCATCTACGCTCGCGGAGAGAATGGGCGTCAAAACCGGCTCGTTTGGCGCGACGACCGAGGCCATGTGGATACGCTCGCGGCGTTCGGACGAGGAGACTATGGCTACATGGATCTTTCGCGCGACGGTACGCGACTCCTCGTGAGAGTCTGCACGAGTCAGGGGACGTGTGCGCCGCATTTGCTCAGCCTGCGAGAGGGTGTGCAAGTCAGCCTGCGTGCTGACCTTTCCTCCTCCTCGAGAGCGCGCTCGTTAGGCTGGTGGGACCGGGAGCGAGTCTTCGACTACCTCGTTCGGCGACCGGAAGCCCCGTCAGTCCAGGCTACAATCGTTTACTCCCCGGAGAGTCCGGCACGATCGGATTCGTTACCGGGAGTGCGGGTTCTAGACGTCGCGACCGACAGCGCCGTGTTACTCGAACGCGGCGATTCCTTGTACGTAGCGCTCAGCGCAACCGATCTTGCATCAGGTGACGCGCGTCGCGGCTTTCTGTTGCCGGAACCTGACGCGTGGGGCCATCAGCTTCGCAAAGGTGGCGAGTGGATTGCTTACACTGCGCGAAGCCAACAGGCTGGCGAGTACGTCGTCTTCATGGCTCGTACAGTGCCTCCGTTCGAGCACTGGCGAGCATCGCCACGCGGTGGCGAGGAACCGGTGTGGAATCCAGCTGGAGACCTCGTGTACCGTGAGGGCAATCGCTGGATGAGCGTATCGCTGCCTAACGCCACTGATGCTCGGCCTGGTGTCGCCAGGTTCCTGTTCACTGGGCCGTACCTCAATGTGTTAGGCAGGTCCCACGATATTGCGCCGGATGGACGTCACCTTCTCATCGCCGGGCCCACACAGGTCACGACGTCCACGTTGACCGTGGTCACGAATTGGGTCGACCGGCTGCCAAGACCGGAGCCGAAGCAGTGAGTGGACCGGCGACGCGGCTCGCCGCGGCCCTCGCGGAGCGCTACCGTATCGAGCGCGAGCTCGGAGCGGGTGGCATGGCAACCGTGTACCTGGCGCATGATGTTCGGCACGACCGCAAGGTCGCCCTCAAAGTCCTGAAGCCGGAGTTGGCCGCCGTGTTAGGCGCCGAGCGTTTCGTCGTCGAGATCAAGACCACAGCGGCGCTGCAGCATCCGCACATCCTCCCGCTCTTCGACTCGGGCACGTCGGACGGCTTTCTCTACTATGTGATGCCGTTCATCCAGGGCGAGACGCTGCGCAACAAGCTCGATCGCGAAACGCAGCTGGGCGTCGATGAAGCGGTGCGCATCGCTACCGACGTGGCGGACGCGCTGGACTACGCGCACCGGCACGGCGTGATCCACCGCGACATCAAGCCGGAGAACATCCTGCTGCACGATGGCCGTCCGGTCGTGGCAGACTTCGGCATTGCGCTGGCACTGAGCGCCGCAGCGGGCGGACGCATGACGGAGACGGGACTCTCGTTAGGTACGCCGCACTACATGTCTCCCGAGCAGGCAACGGCCGATAAGGACATCAGCTATCGGAGCGACATCTACTCGCTGGCGAGCGTGCTGTACGAAATGCTGACCGGAAATCCGCCGCACACAGGCGCGTCGGCGCAGCAGATCATCATGAAGATCATCGCCGAGGACGTGGCGCCGGTCACGACGCTCAGGAAGTCCGTGCCGCCTAACGTGTCGGCGGCGGTGGCGAAGGCACTCGAAAAACTCCCCGCCGACCGCTTCCAGAGTGCCAAGGCCTTTAGCGACGCCTTGCATCACGGCGCGTTCACCTACGGCGCGACGACATCACGCCGTGTCGCGTCCGTCGGCACCCCGGCTGTTGTGTCGCGATACGCCCTGCCCGTCGGCGGCGTGCTCGCTGTGCTCGGCATTGCCGCCGTTGTGTGGGCCTGGCAGGCGGACAAACGGTCGACGGTCGACACGGTTGTGCCACTCATGGTCGACACGCCTAACGGCAACCCGGACCTCGCCCGCTTCGCCGTGTCGGCCGACGGTTCGCGCTTCGCGTTCGCGACCGACGAAGGGATCGTGCTGCGCGACCGCGGGCAGCGGGAGTATCGCCTGCTCCCGGGAACGGATCGCGGAGAGTCCCCATCGTTCTCCCCGGACGGTGAGTGGATTGTCTTCCACGTCAACGGACACTTG
>DASYRX010000317.1:0-14280 GCA_036003845.1 Gemmatimonadaceae bacterium | reverse complement strand
GAACCCGGCCGGTACTCCCAGCGCGCAACCGCGTTCGTGCGCAACTGCGTGAACTTGAACGACGTGTTGATCCCCGGCGGCGCACTGAAAGGACTGAAGCGAGCGTCGTAGTCATCGGCACCGGGTGTCGAGCTCACCTGGCGAATGTCCGAGTACGTCCCACTCGAGACGAGAGGCTGGCCGTAGAACTCAAACGTCAGGTCTCGCGTGAACGTGTAGTTGACGCGCGCGTTCAACGATACCGTGCGCTGATCCAGATGCGCGAACGAGAAGTGCGTCGTGCCAAGACTGTCGCCGAAGTTGCCGAACCACTGCGTGTTGTTGTGATCCTGGTTGAAGCCGAAGCCGAGGCCCGCTTGCATGCGTGTGGAGAATCGGAAATTCACGTACGGGTTGAGCGCCGTGCCATGCGTCTTCCCTTCGTCAGCGTACCAGGCGTTGAACCACATTCCCCCTGAGACAACCTTGCGGCCATCCGTGTTTACGCCGCCCCAGGGATAGAAGCCACGGGATTTGCGGAGCGGCGGACCGCCGCGCGTGCAGCGATCGCAGAAGCTCTCAGTGAGTGCGCCTAACGTGCCGCCGAGGTGCACGTCCCAGTTGTTATTGAGCCCCATGTGACCGTTGAAGTTGACCGCGCTCTCCAGTCGCGTCCCCGACGTATTCCACTGCTCCCAGTGGTTGCCGTTGACTTGGGCCCAGCGATAGATGCCGCGCGCGGTACGGAAGCTCAATGCGGCCCAGGTGCTCCAGTCCACGATGTCGGCGCGGCGCAAGAAACCGATGTCGTTGACTTCGAAGCCGGGCGACTGCCTAACGATACTCGTCTCGAAGCGGGTGATTCCACCGCCGTACTTGCCGAACTTGATCTGTTCCGCGTGGCCACCGAGTGAGGTGCGTCCCGAGTCGACTTCAAGATCGTCACCCGGCTGCTGGTAGTAGTGCACCGGACTGCGTTGCGTGCGGTAGATCGCGGCAGGCGTACCATTCACGAGTGAGGCGGCGAACTGACCGGCCAGCTCGTATTGCCCTTGGTGGAAGCGGTTACGGAAGGTTGCGCCTGTCGCGTACGCGCTCTTGTGCAAGAACGGATCTGTTAAGCCGTCGACCGAACGATTCACGGCGGTGCCGATCAAGCTGATCCCGGCTTCACCGCCGCGCAGATCCTGCTGCGCGCGCACGACCGTGTAATTGGCGAAGGGTTCGACGGTGCGGTTGTTGGATCCCTCGACTTCTTTGGTTGCGGCATCGAGGAGACCGAAAGACAATCCGCCGCGGCTGCGACCTGTCAACTTGGTCGCAGCGATGATGGAAGTGGACGTCGGAGTAGTTGCGTCACCATAGAGTCCGCTCAGGCTCGGCGCGCGTCCGATGCGGCGTGAATAGAAAAGTCCCTCGTTCGTGCTGCAGTCGACGACGATGAAGCAATTCAGCTGGAATTGATATAGGCCGGTTCCTTCGACGAAGAAGGGACGCCGCTCCTCGAAGAACGTCTCGAATGCCGTGAGGTTGACGACAGCGGGGTCCGCCTCGACCTGGCCGAAGTCGGGATTGACGGTAGCGTCGAGCGTGACGTTAGGTGTGATGCCGAACTTGAGGTCCGCGCCCGCCGTGATCTGCTGATCGCGATCGTAGCGCCTGTTCGGCAACGTCTGCTGCACGTTCTTGGTGACCGTGTACGGCGTGAGCTCGAGCCGCCGCGCTGTAGTGATTCCTTCGATACCTGTCAGCCGGCCCATCTGCGAGACGAGGCCATTGCGAGTCGGCGAGTAGGTCGGCCAGGACACTCGCTCGGCGTAGCGCTCGATGTCACGCCAGACACCGAAGCCGAACGTGTGCGACGGGCTCGGAGCATAGCGCAGCTGCGAGAGCGGGATGCGGAACTCCGCCGTCCACCCTAACGAATCGACGGTCGTTTCAACGTCCCAGATTCCATTCCAGGAGTCGTCTTCGTTGCCGTCGTTGCTGATCGAGTAGTCGCGCTTGACGCCGTCTGGATTGACGGCGAACTCGTAACCCGTGCGTTTGTCGTCGTAGGAATCGATGATCAGTTTGATCTGATCCGAAGGACCGCGCACGTCGCGCCGCGACAGCGCGTGCATGATGCTGTCGGGATGTGGGTCGAACATGCGCACGAACGCGAAGAGATGTTTCTCATCGTACGCGACCTGAAATTCAGTTTTGAGCGACGGCGTCGTATCGGCGCGCGGCTGGAATTGACGGAACTCGGAGAACTTGGGGGCGCGCTGCCAGACCGCGTCATCGCCACGTCCGTCGATGTTCGGAGGTTGTGAGGCGCGTACCGCTACCGCTGATACGTTGCTCGTCCGGGCGGCTTGCGACTCGGCGCGGAAGGGGAGCGCACAAACGACGGCAGTAAGAGCTAAGACTCGACAGCGCATAGGGTTTCCCGTCTAGCGAGACAGCCGATAGGACAGAGGCACGGATCATTTGGTTGGCAACTGGTTGCCGTTGGCTTGTCACGATTTGGCTGGCGTGGCCGACCCCGCTTCCGCACATTCGCTGACGCTCTTCTAACGGAGCCCGAATGAAGCGCTTCCTGGCTTTTATCTGCGTTCTGCTGATCGCTCTGTTTGGTGTCATGGCGTTTCGCGCGTGGCGAGTTCCGTCACCGACCAGTGCGCCAATCGCTGCCTCTGTGGCGATTGCAGTCGATACGTTCGCTGCCGCACAGCGCCTCGCCGGGGCGGTCAAGTTTCCGACCGTATCTCTCGCCTCGGGCGCGCCGATCGATACGGCGGCCTTCCTGGGACTGCACCAGCACCTCGCGACATCCTTCCCGCGAGTGCACGCGACCCTAACGAGAGAAGTGCTGGGTGGCTTGAGCCTTCTATATACCTGGAAGGGGAGCGACTCTTCGCTCGCTCCGGTCGTGCTGATGGGGCACATGGATGTCGTGCCGGTGCCGGAGCCGAATCTCAAAGAATGGACTCACGCGCCGTTTTCAGGCGATACGGCCGACGGCTTCGTGTGGGGTCGCGGGACGCTCGACGACAAGACAACGGTGCTCGCGATCCTCGAGGCTGTCGAAGGGCTCCTCGGCGGCGGCTTCACGCCAGCGCGCACTGTGTACCTCACCTTCGGGCACGATGAAGAAGTGGGCGGCCGCTACGGCGCCAAGGTTATCGTCGATTCGCTCGTTAGGCGTGGTGTAAGTCCGGCGCTGGTGCTTGATGAGGGAGGCTTCATGGCGGCCAACCTCATGCCGGGCCTCACGCAGCGAGCCGCGATCGTGGGGATCGCGGAAAAAGGCTATGTCAGCCTGCGCCTCAAAGCACTCGCGGAAGGCGGTCACTCGTCGATGCCGACCAAGCGCACGGCCATAGGCGCGCTGAGCCGAGCGATCACGCGGCTCGAGGAGAACCAGTTTCCGTCGCGCTTCGAAGGGCCGACGCGCAGCATGGTCGAGGCGATGACGCCGTACATGCCGTTCTCGCGTCGTTTGCTGCTCGCCAACCTGTGGCTCACGGAGCCCCTGGTGAAGCGCGGCATGGCGGAGAATGCGTTAGGCGCCGCGCTACAGCACACCACGACGTCGCCGACGATGCTGAGCGCGGGAATCAAGGACAATGTGCTCCCGCCCGAAGCGAACGCCGTCGTCAACTTCCGCATCCTTCCGGGGGAGACCGTCGCCACCGTGATGAAGCGCGTGACGGAGGTTGTCGCTGACTCGCAGGTTGTCGTGGCGTTACTGGACAGTGTCGGCGTGGATCCGTCCCCAGTATCCGACGTGCGCTCGCCCGCGTACCAGCTGCTGGTCAGCACGATCGGCGCGATGCTTCCCAACGAGCGGCCGCCGGTGATTCCCTATCTGGTCATGGGCGGTACTGATGCCAAGTATTGGGGAGCGCACAGCGATCGTGTTTTCCGTTTCCTGCCGATCCCGTTAGGTGAAGGGGACAGGTCGCGCGTGCACGGGGTCAATGAGCGCGTGTCGATACGCGATTATGCCACCTCGGTTGGGTTCTTCGCGCGACTCATTCGCGGGCTGGACAAGCTGGAGAGCAGCGTAGGTACGGACAGAAACTGATAAGCGAATGTCATGTGTGAAAGCGCCAAGTCTTTGCCACGGATGAACGCGGGGGCACGCGGAAACGGCATGTTCTATTCTCTTCAACTGATCGGCGTTAACCCGCGAAGATCAGTGGCAAAGCTGCGTTTGACTCCCGGAGCCTGGAGCTTGCGTTGCTGCGCCTAACGAAACAGTTGCTCACGATCTCGAGCGCGGTGCTTGCCGCCTGCGCTCCGGCACCCACGTACGATCTCGTCGTCGCGAATGGTCGTGTGATCGATCCCGAGTCGGGACTCGACGCGGTGCGCCATGTTGGAATCAACGGCGACAGTATCGCCGCGATATCAGAGAGTCCGCTCAAGGGGACCACGACGATCGACGCGACCAATCACGTCGTCGCGCCTGGCTTCATCGATTTGCACGAGCACGGTCAGCAGGAAGAGTCGTACGGGCTGATGGTTCGCGATGGCGTAACGTCGGCGCTAGAGCTCGAGGTGGGGACCGCAGACGTGGCCGATTGGTACAAGTCGCGCGATCCAGGTCAGATCGTGAACTACGGAGTGAGCGTCGGACATATCCAGGCGCGCATGAAAGTGCTGCACGATCCGAGCACTGGATTGCTGCCAACAGGGATTGGCGGCAGTGGCTCAGCGACAGAAGCGCAGATGGCCGAGATGGAAGCGCTACTTCGAAAGGGACTAGCCGAAGGAGCCGTCGCTGTCGGATTCGGCAGCGCGTACACGCCAGGCGCGACGATGCTGGAGATCGAGCGCATGTTTCGCGTCGCGGCAGAAGGCGGCGCGTCCGCGCACATCCATATGAGGAACGGCGTCGCAGGTCTCGATTCAACGATCGCGGCTGCGGCTTCCGCGAGGGCGAAGCTCCACATCGTGCATGTGAACTCGAGCGGAGACACGAACCTCGTCGCGTTTCTCGCTTCCCTCAAAGCGGCGCGCGACCGGGGGCAGGACGTGACGACCGAAGCGTACCCGTACGGCGCCGGGATGACGGAGATCCGCTCCGCGATGTTCGACGACTGGAAGACATGGCCGGACTCGCGCTTCGGGTTGCACCAGCTCGTGTCCACGGGCGAGCGCCTAACGAGAAAGAGCTTCGAGAAGGCGCGTAACAGCGGCGGTACCGACGTCACCGTGATCATCCACGGACGCAGCGAAGAGCAGACCCGCGCCGCCATCGTGAGCCCGCTAACGATGATCGCCAGCGACGGCTTCATCGTGAATGGGAAGGGGCACCCGCGCACGTCCGGCTCGTACTCCAAGGTGTTGGGGAAGTACGTGCGCGAGGAAAAGGCGCTCACTCTGACGGACGCGTTGCGCAAGATGACAGTCGAGCCAGCCAAACGGCTCGAGGCGCGGGTTCCTGCCATGGCCAATAAAGGCCGAGTCCGTCTGGGTGCCGACGCTGACCTAACGATCTTCGACCCGGCGACCGTGATCGATCGCTCGACGTACGAGAACGCGACGATTCCAGCCGAAGGCATTCCGTACGTGATCGTCGCTGGCCAAGTTGTAGTAGACAAAGGCCAGGTGACATCGGCGCGTCCCGGCCGAGCGATTCGTGCGCCGGTGAAGTGAGAGGTTCAGATGGACAAGCCGTTGCGTTGCGCCCTCCTCGTGCTGTGCGCCCTGCACGCACCCGCAATCCAGGCACAGGCGCGGAAGTACGAATTGCCGCGGCTGCATCACGTTGGCCTCAACTCGGTCGATCCTGAGAAGGCGATCGAGTGGTATCTGCGACTGTGGCCAAAGGCTGAAAGAACTGTCGTAGCCGGGCAACCGGCCGTTGATGGCGAGCCCCTGCTGCTGCTCTTCAACAAGGTTGATCGCCCGCCGCCGGGAGCATGGCGCAACGATGTGCACCGGTCCGTACCGCAGAGCGCATTCTGGCACATCGGCATCTTCACCAACACGACTGACCTCGCGGCGAAGCTCAAGCCGTTAGGCGTCACGCACCTCCCGCTCTTCACGTCGCCGGAAGACACGCAGTCCGTTTGGCGATCCGGGCTCGCACCGTACGCGGGAACGCTCACGGCCAAACAGTTTCCTGCCACGCCAGCCGCCACGCGCCCCGGCGGGTTCAGCTATGTGGTTGCGCCAGATGGAGTGTTGTTCGAGCTGACTGGCGGTCCAGACACAAAGGATTCCTTCTCGCACATCCACTTTTATCGCGAGCAGCCGCTGTGCACGGCGAATTGGTACGTCGAATACCTCGGCATGGAGCTGCCGCCTGTACGCGATAGCAGCGGCAAAGAAAGTCTCCGCGCGCTCCACAAGCCGTGCGAGGCAGAATACGGCGAACCAGGGTGGCCGTCGCTGGAAAGGATCGGAACGATTCGACAGCCGTCCGCCGGTGTGCGCTATCTCAATGGCACCATGTCCTGGTATCCGCGTCAGTGCGTGCGGGACCGTTGCCAGGGCGAAGGTCGGCTGGTGCCGTCACGCGGCCAGGCGCTGGACCATATCGCCTTCATCGTGGACGACCTCGACGACTCTCTCGTTAGGCTGCGCCGCGGCAACGTCAAGATTCTGCGGCAACCGTACGCTTTCGGCACGACGCGCGCACTCATGATCGAAGACCCGGATGGACTCGCCGTCGAGTTGATCGAGGCCCTCACCATCTCGCCGGCTCACGCCCGCCGCGCGCCCTAATGGCGATGATCCGCGGTGTCGTATGCGCAGTAAGCGCGTCGCTCATCGCGGCGACGTCGGCGGCCGGACAGGCTGCACTCGTCCGAGCGTTCACGGGCCTAACGCTGATCGACGGCACGGATCGTCCTCCTGTCGCCAACGCCACGATCGTCGTACAGGATGGTCGCATCGTTAGGGCAGGTCCGGCGTCGAGCGTTACGGTCCCTGCGGCGGCCGAGCGTATCTCGCTGGCGGGAAAGACCGTGATCCCGGGCCTTATAAACGCGCACGGGCACGTGAACAATGCGCGTGACTTACTGACGTACGCAGCTTATGGAGTCACGACCGTCTATAGCCTCGGCGGCGAGCCGCAGGACGTGTTCGTCGCGCGCGAGCTGCAAACGACGCCGCAGCTTCAGCGCGCGCGGGTGTTCGTGGCCGGACCGGTGCTCACGCCTAACACCCCTGACGAGGCGCGCGCGCTCGTGGATTCGGTGGCCAGGCTGAAGGTGGATATCGTCAAGATTCGAGTCGACGACAATCTCGGCACGACGCAGAAGATGTCGCCTGACGCGTATCGTGCCGTCATCGATCAGGCACACAAGCAGCGATTGCGCGTCGCCTCACACCTCTTCTATCTCGCCGACGCCAAGGCATTGCTGGCGGCAGGGACCGATTTCATCGCGCACAGTGTGCGCGACACTGAAGTAGACCAAGACTTTCTCAACGCGCTCAAGGCGCGCGGCATCTGTTACTGCCCGACGCTGATGCGCGAGGTGTCGACGTTCGTGTATGAATCCACGCCCGAGTGGTTCAGCGATCCACTTTTCTTGAGGTACGCGAACCAGGAGTGGGTGAAGACGATGGTCGAGCCCGAGCGTCAGCAGGCGATGCGTAACAGCGCCAGCGCGCAGCGCTACAAAGTTGCGCTCGAGGTCGCGAGCAAGAATCTCAAGAAGATCTCGAATGCCGGACTGCCGATCGCGATGGGCACGGATACGGGTCCCACGGGGCGATTCCAGGGATACTTCGAGCTGATGGAGCTGGAGCTGATGGTGAAGGCGGGGCTCACCCCACGTCAGGCACTCGCCGCCGCGACTCGTGATGCGGCCAGGTGCATGAAGCTGGACGATCAGCTGGGCACTTTGGAGCAGGGGAAGTGGGCGGACTTCGTGGTCCTGAATTCCGATCCATTGAAGAGTATCTCCAACGTTAGGCAAATTTCCGCGGTATACATCGCCGGAAACTTGGTTCCGCGCTGAACCCTGCCGACCAAGAGCGTCGACAGCGGCACGGGTTAAGCGGATAAACCCCGCCAGTCCAGAGCGTCGACCGCGGCACGGGTTAAGACAGAAACGTTAAACGGCGCCCTATTCGCAGGCGTTAAGGTCGTCAACTGCGCGAAACTGTTTTACGGCATTGACGACCTTTACGCTCGCGCGTTAGGCTCTGTTTAACGATGTCATAGCTTAACTCGTGCCGCGGTCGACGCAGTTAGGCAGGCAGGCTACGCGACGCACAGCCGTCGCTCAACTCATGCCGCTGTCGACGCTGGTCTAAATCCACCAGCCGGCGCGAAGCTGAGCTTTCGCGCGAACTCTCGTCGCAGCAGCAGCATGCTTATTCCCAGCTGTACGATCACGGCTGCCACCGAGAGATACCAAATCCAGGTCAGCTCAAAGTTCGGCAGCCGCGCCAGCATAAACGCCGGAACCGCGACGAGCCCGATGCGCACCGCCGACGCAATCAGTGACGGAATCGTGTTCCCCATCGCCTGGAACATGCTCGAGGCGACGAAGATGAGGCCCGAAGCGACGTAGTTGTAGGACACGATGCGCAAGTAATCCACGCCAACCGCAATCGCAGCCGGATCGTTCGAGAAAACACCGACTAACTTCGCCGGCGCGATGTGGCAAAGCACGGCGAAGACGAACATCACGCCGGCGGCCATGAAGGCCGCATCTTTGAACGTGTCCTTTACGCGCTGCGCCAGCTTGGCGCCGAAGTTCTGCCCGGCCACGGGCGCCACGGAAAAGCCTAACGCGACCACGGGCATGAACCCCGCCTGCACGATGCGCATCCCGATGCCGAAGCCGGCCTGCGCGGCGGCACCAAAAGGACGGCTGATCGTGTACACGATGAACATGTAGAACGCCATCAGGATGAACTCGAAACCGGCCGGAAGCCCGATCGCGAGCATCTTCTTCCACACATCCAGGCGCGGCTTCCAGTCCGCGACCATGAATCGCAAGAATGAATCGGGGGCGATGAAGTACTTAGTCAGCCATACGATGCCGACGAGAATCGAGAAGAGTGATGCCATGGCCGCACCGGCCACACCAAATGGATGCCCCGTCACCCAACCGAAAATAAGAAAGGGCGCGAGCACGATGTTGATGGCTACGGTCGCCGTGGAGACGACCATCCCCGGTTTGAAATTGCCGACGCCTCGTAAGGCAGAACCCATGGCGACCATCGTGAACTGCAGAGCCAACGCCGGAATGAACCACAAGAGGTACTGACCCGCGAGGCGCGCCGTCTCGGCATCAGCGCTCTGCGCGTTTGCGTACCCAGTGCGCGTCGCGAGCCCGACGATCAGCACCATCAATCCAACCAGCATCGACAGCACCTGCGACTGATTGAACATGAGCAATGCGGCATCATGGTCCTTACGACCAGCGGCGTGCGACACAACGGTCGTCGTGCCAACGCCGAGCATCTGCGTCAGGGCGAGCACGAGGAAGCTCAGGTTTCCCGCGATGCCCACAGCGGCGACAGCCGCGGTACCAAGGCGACCGACCCAATACAGATCGACGAGGAAGTACAACGTCTGAAAGATCATCGTGACGAGCATGAAGCTCGTCGTCTTGAGTAGATGTCGTGTAATTGGACCAGATGTCAGGTCTTGCATGCTTTGCGTGCCGGCTAGATGAGCGCGAGTGTAATCGCCATGACAACAAGGCTCGCGCCAAAGAGCCCTGCCATATACACGATGGCGACGGCGGCGGCCTTGCCAATCGTTCGAGGCCAGGAGTCGCCGAAGACGCGCTTCAAAGCTAGCAAGCCGTATATCGCACCGTATACCACCGCGATGCCGCCAGCGGTGCCAAGCACTATGGGTGACTTGGCAAACAGCGTGGCGAGCGTCGTCACGGCGAGGGCGCCAAACCAGGCAGCGTACAGGTGCAGCGCGAAATACAGATGTGCAGGGTAGCGCGGGACTTTGCGGCGCCACGCCAGGTTCGTGAGCAACGCGAACAACGGGAGCAAAACAAACATCGACTTTGAATACACCGTGTCGATCGTTCGCTGGAACTGCGCACCGTTCAGGAGCGCGTATTCCATCTTCTCGTAGCCAAAAAGCCTGCCAGGAAGCCCCTGTGCGATTTCTACGCGAGCTTCATGTGTGACTGACTTGGTGCCGTCAGCATTCGTGACGAACATCTCGTCCAGCTGGCGATCGGCGCGGTGCGTGATCGATTCAGAAAATGCGCTCAACAAGAAATAGACAACGCTGCAGATGAGATACAATCGCAGCGGCGGGATCCAGCGCGCGCGCCGCCCAGCGAGAAAGTCGAGCGTGAGGCGACCTGGCTCGAGAAACAGCGTCTTCAGCGTCTGAGGGACCTTGCCTTCCCAGTGCGCTAATTCCTGAGTCGTATCCTCGAGGAATTCGCGCAGCGTCAGGTCTTGTTCGCGAGCGACCTTTCGCTGTCCGCAGCTGGCGCAGTACTCCCCTGTGAGCTCGGCGCCGCAATTCAGACAGGCGTTAGGCGCGCTCATCGGCCGGCGCCGGTCAGACTACGCTCCGCGCCGATGGTTTAGACCGGGATGCATCGCAGCCTGCATTCGGGCCACGAGTTCACGAAACGCTCTCTTGACTTAAAGCGCACTTCAATTCGCATACTCGACTTCTGCCCAGATAGAGGCTGTTCCGGACTACGGTTCTGTCCGGCCCGGCGATAGAACTTTTGAAGAGGTCGCGCAATGAGAACACTGACGTTCAAACAGCTACCACTGGTCGTCAAAATCGCGGTGGGAGTCACGTTCTACAACACGTGGTGGGCGCTCGAAGAGTTCGTCATCAACCGTGTCGGGCTTTGGAAATACATGCCCGGCTACAAGCTGGACTCGGCTTGCGTCTGGGACCTCGCGGTCGCGCTAATCATCACTTTTTCCATTTGGCGCGCGGGACGCGACATCGGGCATGGCTCAGCGCCGAGCGGAGCCTAGTGTGATTTCCGACATCATGCCGTACCAAAAGATGTACGCGACCGTGTTCGATCGCAGAATGGCGTACGTCGCGGTCGGAACGGGCCACCCTATCGTCTTTCTCCATGGAAACCCGACCTCCTCTTATCTCTGGCGCAACATCATTCCGTACGTTGAAAGGAGCGCACGGTGCATCGCCCCGGATCTGATAGGGATGGGGGATTCGGGAAAGCTGCCTGACAGCGGTCCCGGCTCGTACAAGTTCGCCGATCACCGGCGCTACCTCGATGACCTGCTGACATTGTTGGCAGTTGACAGCGACGTCGTACTTGTCGGCCACGATTGGGGCTCGGTTCTCGCCTTTGATTGGGCCAGGCGGCATCCGCAGTTAGTGCGCGGGATCGCTTACATGGAAGCGCTAGTACAGCCTGTCACGTGGGACCAGTGGTCTGCTGGGACGCGTTCCTTTATCGAGCGTGTACGCTCGCCAGAAGGCGAACGGATGATCCTCGAAGAGAATCAATTCGTCGAATGGCTGCTGCCTGAGAGAACTATGCGCAAGCTGACAGAAGCAGAAATGAATGAGTATCGACGTCCGTTCCGTCAAAACGGCGAAGCGCGCCGGCCGATGCTCTGCTGGCCGCGTCAGCTGCCAATCGAAGGGGAGCCCGCTGACGTCGTGGGAATCGTGCGAGCAAACGGCTCGTGGCTGGCCGCGAATCCGGTGCCCAAGTTATTCATCAGGGCAGACCCTGGTACGATCTCGAAGGAGGAGATCCAGTTCTGTCGAAGTTGGCCCAAGACGACCGAGGTGGCCGTGAGAGGTCTTCACTTCGTACAAGAAGACTCACCCGACGAGATCGGAACGACTCTCGCGAAGTGGTATCCGTCTCTCACGTAGAATGGTCGGTAGAAGAGTGGGGATCGTGCCGCGAGAAACGGCGGAGCAAGCCCGATAGCAATATTACGCGAGTCTGCTGCGACTCCTGCTTGTCCGAACGCGTTCAGCCAGTGCGAGAACGTCGAGCGTGACTTAAGTCTAGGGCGTGGAGATGACGAGGCCGGGACTATCAATAGGCGTTGTCGCGCGCGAAGCCGGGCTGCGACCTTCAGCGCTTCGATACTACGAGCGCGTCGGCCTGATAGCGCCTCAGCTACGAGCTCGCGGTCGGAGGCAGTACGATTCGAGTGTGTTGAACGTGCTCGCCTTGATCGGGTTCGCGAGGCGGGCCGGCTTCAGCATCGCCGAGACGAAGCTACTAATCACGGGCTTTGGCGCGGATGTCACTGCGTCAAAGCGTTGGCGAGCCATGGTAAGTCGCAAGCAATCGGAGCTCGACAGCGTAATCGCGGACGCTCGTCGAATGAAGAAGCTGCTGCAAATGGTAGCCGACAACTGTGAGTGCCCGGCGCTCGAAGAATGCGGTCGCCAGATGAGAATCCGCAACGAAGTCACGACGACATAATACGACTCGCTTGATGAGTCAGCGTTCGTCTGTGAGCTCGGCGCGACAGTTCGTGCAAACGTTAGGTGCGCTCAGCGGCCTTGGCTCGCAGGTAGTCTGCGATCTCCGCGTACTGGCGCGGCGGATCATACGAGCGTTGCTCGCCCACGAAGTGCTCGGCCCAGCCGAGCGGTGTGGCGCGATGGACCTTGTCCTTTGCACGCAGGTCGGCGCCGGCTTCCACCAGCACTCGCACCGCATCGAGCGAGCCTGAGCTGACGGCGTGATGCAGTGGCGTCGCGTGCGCGTAGAGATCCCTGCTCGGGGCGCTGACGTCGACTCCGAATGGAATCAGCCTAACGAGACCGTCGGCCTTGCCGTTGAGAGCGGCGAGCGTGAGCGCGAACTGTTTGTCGCGCTGGCTCGCTTTGTCGGCGAGTGCCGCGACGTCCTGCCAGCGGCCGATGCAGAGCGCCGTTGCCAGTGTCAGCTTGGCTCCGCGCTTCACGAGATGCTCGGCGGCGGCCGCGTGCCCGTTGACGAGGGCGTTGTCAGCAGCTCCGTCTGTGGAAGCGCCGGCATCCACCAGGACATCGATTAGCTGGAGCTGCACGCCGCAGCGATCGGCTACCCAGGACCACGCGACTAGCAGCAGCGCATAGTCGAGCTGCTCCTGCAGGGATTCGACATTCTCCCGCCTGGCCGCATCTATAATAGAGGCGGCTACCCGGGCGATGTTCGGTGGCAGATTGTCGTTGCGTACCGGATCCTCGGCGACAAACCACAGAAGGTATGGCTTCTTGAAGAAGCCGTTCAGCGCGCCGCCGACCTTGTCGCGCAGCCAGGCCCCTGGCGACTTGAGCCGCTCGCGCACGAGGCCGGGGTGCTCGCTCGTTAGGCGTTCGACTGTTGCGACGTCGCCCGAGTCGATAGCGGCGACGGCGTCCCGAAAGAGCGCGTCGAGACTATTGGCGTCGTTCATGGCGCCATAGTGCTGGGCACGAAGCGTTGAGCGAAACGGGCCTGGTGGCCGTAATCGGGTCTCGGGAGTATGAGTTAAGGCCAAACCAAAACCAATATCGGCCGAGGAGTTTACCAATGCGTCGCCAGTTCGGACTCTCTGGAATAGCCGTCATGCTTGCCTTCGCGGCAAGCGTCACACAAGCGCAGGACGCCGCCAAGGCCGTCGCGGGAGGCGGGATCTCCGTGGCGGGTTGGATGGGGAAGATCGATCCAAATGAAGAGGCAGCGGGACAGACCTTGAACGGCTCCAAGCTCGCCAAGGAAGGGGATGCGCTGCTCGTCACGACAGGTCCTGCAGTGACCTACTGGAATCCGGCGAACAAGGCGAGCGGCAACTACACGGTCAAGGCGACGTTCAAGGAGCCGAAGTACATGTCTTTGAACAACCACCCGCATCCGTATGGCATTATGATCGCGGGGAACGACCTTGGTACAGCGACGCAGAGTTTCCTGTACTGCGCCGCTTATGGCAACGGGAACTTCATCGTGCGCGGGTTTGGTCCTGCGCCGTTCCAAGTCAATGGTCGTCGCGGTGAAACGAACGAGGCGGTGCACAAGGCGGCAGGGCAGGGCGAACCGGTGACTCAGGAGATCGCCGTGTCGGTCAAGGGCGACAAGGTCGAGTGCGCGATTAATGGCACCGTCGTCGGGAGCTATGACAAGTCGGCGCTCGTCGGCGAGGGCAAGCTCAAGTCGACCGATGGCGTATACGGGATCCGCTTCGCGCACAATACCGAAGGCATGGTCACGGGCCTAACGATGACCAAGCAATAACGGAGCTGAGTTGCCGCAGTCGACGCTTTGGGTGGAGGAGCTATTCGAACGGCTGCCCGAACCTGATTCTGTTTCCTTCGAGATCCAGCACCGCGAAATCGCGCAGGCCCCACGGATGGCTCACCGGCTCGCCCTGCACGTTGGC
>DASYRX010000316.1:0-1706 GCA_036003845.1 Gemmatimonadaceae bacterium | reverse complement strand
GCCGGCGCTCCCGCACCGGCGCCACCGCCGACGCAGCTGCCGTTCCTCACGGCGCCTAACGTTGCCCGGAGCGATATGCCGGCTCTGGCACGCAGTCAGCTACGGGCACTGCGCGAACAGGCCCGTGCCGCAGCGACAATTGCGCCTAACGCGCTGATCCGGGCGCACTGGCAGGATATCGCCGATCGCGCCGACAACATCCTCGAGCCACGCCGAACGAGGTAGGGCGATCCTCCAAGGGACGAAGGGAGCAGCTCAGCGCTGGGCCTACTTCGCCCAGGCGTTGAGAACGTCCTCGGCCACTCTGCCCTCGGCCGCCTCGAGATCGAAGAAGCTGCCCCGATTTCCATTGGTGAATACCGCGATCACGATCGGGCCGTTGGGTGCGGGGGCATACATGATCCCCACGTCGTTGCCGAGAAGCGGCGGCCAATCGCCCGTCTTGTGTCCTAAGGCAACTCGGTAGCGCACACGTTGCGGGAGCCGTGAGGAATAGAACTGCTGACGCAGGATGCGACGCATTTCCGTGGTGGATTTCGGAGAGGCCAGCTCGCCTCGCTCGAGTTGCTCGAGCAGTCGCGAAATCTCTCTCGCCGTAGTGCGGCCAAGCCATTTCGTGGAGTCGCGCACAAACGCATCGTTCCGCCGGGCGGCGCCGCTATCACTGGGCGAGCCACGCTCGAATACCTCGCGGTCGGTCAGCGACGCGTACTTGGGATCGAGCGCTTCCCACACGGCCCGGAATATCTGTCCTACCGTCATACGAAGCCGTGTCTCGCGGTAGCCAAGTGAGTCGAGCATCTGGTTCACGCGAGCGAGACCCACTTTTCCGATCATGACATCGGTCGCCGTGTTGTCGCTGGTGATGATCATCTGCGTGATCAAGTCACGCAGCGTGGGTTGCAGGCCAACAGCGAAAGTCTGCAGGAGTCCGCTCCCGCGACGCACGTCTTCGGGCCGTATCGTGTAGCGCTCGTCGAGGTTCAGCCGGCCCGCTTCCGCATCGCGATACGCCAGGATCATCACGGGAATCTTGATCACGCTGGCCGTGTTCATGGGCTCGTCGGCGCGAATGGCGACCTCGCGTCCCGACGACAGCTGCTTCGTGTAGAATGTGCTCTGTGCCGCGAGTGAATCGAGACGCGCCCGAATAGTCGCTTCGAGCGTCGGAGCGGGAGCGCCAGCAAGAGGGCTCGGCGGACGGCTCGGCGCGGTGGAGCATGCCGTCACGATGAAGATGGCAACGGCAACGAAAGATCGGCTTGAACGTTCTCTCACGATCCGGCTCCTCGAGATGAAGCCTTACTATGTTCTCAGCGCCGCTGGGATTCTCGGGCGCTTCACGGCGAAAGCGACTCCAATTCGGCCGACTCCGCCTGAACGTTCAGCCGATACGCCTCTTTCGCCAGATCGTAGGCAAGTGCCCTTGCCATCGCTCGGGCGTCACTCATCTCAATAATGTGCCGCGCGACGAGCCGGGCCAGCCAGTTGGCATCGACGCGCCGTGACAGGTCATGCCGTGCCGGAATCGAGCAGAACGCCCGCGTGTCGTCGTTGAAGCCGACCGTCTTGTGGATGCCGGCGGTTTCGGACGTGCGCTCGCGAAAACGCGTCATGCCCTCGATCGAGTCATAAAACCACCACGGCGCCCCGAGACGCACCGCGGGATAGTGGCCGGCGAGCGGCGCCAGCTCCCGGCTGTACGT
>DASYRX010000315.1:0-5701 GCA_036003845.1 Gemmatimonadaceae bacterium | reverse complement strand
AGTCCTCATCAAATCGTAAGAATTCATTCTCGAGTCGACTCCAGAGCATCCCGCAGTTGGTGGCGAGCGCGGTGGATGTAGGTCTTCACGGTACCCAGGGGGAGATCGAGGGTCGTGGCAATTTCCTCATAAGATCGGCCCTCAACGTGACGCAGCATGATGCACGCCTTGTATTCGGGCCGAAGCTGTGCAATCGCGCGTTCGATGGCGCTGCCGAGCTCGCGATTCTCCATTTCTTCGAGAGCGGTCTCCTGCTTCGCAGCAATCTCGATCGAAGTGGCCTCGATCTCGGCGGCAGTTCGTGCGTGTGGTGAGCCATCCATGCTGATCGTGGCCACGTGGCGCTTTCGCAGGTGATCGATGGCCACGTTGTTGGCGATCTTGAACAGCCAGCTGGACAGCTTGAACTCAGGCCGATAGCGGTCGATGTGATTGAGGACCTTGATGAATGAGTCCTGGGCCAGGTCTTCGGCTGTCTCGCGGTCTCTGACCATGCGGAAGATCAGCGAGAAAACCGGGCGTTCATATCGACGGAGGATTTCTCGATAAGCGGCCTCACGCCCCTGCTGCGCAAGGGCGACAAGGTCGGCGTCCGGGAGATTGACTAGGTCGAGAAAAGGCGCCATTCGGCGGCGTGCGGGCTCAAGAGCGCACGGATGCAGCTCTCGGCGCCGCGGGCTAGGAACCTATTCGGGCATCGTCGGCGCATCCAGCGATCACCGGGGTCAGACCCCGCTCCGGGGTCAGACTCCATCGTGCAAAGATGTGTCAGACTCGACTGATCAGCGGCGCAGCAACGAGGATTCGTGTCCGATATGTGATCGATGGAGTCTGACCCCAGTTTGCCCCGGTTTGCCATCCAGCGCGATAGCCGTCGCGGCTTGCCGCTATCATGTGCTCCGGGCACCTTTCCCCGGCACAATGACTTCAGCGGGCCCTGACACAGTCGAGGCGATCGAGGCGGCCGCTGCAACGGGAGAGGGTGCGCCGGCAAAACGGGCCTACGTGCGGCGGATGTTCTCGGAAATCGCGCCGCGTTATGACCTCCTCAATCATCTCCTCAGCCTTAGCCTCGACAGGTGGTGGCGAGCGCGAGCGCTCAATGCACTCAGCTGGCAGCGCTCTCCGAACGGTGTCTTTCTCGATCTTTGCGCAGGCACATTGGACGTGGCGATCAGGCTCGCTCGTCAGGCTGGTTTCGGCGGATTGGTCGTGGCCAGCGACTTCGCGGTGCCCATGCTTCAAATCGCTCAGCCGAAGATTCAAGGCCGATCGGTGGTAGCGGTAGGAGCAGATGCGCTCGCGCTGCCACTGCGGACAGCCGGCTTTGATGGCGCGATCGTCGCTTTCGGCGCCCGCAATCTGGCGGACCTCGATGCGGGGCTGCAGGAAGTCTTTCGCGTTCTGCGGCCGGGTGGGCGTTTTGTGATTTTGGAGTTTCAGACACCGCGCAACGCATTCGTGCGCGCCGCATATCACGTCTACTTCCACCGTGTCGTGCCGTTCATCGGTCGCGTTGTGAGCGGGCACAAGACGGCGTATCGCTACCTTCCAGAGTCCGTTGCGCACTTTCCGTCGGAAAGGGAATTGGCGGAGCGCCTAACGCGGACCGGGTTCGTCAACGTGCGCTGGGAATCGCTCACATTCGGCGTGTGCGCGATACACGTCGCAGAAAAACAGGCTGTCAGCCGTCGGCTGCCAGCTGACGGCTGACAGCTACCTGGGCCATGGCTCTCGATTCTCTGCAGGAATTCATCACGGCCCTCGACGAAGCCGGCGAGCTTACGCGCGTTCGCCAGCCCGTGGCGGCGCGCCTCGAGCTCTGCGAGATCGCCGATCGCGTTATGAAGATGCCCGGCGGCGGCAAGGCGCTGCTCTTCGAGCACGTGCTGTTGGACGATGGCCGAAGATCGCCCTACCCAGTCGCGATCAACTTGTTCGGCTCGCGGCGTCGCATGGCGATGGCGTTAGGCGTCGAGCGGCTGGACGACGTCGGGGCGCGCATCAACGAGCTTGTGAAGCCGAACGTGCCCGACGGACTGCTTGCCAAGCTGCAGCTGTTGCCGAAGCTGCTCGAGGTCGCGAAGTTCCCGCCCCGGCGGACCCACCGCGCGCCCGCTTGCCAGGAAGTCATCTGGCGCAAGGCCGACATCGATCTCGCGAAATTGCCGATCATCACGTGCTGGCCCGAAGACGGCGGGCCGTACCTCACGCTGACCATGGTCATCTCGCGAGATCCCAAACGTGGCATCCGCAATGTGGGGATGTATCGCGTGCAGGTGTTAGGCCCGGACTCCGTCGCGATGCACTGGCAGCGGCACAAGGTCGGCGCCGCGCATTGGCGAGAGATGGCGGAGCGCGGCGAGCGCATGCCGGTCAATATCGTGATCGGGGCCGATCCGGCGTCCGTGTATTCGGCCTCGGCGCCGCTGCCGCCTAACGTGGATGAGTTCCTCTTCGCCGGTTTCCTGCGCAAGTCGCCCGTGCGCCTGACTCCTGCCGTGACGAACGACCTTGAAGTGCCGGCAGACGCGGAGATCGTTATCGAAGGCGTAATCGATCCAAGCGAACCGCTCGTGACTGAAGGGCCTTTCGGCGATCACACCGGCTTCTACTCGGAAGCCGATTTGTATCCGCGCGTGCAGGTAACGGCTATAACGATGCGCGGGAGCCCAGTGTACGGTACGACGATCGTGGGTCGAC
The DNA here is from genome assembly GCA_036003845.1 of Gemmatimonadaceae bacterium. Lineage (GTDB taxonomy): Bacteria > Gemmatimonadota > Gemmatimonadetes > Gemmatimonadales > Gemmatimonadaceae > DASYRX01. The sequence goes on along the minus strand of DASYRX010000315.1, from coordinate 2,998 downwards.
CGCCGATGGAGGACTTTTACCTCGGGCATGCGACCGAGCGCATTTTTCTCCCGCTCCTCAAGCTCACGATTCCAGAGATCGTCGACTACCACATGCCGGCCGCGGGAATCTTTCATAACCTCGTATTCGTCTCGATAGACAAGCAGTATCCGGGGCAGGCATACAAAGTGATGAACGCATTGTGGGGTGCCGGTCTCATGTCGCTCGCCAAAGTGCTGGTTGTGCTGGATAAGGACGTGAACGTGAGCGATCCCGAAGAAGCCTGGTGGGTCGCACTCAACCATATCGATCCTGAACGCGACGCGCGCTTTAGCATGGGCCCGATCGACGTCCTCGATCACGCAAGCCGGACGTTCACCTACGGCTCCAAGATCGGCTTCGACGCGACGCGCAAGTGGCCGGAGGAAGGCTTCACGCGCAACTGGCCCAAGCGCATCGAGATGTCGCCCGAGGTTCGCGCCAAGGTCGACGCCATGTGGCGCTCGTTAGGCCTCGAGCCGGCGTCCAGATAATGTTCCCGGCCGCGCCCCCGATGATGCTCGATCTGTGGGGCGACATTCCATACGCGCCCGCTCGGCTTTTCTGGACGCTCGTTTTCATGTTCGTCGCCGTGGGCGGCGTGGTGCTCGCCGTTCGCCACTGGATGCGTGGATCCGTCATCGCGGACATCGCATCGACGTTAGGTGCGTTCCTGCTCGTCATTGGCATGATCGTGTACACCGTGGCGTTCCGCGGCCTTCGCACGGGGGAGGTTGTCTTCGGATGGATTCTCTCCGCCATCGCTATCGCATGGGTGGTGCGGCGGCTCAACTTGCTGGCGCGTCGGCCGCTCGCCGAGCTGGAACAGATGGGCCATTCCATTCGGCGCGGCGACTGGCATTCCATGCTCACCAACGAGACGTCGGGCAGCGGCGCGGCCTTCACCGCGGCGCTGCAGCAGGTAGCCGGCCTCGTCGCCGAAACGCAGCGAGCCACGGAACGCGTGCTGGCCGCGTCGTCGGAGGCCGCTCGCATCGGGCAGGAGGTGCGCGACGGAGCTGGTCGCACCAGCGACGCCCTCGAGCTCGTTAGGCGCGGCTCGTCCGACGCCGCCAAGGCCACGGGCAAGATTGCGAGCGTCACCGGACAATTGATCGACTCGGCCGGCACGCTCCACTCTGCGGCCAACGAGACGCGCGCGATCTCGCGGGCCGTCGAAGAGCGTGCGCAAACGGGCGTGCAAACGGCGGGCGCCGCCTCCGCGACGATCAGCACGCTGGCCGGCGCGGCCCGCGGGTTGGCGCAGCGCATGTCGGAACTGCGTGCGGCGACGGACACCGTCGCCGAAATCGCGATCGCTGTCAGTTCGATCAGCGACCAGACGAAACTGCTCGCGCTGAACGCGTCGATCGAGGCGGCGCGCGCCGGCGTGCACGGCGCCGGCTTCGCCGTAGTCGCCGAGGAGGTGGGCAAGCTCGCCACGGAAAGCGCCACGTCGCTGAGCCGCATCGAAGATCTTGTTAGGCAGATGACGACGCGTGCCGCGACGGCGCAGGAAGCGGCGCACGAGGTTGAGAACTCGTCTGCCGACGGGGAGCGGTTGATGCACGAAACGATGGGGGCGCTACGCGATATCGAAGAAAAGCTCCGGCGCACGCACGAGTTGGCAGAGAATGTCGTCGCCGCGTCGGGGCGTCAGAGCGAGCTGGCTCGTGAGCTCAATGTCGTGGCCGGATTGATTGTGAACGCCGCGCGGGCGGCCGCCGACTCATCGCACGACGCTGCGGGGGTCAGCGCCCAGCAGGTTACGCTCACTGACGGTCTCACGGAAACGGCTTCGGCGCTGGAAGAAACAGCGGAGTCGCTCGCCCAGGTGGTGCGTCGCTTCGGCGCGGGACGCAGCGTATGACGAGCCCGCGCGAAGGCCAGACGTTCAGCGGCGCGTCGCGCTGGACGCATTACATCAACTTCGTCAAGCTGCCGCACACAGTATTTGCGCTGCCGTTCGCGCTTGTCGGAGCCACGCTCGCAACGAACGTTCGACCCGTCACGTTAGGTGCACTCGGCTGGATTGTGCTGGCATTCACGGCGGCCCGCTTCGCGGCGATGGGCTTCAATCGGATCGTGGACCGTGAGGTGGACGCGGCGAATCCACGCACTGCCGGACGCGAATTGCCAAGAGGAGCACTGGAGCTTGGCGAGGCAATTGTCGCGGTGAGTGTGGCGTGCGCGCTCTTCGTGCTCGCGGCGTGGCAGCTCAACCCATTGTGCGCGTGGCTCGCTCCTTTGGCGTTAGGCTGGGTCTTCTTTTACAGCTACACCAAGCGCTTCACCAAGTGGTCGCACGTGGTGCTCGGGATTGGCCTCGGCATCGCGCCGGTCGGCGGCTATCTGGCCGTCACGGGAAGCTGGAGCGATCCGTGGTGGCTGCTCATCGCACTGGCCGGCGCCGTGATGACGTGGGTCGGCGGCTTCGACATTCTCTATTCGTTGCAGGACGTGGACTTCGATCGCGAGCGCGGCCTGCACTCGATACCAGCGGCGTTAGGTACGCGCCGCGCGATCACGGTAGCACGCGTGATGCACGCGCTCACCGTATTCGCGCTTGTACTCGCGGGCATCCGCGCCGACGTCGGGCTCTTCTACGGAATCGGCGTTGCAGTCGTGGCGTTGCTCCTTGCCTTCGAGCATCGACTGGTGCATCCAAACGATCTCTCGCGCCTCGATGCCGCGTTCTTCACGATGAACGGCGTCATCAGCATCACGTTCTTCGTCTTTGTCGTGATCGACCGGCTCGTCCATGGCCGCACGCTCCCCGTCACGCTCTAGACCGCCACTGCTGGTGGCGATTACGGGCGCTTCCGGCGCGCCGTATGCCGTGCGGCTGCTCGAGGCCCTCGTTAGGGCAGGCCAGGCGACGTGGCTGATTGTGTCGTCGCACGGGTGGCGCTTGCTGGCGACGGAGACCGACATCGCCGACGAGCAGTCGTTGCGACGTCACGTCGGCCCATCGCGTTGG
>DASYRX010000314.1:0-25416 GCA_036003845.1 Gemmatimonadaceae bacterium | reverse complement strand
CGCTATATCGAGCGCCGCGGGTGGAAGATCGAGACGCTCTCCCTGTCGGACGGCACGTTAGGCGGGCTCAAGGAAGTCTCCTTCAAGGTGAAGGGCGACGGCGCCTTCGGAACGATGCGCTGGGAGTCCGGCGTGCACCGTGTGCAACGCGTGCCGCTCACCGAGGCCCAAGGACGAATCCATACGTCGGCCGCCACCGTGGCCGTGCTTCCTGAAGCCGAGGAGATCGATCTCGTCATCGACGACAAGGAGCTGCGCATCGATGTGTTCCGTGCGTCCGGACCCGGCGGTCAGGGCGTCAATACGACGGACTCCGCTGTGCGCATCACCCACCTCCCAACTGGAGTAGTTGTCTCCCAGCAGGATCAGCGCTCGCAGATTCAGAACAAGGCCAAGGCCATGGAGGTGCTGCGCGCGAAGCTGCTGGACCTGAAGATTGCGGAGCAGGAGGCCGAGCGAACGCGCATCAGACGCTCGCAAGTCTCCACCGGAGATCGATCGGCAAAGATTCGCACATACAATTTCCCGCAGAGTCGTGTGACAGATCACCGCATCGGCCTCACACTGCACGATCTTCCAAGGATCATGGATGGCGACATCGGCAAGCTGATCGACGGCTTACAGATGGCGAACATGGAAGAGCTGCTGAGCGGTGACGGAGACAATGAGGTCAGAGCCCAGAGGTCAGAGGCGGGAGGAGGCACCCGATGACTGTGCTGGCACTTCCAGTGACTGTGCGTGCCTTGCGTGCGGAGATCACCGCGCGGTTTGTCGAGGCGGGCGTAGCGTCGCCTAACGCAGAAGCCAGGGATCTCATCGCGGCCGTCGTGGATCAACCACGCTTCTGGCCGGTCGAGCACGGCGACGATCAACTGAGCGAGGATGTCGTCGCGGCCATTCGAGCGGCCACGGAACGGCGCGCGCGCGGAATGCCGTTCGCCTACGCCGTAGGGAAGGCTGCCTTCCGTTACCTAACGCTCGTCGTGGATCAGCGCGTGCTGATTCCGCGTCAGGAGACGGAGTACCTGGTGGATCTCGTACTCGATTCCACGGGGAAACGCGGCGTCGTGGCCGACATTTGCACCGGATCAGGGTGTATCGCGTTGGCTTTGGCGACCGAAGGCCAGTACGAACGCGTCATCGCAACTGAAGTCTCGCAAGAGTCAAAAGCGGTAGCGCAGATGAACGCAGATAAGCTCAGCGTGCCCCGCCCCCGCCGTCCCGCAGATATACGCAGAGGTGACCTTTTGGCCCCCCTCACCCCGAACGATTGCATAACGGCGATCGTGTCAAATCCTCCATACATCGCGCCGGACGAGATGGCGGACTTACCGCCCTCGGTCCGCGATTGGGAGCCACACCGAGCGCTCGTATCGGACAATGACGGACTTGCGCACACGTTCCGCATTGTCGACGACGCGCCGCGCGTGCTCCAACCCGGTGGTCTCCTGGCGCTGGAAGTGGACTCGCGCCGTGCTGAGCGCGTCCGAGACCATGTCAGCGAGCACGGCGCCTATCGTGACGTGATGCTGCACAAGGATTTCTGCGAGCGGGATCGCTACGTACTCGCACGTCTGCGTTAGGCACTCGCGATCAGCGAGCTTTTCCTCAGACCTCAGACCTCAGACCTATTAGTTAAATGCTCGACCAGAAAGCCAAAGATCTCGGCCGTTTGATTGGCCAAAGCCCGGAATACCAAGCCGTCAAGCGGGCGAACGAATCGCTGCATAACGATCGCGATGCAGTGACTTCGCTCAACCGCATGGAGACTTTGCGGCAGGAGGCACAGCGTATGCTCGCTCAAGGCTCGGAGCCATCCGATGAGATGGAGCGCGAGCTCGACGACCTGCTCACCAAAGTCCAGGGCAGCCCTGCGTATCAGTTGGCGATTTCGGCGCAGGAGAACTTCGACAAACTCATGATCCAGGTGAACGGCTGGATCTCGGAAGGGATGAAGAGCGGGGCCGCGAGTCCGATCATCACGTTAGGGTAGCATGAAGGGAGGGAAGCTCATCGTCTTCGACGGCGCGGAGGGGGTGGGCAAGTCGACGCACATCCGCCGAGTTGCCGATTTGCTGCTTGCCAACGGCACGGCGTGCCTAACGGTGCGCGAACCCGGTGGCACGCCGGTGGGCGACGACATCCGCGGCATCGTGCTGCACTCGGCCCACGACCTCGCGCCTGCGACGGAAGCGTTGCTCTTTATCGCCTCGCGTGCGCAGCACGTGGAGCGTGTCATCCGCCCCGCGCTCGAGAAGGGCACCGTTGTCCTGGCCGACCGCTTCTTCCTCGCAACGTACGCGTACCAAATCGTGGGGCGCGGGCTGGATGAAGAGACTGTCATGGCCGCCAACCGGCTCGCCACCGGCAATCTCGTTCCCGACCTCACGATCTTGTTCGATCTTCCGGTCGAGGAAGGACTCAAGCGTGCGATGAGCCGCAGCGGCGCTGACCGCGTGGAGCGCAGCGATCGCGATTTCCATGTGCAAGTGCGCGACGCGTTCCGGCGTTTTGCGACAGCGAAATGGCAGCGGGAACACCCGGAGGCCGGACGCATAGTATTGATCGACGCTACGGGCACAGAGGATGCCGTGCAACGACGTGTGCTGACCGCGCTCGGCAAGAACCTCCCGCAAACGTTCCGCGAGCTCGCGGCGTCCCATTCCTAACGTGACCACCGAGTCCACCCGCTCTCGCGCTCTCGCGACGCTGACAGTCATGGCTGCTGCCCTGGCGACAGGCGGCTGGCTCTTCGCGCGTGGACTGCAAACGGCAGCGGCACCCGGGCCGTCGCGCACACTCGTGGACAATGTGCTGCAGCTCGTGCACGAGCGGTACATCGACAGCGTGCCGACGGTGCAGCTGTATGAGCGAGCGGTCGCGGGTCTCTTGGAGGAGCTGGACGATCCCTACACGACGTACCTAACGAGGGAGCGCTTCGACCGCATCGAGGAGCGCGCCTCGGCGCAGTACGCCGGCGTCGGTTTGCGTGTGGATCTGCGCGACGGCTGGCCGATGGTCACGGCACCGATCCAGGGGTCACCCGGCGAGCGCTCGGGCATCAAGGCCGGCGACCGCATCGTCGAAATCGACGGAAAGTCCACCAAAGGCTGGGCCGGCGAAGAAACGGCGCGTGCCCTACGCGGCTATCCGGGCTCGCAGGTGCGTGTGACGGTGGAACGATCGGGCGTGCCGGAACCGATTACGCACAACCTAACGCGGGGCGAAATCTATCGGCGCGCCATCAGCCGCACACTGCTGATGGCCGGCGCCGCCGGCTACATCGACGTCAACATCTTCAGTGACTCCACCGAGCACGAGCTGCGACACGCGATCGACTCGCTGATCAAGGAAGGGATGCGCACCTTGGTGCTCGATCTGCGCGGTAATCCGGGTGGCGTTCTCGCCCAGGGGGTCGCGGTATCGGAGCTGTTTCTCGACCCGAGGCAGACGATCGTGACGATGCATGGACGTACCGCCGACATGAATCGCACGTATGCCGACACTGGGCGACAGCTGTGGTCACAGCTGCCAGTCGTCGTGCTCATCGACGGCCGCTCGGCGAGCGCGTCGGAGATCGTCGCTGGGGCGCTGCAGGACCACGACCGTGCCGTGATCATGGGCGCGCCGTCTTATGGGAAGGGAAGCGCTCAGTCCGTCTTCCCACTGCCGAGCGGGGCGGGCGTGCGCCTAACGACAGCGCGCTGGTTCACGCCGTCCGGGCGTTCTATCGACCGGCTGCTGAGCGCCGAGGAGGAGGTGGCCGACGGCGCAGCGCGGAAGGAGCGCCCCGCCTTCAAGACCGACAAGGGACGCGTCGTCTACGGCGGCGGCGGCATCGTACCGGACACGCAGTCTTTCGACTCCACGTTCTTCCTGCAGGAACTGGCGCTGAGCAACGCGTTAGGCGGCGCCATCCCGCAGTTCCGCGACGCGCTGACAGCCCATGCCATCGAGCTGCGGCGTACGTCGGCTGTGCGCTCGCCCGATTTCACTGTGTCGCCGCAGATGCGCGAAGAATTCTGGCGCATGCTGCAGATCCGTCGCGTGAAGCTGGATCGAGCGGTGTTCGACACGAACGCTGAATTCGTGACGCGCCTGATGACATCAGAGATTGCGCGGATCGTCTTTGGGCCCGCCGTCGAAGCGAGACGATCGGCCGAGCGAGACCTCGTGGTGCGTCAGGCAGTTGGATTCGTCGCTGGCGTGCGCTCGCGCGATGAGCTGCTCGCGCGTGTCACGCCGCGCGAATCGCCGCCGCCGGCTGGTTCACACGGCAACGGGGCATCGGCGCGCAACGAATAGCCTAACGGGCCATTCTCACAGCGTGTTACTACAACTAAAGCTCTCGGCCGCCAGCTTGTGCTGCTGTTACCTGGCAGCCGAGCGCTTTAGTTAAGCGTTAGTGAACGATGACCGTTCCCGTCATTCCGCCGTGCAGGGTGCAATCATATGTGAATGTACCCGCCGTGTTGAACGTCCTGGAAACGTCGGTGTTCGTGCTGTTGCCGATGTTAGCAGGTGCTCCACCGCCGCTCGCGAAGGTCACATTGTGCGTGACGGACTGGAATGTCCAAGTCACGGTACCGCCGACTGAGATGTCAACCGAGGCGGGTGTGAACTGATTACTCGTTGATGCGACGACGCCGGCGGTGCTCGGGAACGACGTTCCTGTCACCGTCACGACTGCCTCTGCAAACTTCGTCGCGTCCGCCTGTGCTGTCGCGCGGATGTTCACAGTTCCGGCGGCGACGCCAGTAACCTTGCCCGTCGCATCCACAGTAGCCGTCGCGACGTTGCCACTCGTCCAGTTCACCGCCTGTGAAGCGTTGTTGCCGACAGTCACGGTTGCATTCAGTTGTCCCGTTGCGCCAACGGCCACAGACAACGTCGCCGGCGCAACTGTCACTGAGTTGACGATCGCGGATGCGTCGACGCGAATGGCGACGCTCCCACTCTTTGTGGCATCAAAAGTCGATGTCGCGCTGATGTTGACGTTGCCGGGTGCCACTGCCGTAACGAGTCCCGTCCCGCTGACTGTCGCGACGCCAGCGGCGCTCGTGCTCCATGTGACCGCGGTCGACGCGCCACCGACAGCGGCGACGTTCGCCGTCAACTGCGCTGTGGTGCCGACGATGATGGCGGCGTGTGGACTCGTGACCGTCACGGAGTTCACAGCTGGACGCGGGTTCACCGTTAGGCGAGTACTGCCGCTCTTTGTCGCATCGAATGTCGAGGTCGCCGTGATGGTTACGGAGCCTGGCGCAACGGCTGTCACCTGGCCGGTCTGCGTCACCGTGGCGATAGCCGCGTCGCCTGACGACCACGTCACGGTCGTTGCCGCCCCGCTCACGACAGTGACGTTGGCGGTGAGCTGCACCTGATCGCCAACGACCGCTGTTGGGTTTACTGGCGTGACGCTGACCGACACGACGGCGGGCGGTGGCGCATTCACGACGACTGGGACTGTCGCCGACTTCGTCGGGTCGGCGACCGAAGTCGCAGTGATATTCGCGTTGCCGACTGCTACGCCGGTGAGAACGCCGGCCGCAGTCACAGATGCGATCGAGGCGTTCGAAGTGCTCCACGTTACCGCCGTCGACGCACCGCCAACGACGGTGACTGTTGCCGTTAGGGGCACGTTCTGTCCCACGATGACGGTCGGTGCCGCAGGCGTAATCGCGACAGAGACAACTGCCGGCTTCGGGTTGACGGTGACCGATGCCGCCGCGCTCTTCGTCGCGTCAAAGCTCGATGTCGCCGTGATTGTCGCCGAGCCGGCAGCTACCGCCGTCACCTGGCCGCTGGACGTTACGCTCGCGACGGCGGCGTTCGACGATGTCCACCCGACAGCGGTCGAGGCGCCATTCACGACGTTGACCGTCGCTGTGAATTGCTGCTGATCTCCCACAACCATGGCGGCCGTGGTTGGCGCGATACTGACCGATGTTACGCGCGGGGTTGTGTCTGGGGGCGTGCCGCCGTCACCGCCGCCGCCTCCGCACGCCACGATCACTAAGGACGTTGCGAGCTTGGTGCTCAAGCGGATCTTGGCCAGACGAGCAGTGCGCCGACGAAGAAGGGTCATGTGCAGCCTCTCCGTTAGGAGTTGAAAGCGTGGTCAGCCTCATCGCGCACTAGTGTGGGGCGAATTCCACCACATGGCAACTATCTCCTTATGCAGCGCTCCCTGTTCAGTCCTCTCGCAGTGCGACCAACGGTGCCACGCGCGACGCGCGCAGCGAGGGAATGAGGGCCGCAGCCAGGGCGCTCACCCCGAGCACGACGACAGCCACGATGAGCGCGATCGGATCTGTCGGCTTCACGTCATGCAGTTGCGTGCGAATCAGTTGCATGACGCCGAGCGCGAGCGGGATGCCCAGGACGACGCCGATGACCACCAGTCGAAGCGCGTCTCCCAGCACCATGCCGATCACGGTTCCTCGGCGCGCGCCTAACGCAACGCGCAGGCCGATTTCGCCCGTGCGGCGTCCTATCGCATAGGTGAGCACTCCGTAGAGTCCTATCGCGGCGAGCAATAACGCGACGGTGCCGAAACCGCTCGCGAGCCGTGCCAGTAATCGCTCCTGCCTAACGGACGCTCGCATGAGCGCCGAGAGGGGATCGATTCCGTTGATTGGGAGCTGCGCATCGTACGCGCGAAGCGCCTTGCGTACAGGATTGACGAGGAGGGCGGGGTCACCGCTCGCTCGGACGATCAGGCGAAGCTGCCCGGGTTCCTCGAACGGATGTTGCTGGTACGCATAGTAGTAGCGACGCTCGACTTCAGCTGTGAGCTCGTGGTCCTTCGTATCCATGATGACACCGGCGATCTGCGCCCGTGTCGAATCACCGAGGCGGATTGTCGCGCCAGCGGCGCGATCGGCGCTGCCGAAGTAGAAGCGGGCGAAGGTCTCGTTGACCAGAATGACTGGCAAGCCACCCGCGATATCGCTCTCGCGGATGTCGCGACCGCGCAGGAGTCGCGCACCAGTCGCGCGTGCGTAACCAGGGCCAATCGCGTCGTAGCGCGTAATGGAATCGTTGGCCTCACGCGCCGTGAAGCTAGGCACGCCGATGTTGCTGGCCGACTCGGTGCCGCTGAATATGCCGTTTTCCGAGTAGCTAACCGCGACAACGCCGGAGACGGCCTGCACACGCTCACTCAGCTCGCGCGCGTACGGATACAGTCGCTCGCCCGTGTGGCCGCCGGCGCTTGCGTCCACGTCCACGATGAGCAGGTGGTCGCGATCGAGACCGGTCGGCGCCCGTTCCACGCCGCGCAGGCTGCGCACGAGCAGCCCGGCGCCGACCAAGAGCACGAGCGACAGGGCGACTTGGGCCGAGATGAGCATCTTGCCGATGGGAATGCGGGGGCCCGTTAGGCTGCCACCTGTGACGGCCTTCGCGTTCGCGCGCATGACCGACTGCAAGTCGACTCGTGAGGCACGCAGCGCCGGTGCGAGGCCGAAGACGAGCACGGCCACCATCGAGAGCCCAATAGTGAATAGGACGACGGGAAGATCCAGTGCCGTGTCCAGCGGGATCCGTGTACCACCATCGGCAGCGAGCGCGAGAAGGAGCTGCGTGCCCCAACGCGCTACGAGTAGCCCGGCGGCGGCGGAGCAAAGCGCGAGCACGACGCCCTCAGTGAGCAGCTGCCGCACGAGACGCGTACGTGCCGCACCTAACGCGAGCCGCACGCTCATCTCCTTCGCTCTCGCAACGGCGCGAGCGAGCAACAGGCTCGCGACGTTGGCGCAGATGATGAGCAGGAGCACCCCGACGCCGCCTAGGAGCGCGATGAGCGGCGCTTTGAAGTTGGCGCGTACGCGTGAGAGCCCTCTTGCGCCTGACGAGATCGGAACCGTTACGGTGTCGGCTCCTGCCGCTGTCGCGGGATTCGCCGCCTGTTCTTTGAGCAGCATACGAAGGACCGGCGTGAAGCGAGCCTGCGCTTGCTCGAACGAGACTCCAGCTTTGCGGCGACCGATCAGCAGCAGCCAGTACGCTTGCGTCGCCTCGAGCAAGTTTGGGCGATTCGGCGTCAGCATCTGCTGCATCGTGATGGGAATCCAGATGTCGGTGCTCGTGCCGACGATTTCGCCAGTGAACCACGGCGGCGTAACACCGCTGATCGTGAATCGCGCACCGTTGATGTGGATGTCGCGACCGATCGCGCGCTCATCGCCGGCAAAGCGCCGCATCCAGTAGCCGTAGCTGATTGCGACCATCGGTGAGCCGCCGACCGCGTTGTCTTCACTGCCGTCGAAGACTCGGCCGCGGAATGCGGGCACTTGTAGCACGTTGAAGTAGTTGCCGCTGACCATGCGTCCTCGCGGTCGCTCGGCCTCGCCGCCTTGTTCGGTGCGCACATCGAGTCGCTCCGAGCGACCGCTCGCAGCGAGCCCGGAGACCACATCGGTTTGCTTGCGCAGCTCGAGATAGGTCTTCCACGAGTGGAGGTCAGTGCGGCTGTTGTCCCCCCACGACAGACTTCCCACACGCGAAGGATCGCCCAGCACCAGCAACTCGTCCGGATTGGGGACGGGGAGCTTGCGCAGCAGCACGGCGTTCACGAGCGCGAAGATGGCCGTGTTGGCGCCGATGCCTAACGCGAGCGTCAGCACGATGACGCTGGTGACGCCGAGGTTGCGGCGCAGCATGCGAAAGGCGTATCCGACATCCTGGCGGAGCTCGTCCAGGTAATTCTTCCGTCTCATCGCGTGTTCTCTCTGGTGGTCGAGTGTGACGCACATGCGGCGCACGCCTTCGAGGTCGCCGAACTGGCGCATGGCTTCTCTGCGCGCGGCTTCTGGGGAAAGCCCGGATGCAACGAGCTTCTCCACCTTCATCTGGATGTGGAACGCGATCTCGTCGTCGACGGCGCGGACGACATCACCGCGGCGCAATCCCAAACGCGGCGCGCGTCGCATCAGTCGCTCATACGGCGTCGGGCACTGCTGCTGTGAGCGCCTTCGTCACCGCACGCACATAGCGCTCCCAGCCCGAGACTTCGGCACGAAGCTGCTGCCGTCCAGAGCGGGTGAGCTCGTAGTACTTGGCTCTGCGGTTGTTCTCCGAGTATCCCCACTCGGCGGAGAGCCAGCCTTTTTTCTCGAGGCGGTGCAGGGCGGTATAGAGCGGCCCTTCTTCGACGAGGAGTTGCTCGTCGGTCACCATGCGGATCCATTCCGCTACGGCGTAGCCGTGGCGAGGTCCCCAGGAGATCGCCTTGAGGATGAGTACATCGAGAGTTCCGCGGAGTAGCCCGCCGTCTGGATCGAGCATCGTATTCCCCTCTGTGTTAGAGGGGACGATACTCAAAAGGGTTGGCTCAGCGCTAGCCGTGCGTTCGGCGCGTGCGTTCGGCGGGGCGTCCCGCTACGGCGGCTAGCACGCTAAGCGTCACTCGGATCTCGGGTCATAGACGGCGTGACGCCGCCTTCGGAGACGCCCCGCCGCACTTTCGATCACCGCGCGGCACGAAATGCAGTGGTGCCCGTTAGGCCAACAGTTGTTGTCTAGCCGCCGATGGCGTCGCGGTCGACCACGCGCACGCCTTTGGGTCGCTTGAAGACGAACGCCGAGGCACTCACGTCCACGTTAGGCGTGAAGCTCGTGATGCGAACCTTGCGTGTGATGCCGCTTGGCTCCTCAGCCTCGAACTGCAGCAGCTTCCCATTGCTCGTGTCGATCCACACCGTGGCTTTGACGAACGACGCGTCTTTGCGCGACGGCGTCAGGAGCACAGCCCTCGCGCCCTTGCCGTCGATCGTCGCGGCGCCGCCGTCCTTGATCGTATAGCGGGCCCTGGGTGAGTCGAAGAATTCGGAGATGAGATCGAGCGACCCCGCGCCGCCGTCGGCGAGCGCGATGCGGATCACCTGATCGGGCTGCGAGCTGGGCAGGTAGACCCAAACGAACTTTCCGTCGCTGATAATCCTGTCGCCCTTAGGATCCGTGAACCGGAAGGCAAACTTGTTCGGCCGGCGCTGTTCGAACTCTCCGCGCGAATTGAGCGTGGAACCAACGAGCGGATTCACGATTGTTTGTTCGAACGTCGCGCGCGCCGTTTTCACATCGGCATACGCGGCGACGGCCTTGGCCAGCGCGGCGTCGGCAGGGTTGGGCTGCCTAACGGGCCTCGAGGTCTGAGCCTCGAGGTCTGAGGTCTGACGTTGTGCACGGCGCGTCGCGCCAGGCGCAATGACCACGCCGCAGAGAAGTATTCCTACAAGTTGTGTAATCATTGTCGTACCAGTTGTCCGCGCGTCTCGCGGTTAGATCCGCGCTCTTCGCGGCGAAGGTATGGTGCCTTCGAGTGCTACCCAACCTCGACCGGTGCGGTTCCGGGAGACGGAGCAACCCTGCGTCCGATCGCCTCAGCAATAAGCCGAAGTTCCATCATTAGTCGCGAGAATTGTTCCGGATACAGGCTCTGCGCGCCATCCGACAACGCGCGCTCAGGCGTTGGATGCACTTCGACCATGACGCCGTCGGCGCCAGCTGCGACAGCGGCGCGTGCCATCGGTGTCACCTTATCGCGCAGTCCCGTCGCGTGACTCGGATCGGCGATGATCGGCAGATGCGAAAGCTTTTGCACGATCGGAATCGCGTTCAAGTCGAACATATTGCGCGTCACGTTATCGAAGCTGCGCACACCGCGCTCACACAGAATCACGTGTGGATTCCCCTCGGCGAGGATGTACTCAGCGCTCAACAACAATTCGTGAATCGTGGCTGCCATTCCGCGTTTGAGCAGCACCGGCCTGCCTAACCGTCCGACGGCGCGTAGCAGCGAATAGTTCTGCATGTTGCGCGCACCGATCTGAATGCAGTCGGCGTGTTCGGCGACGAGCTCGGCCCCCGCTTCGTCCATCGCTTCACTGACGATCGCAAGCCCGGTCTCGCGCTTCGCCAGCGAGAGCAATTCCAGCCCCTTGAGCCCAAGCCCCTGGAAGGAATAAGGAGAGCTGCGTGGCTTGAATGCGCCGCCGCGTAAGGCAGTTGCACCTGCGGCACGCACGGCGCGCGCGGCAGTCACGATCTGCTGCTCCGACTCGACCGAACAAGGACCTGCGATGACGACAACATCGTTGCCGCCGATGACGACGCCGGGCGCGAGTTGTACTTGAGTCGTCTCAGGCTTCCATTCGCGAGAGACTTGCTTGAATGGTTTGGAGACGTGGATGACCTGCGCGACACCCGAAAGGCCGACGATCTGTGAATCGTCGACTTTCCCATCGTTGCCAACGAGGCCTATCGCTGTTCGCTGGCCGCCCGGCATCGGCACGGCCTTGTAGCCCATGTCGCCGATGACGCGGCAGACGGTATCGATCTGTGTTTGAGTTGCGTCGGACTGCATTACAACGAGCATCAGTTCTCCTCAGCGGACCACGACCAGCCATCGCCGCACAACGCTATCGAACCGTCGAACGATTCTGCCACCTGCCCACGAATGTCGACGTCTTCAACCGGTGGATAGAAGTGCGTCAACGCCAACAGCTTTGGTTGAGCGATGCCAGCAAGCGCACCGCACTGACGCGGCGTCAGGTGCATCGGGATCGCGAGCTCGTCAGGAAGTGAACACTCGAGTAGCAGCAGGTCGCTCCCCGCAGCCCACTTGGCGAACGCCTCATCGTGTCCCGTGTCGCCGGAGAATACGAATCGCGCGCCGCCTCCCGAGACTGAATATGCCACGCTCTCGGGGCTGTGGGGCACTTTGAAGGCTTGAATGGCAAGGTCTGAGGTCTGAGGTCTGAGGTCAGAATTGAGGTCAGAGGTCAGAGGTCTGAGGTCTGAGCGTGCTCCGGGAGCAAGCTCCACAACCATCAAGGGGAATGGCAACTGCGCGAACGGCTCATTGTAGAGCTCGGTCAACCGCTGGACGAATGCCCCGACTCCGACCGGGCCGATTACTGTCAGCGGCTCCGTGCGCTGCGGAAGCTGTCCCCACTTCCACGCGACAATCAGCGCCACGAAATCGATGGTGTGGTCCGAATGGAAATGAGTGAGCGCGACGTGCGTGATGTCCTTCCACGCGTGATCCAGCGCGGCGAGGCGGTGCGTGATGCCGCTGCCGCAATCGATCAGCAGGCGCACCGGAGGTGCGTCGACAAGGACTCCGGTCTGCACGCGATCGGCGTAGGGCGATGCCCCAGCCGTACCGAGGACCGTGACGCGCATCAGCGGCCGCGAAAGACGGCGCGCTTGTAGCCTTCGAACGCGGCCGTCTTGAGCCTAACGAGATAGACTCCGGTGGGCACGATGTTGCCGCGATCGTCCGTTCCGTCCCACGCGAAGGTCGGCTCGCAGCCGGACTCGCCACCGATTCCGCGTCCGTAGCGCCCCGCGAGGAAGCGATCCGATCCTCCCGGCGCCGGTATGATCGTACGCACCAGGTTGCCGCGGATGTCGTGAATCGTTAGGCGCACACGCGTTTCTTTGTGAATGTCGAACCAGATGCATGTCGACGCGGAGCTCGTCGAAGGAAAGGGATTCGGGAAATTCTGATATAGCAGCGTCACCATTGGCACGCTGAGATCGGCGATGACGAACGTCCCGGCGCTGCGCACAGTCGTCGTATCGGGGCCGGAAAGGCGTGCGGTCACGCTCCAGCGGTACGATGCGTTGAATTCCAGGGCTCGAGGTAGCACGAACTGCGTCTCGCTCAGGTTGGCGTAGCGAAGAATTTCGCGTGTGGCGACGTTTTCAACAGAGAGGTCGAATCGCCAGGGCCCCGGTGGCGACGTGATTTGCGCAGCGCGCCAGAGGAACGTGGGGCGTCGCGTCAGCAGAGTGACGCCGCCGAGCGGATTCGGCGCCACGAGGCGAACCCATGGCGCGCTGATTTTTGGACCCGTCACGGAGCTCGTTATAGTGACACCGCCGTTGGTCGTCGCGCGACCACGCCAATAGATGGGGATCGCGTGCGGCAACGGACGCAGCGGCACGAAGCGCGCGCTGTCCCCGAGCGCGCGATCGAAGTATGTGAGCTGCCCGAAGTCGGAGCGGCTGCTGAGCTCGATCATCACGACGAGCGGTCGCTCGTTAGGTATGACCGAGTCGGCGTTGACAGCGAACGTCGGAGTTGCCGAGAGCAGCGTGTCTTCCGGCGGCCCGCTGACCGTGACGCGCGGCGCGGTGCGTGAAACTGTGAATGCGCCCGCCGCCAGCAACGCGCAGGATCCAGCCAGCGCGCTGAGCGCGCGGGTCACGCGCTAGCTGCGAGCGGCTCGAATTCGATCGCGCGCCCTTCAGGATCCTCGCTGTCATCCACGCCGGCCCCGCGCATGCGGACACTCACGAGCGATGAGACGCCGGGCTCCTGCATCGTCACGCCGTAGACCGAGTCCGCCGCTTCCGTCGTAGTGCGCGGATTGTGCGTGATGACGATGAACTGCGTTTGCTGCTTGAACTGCGTCAGCATGCGAACGAAGCGGCCGATATTCGCGTCGTCGAGCGGTGCGTCGACTTCGTCGAGGAGGCAGAATGGACTCGGCTTCGTCAAGAAGATGCCGAACAGCAATGACAGCGCGACAAGCGCGCGCTCGCCGCTGGAGAGGAGGTGGATGCGCTGCGTCCGCTTGCCGCGCGGCGACGCATGAATCTCGATGTCGCAGTCGAGCGGCAGATCGGGGTTCTCGAGCTTGAGCTCGCACTCGCCGCCGCCGAAGAGCGACATGAAGATCTCGCGGAAGTGGCGCTGAATCTCCGCGAACGTGGAGAGGAACATATCGCGCGCTGTAACGTCGATCTCGCGGATCGCGACGAGCAGCGAATTCTTCGCGTCGTGCAAGTCGTTGCGCTGCGTCGTTAGGAAATCGAGGCGTTTTTGTTCTTCTTCGTGTTCTTCGATGGCCAGCGGATTCACTGGTCCCAGCTGCTCGATTTGATTGCGCAGTGCATCGGACTCGGCGCGCAGTGTCTCGTCGTCGATGTCGAGCGGCTGGAATTGATCGAAGAGCTGGTGCAGCGGTCGTCGCCATTCGGTCTCGAGTCGCTCGCGAATCATCGAACGGCGCCCGGACAATTCGCTGAAGCGCAATTCCGCGTGATGCAGAGCATCCGTCGCGGTTTGCGCGGCTCGGCGGGCGTCGTCCAGGGCATGCTCGGCGGAGGTCAGCTCGGCGTCGGCGCTGTGCACGCGCTCTTCGGCGGACTGCACGCGACCCTCGGTGTCGCGCAAGACCGCCGCCTCGACCTCGAGCTCGCCGCGCTGGCTCGTTATGCGTCGCGCCAGCTCCTGATCCGCATGCGTCAGTGATTGCAGCTCGGTCTCGAGCGATGAGAGCCGCGACGTCGCGGCATGTTGCTCTTCGAGCAGCCGTGTGACGCGATCTTCCGCTACCTGGAATCGCGCCTGCGCTTGAGCCAGCGAGACCTGCGTGGCGGATCTCTCGTCACGTGCCAGCTCGAGACGCCGTTCAGCGTCGACGACCGCGGCACGCTCACTCTCCACTGTCGCTTCCGCGGACTCTATGACGGCCGCCGCTTCGGCATCGTGCGCGTCGAGCGCACTGAGCCGCGCGAGCAAGGCTGTGCGGTTCAGCGTTAGGTTGTCGGAGAGCTGCGATGCGTCGTCGGCGTCGCGCTGGACGCGCTCGCGCCTGCGCTCCACTTCGCCGCGCGTGTCGATCGCGCGTCGATGATCTGTCTCGGCGCTCGATGCCAGCTCCAGCGCCGCCGCGAGCTGACGTTCGGCGGCTTCCAGCGCCAGCCGAGCACTTTCCGCGGCCGTAAGCGCAGCGGCACGAGCTGCGTTGTGCGCACTGAGATCGGCGCGCAGCGCGAACAGCTCGGCGCGCCGGCGAAGGGGACCGGGGCCACCGGCAGGACCGGGGAGCCAGATCGCACCGCGCGAATCGACAAAGGCGGCGCCATTGGCGAGTGGTCGAACGCCGGCGAGCAGCGTCTTGACCCACGCTTTCGCCGTTTCCGTGACATCCAGCGAGTGCGCCAGCTCGGCCGCACCTAACGAGCCGCTTGCCGTGGCATCGAGCGGCAGCAGCAGGAGCGGACCGGGCGCCGTCGCGGCATGCCACTCGCGCACTGCTTCGGCCACGTGAGCGTCGCGCACGACGATCGCGTGTACCGTCATGCCGAGATAGCGCTCGACAAGTGACGCCAGTGTCGGCGACGCCGAGATGAAGTCGGAGAGCGGGCCCAGCACGGCGCCTTCGCCGAAGCGGGCGCGGTCGCGCAAAAGCCGAGCGGAGGCCGGCGCGAGGCCGACGCGATCACGCTCCAGCGCTTCGAGCCCGCTCACTTTTCCCTCGAGCGACGCGAGGGTCTCCTCGGCGCGCGCCAGCTCGGCTCGCGCTGCGGCGTCTTCCTCGCGCACCGTGCGCGCTCGCTCACGCGCAACATCGCGAACTTCGCCGGCGGCGCGAGCAGCGGCTCGCGCGACTTCGACCATCTCAGTCGCCGCTTCCAGCTCACGCGTTAGGCTGCTCAGCGCATTCGCCAACTGTCCGCGATCGGCGGCGAGGCGCTGAGCGCGATGCTCCAGCTCCGCCAGCTCGCGCTTTGTGGCCTCGCGATCGTGCTCGAGGCGGTGCGCCTGGTTGATGGCCTCACGCGCTTCGCGTTCGGCGGCCTCCAGCGCGGCGCGCGCCGCGAATACGGCGTCGCGGGCTCCGGCTTCGATGGCGTTTTGCTTCGTTAGATCGGCGTCGACCGATCGGATGGTGTCCTGGATCGTGGCAAGGTCCGCGGCCGCGCGTTCGCGATCGCTGACGAGACGCTGTCCGAGCACCGTTCCGTGCTGTCGTTCGGCTTCGGCGCGTTGACGCTGCGCATCGGAGCTGCGCTGCCGCTCTTCTGCCACGGCGATGTCGGCGCGCAGAGTCTGGACGCGCTCTTGCTGCTGAGCGAGCAGGCGCAAAAGCTCCGTTCGTTCGGCGTCGGCGTTGGCGCGTCCCTCGTGCGCCAGGTCGCGGGCGCGTTCGGCTTCGAGCACTCGCGCTTCAGCGTTAGGCGTGCTCTGGCGCAGCTCGCCGACGCGAAGCTCCAGCGCAGCGAGCTCCTGCTGCCACGCCGCCATTTCACGCGCGGCGAGCGTCAGGTCGACGGCGAAGCGGCGCGCATTCATCTCGGCGAAACGCTCCGCGCGCTTGCGCTGCCGAGCGAGGGAACGGACCTGCGTTTGCACTTCGCTGATCAGATCGTCCAGGCGCGCGAGATCGAGGGTCGTTTCCTCGAGTCGACGTTCCGCGCTGCGCTTGCGATCACGATACAGACCGACGCCAGCCGCTTCCTCGAACAACTCGCGCCGCTCGTCAGGTCTGTCTGACAAAAGGGCGTCGATCATCTTGGCTTCGATGACGACGCCCGCTTCGGCGCCTAGGCCGGTCCCTCGTAAGAGATCGTGGATGTCACGCAGCCGGCAGACGGTGCCGTTGAGCAAATAGTCGCTCTCGCCCGAGCGCGAGAGTCGGCGTGCGATGACGACTTCGCGGAACGCGACCGGGAGCAGGCCTTCGTCATTCTCGAAGGTGAGCGCGACCTCGGCGACGTTGACGGGGCGGCGCGCCGACGAGCCCTGGAAAATCACTTCTTCCATCTTCGCGCCGCGCAGCATGCGCGCGCGCTGCTCGCCGAGCACCCAGCGGACGGCATCGGAGACGTTGGACTTCCCACAGCCGTTAGGCCCTACGATCGCGGTGACGCCTGGGTCGAAGCGCATCACCGTGTGATCCGCAAACGACTTGAACCCGATAAGCTCGAGTTTCGTTAGGCGCACCTAATAGGGTCCTCCGACTCGATAGGCAAGAGCCGCGTTGATGTTGGCGGCGATGAGCGTTCCTCGCATCCGCTCGGCATCGAGCGGTGACTCGAAAGCCCCGACATAGATCCGTACAAGGTCGTTGCTGTCAGCAAGGCCGTACGCAGGGACTCCTCGTTGGCGATAGGTCTCGACGAGCTCACGCGCGAGCCCGCTCCGCGTCGAGTCTATAACGAAGGCGAATGGTGCACGAATGACCGCGCCAATTCCAGTGGTGCCTTCAAATCTCGTGCGCATCGAGTCGACAAAGGCAGCGGCATCGCTCGCGCGCGCGAAAGCGCCTAACCGGACGCGATACCAAACCGCAGCACCTTCATTCTGCTGCACGGGAACGAACGTGGCGACAGGAATCGCGGAGCTCCACGTGCGCATTGCTTCGAACGCGCCGAACGTCGTGTTCGCGGCACTCGCTTCGATGCTGAATGCCGCTGCGCGCGTCGAGTCGAGCGGGTTCATGACCGAGCGCTCATCTACATACGCTGTACCGGCTGCGGATACAGTATCCACAGCCGCGCCGCCGAGGGAGGTTTGTGATCTGCGATTCGCGAACGCGAAGTATCCCACCACCATGAGCACTGCGGCCGCGACGAGACCGATCGCCGTTGTCGTCCACGCGACCGGATGCTCGTTATGCTTCGGCCGCTCGTGATGCCGCTTAGGCGGTGGCTCGACGACGACCGGCGCTCGGTGAACCTGCGGTATTGCCGCAGCAGGCGTTGCGGGCGTGCGCCTAACGGCCCGAGTGACTTCCGCCAATACTTTCGAATTCGGCGCGGTCGTGCTGGGTGTATCGACAGTCACCACGCCATCCACGACGTCTAGCAGGGGACGGATGCTCGCCGCGTTCGCCGGCAATGCCAGCAGCAGCAGCGCGTCGGCGTCGTGGAATTCGGCGGCGAGGCGGCGCCACCGTGGGTGCTCCAGCACCTCCGGTGCGAGCGGGGTGTCGTAGCCAGGCGGAACGATCAGAAGGTTGCCGACCTTGTCAGCGTGGCGCGCAGCGTAGCCTAGCGAGACTCCATGCTCGATCACGTCGCTCACACCGGTGAGGTCGCCGTCCCCCACGAGTTTTGTGATAGCACTGCCTTCTTCGAAGAGATCGCAGAGCACGACACGGCGCCGTTGCGATTGCGCGCGTGCAAGACCCAGCGCGACGGCGGCGGTGGAGGCTGGATCGACGCCTAACACGGCGGCAATAGAGACGCCGGTGAGGGACGGCGCGGCGCGTTGACCGGCCGATTCCCATAACGAGGCTGCTTGTGGCGCTATCATCACCATCACGGAACTCCGTCGTAGATCCAGTATTGCCGTCCGGAAGCCTTGCCCACGCGCTCGGCGTCTGCCCGTGTTCGATACGGACCGAGCACGACACGAAAGACGTTTGTTTCGCCAGAGCGGCCAGGCACAACATGCGCTCTCTCGCCCTCAACGACTATTTCGCTGGCGACCGAGCGTGCCCGTTCCTCTGAGAGCACGACGGCGAAGGAGACCGTCCAGGCCGTCGAGGAAGGCGCGGGTGGCGGCGTAGCGCGAGCGGTATCGATCCGCGCGGGCGGGGCGGCGGCGGCGCGTCTGGCCGAGTCGGCGGCTCCTCCTACGAAGGAGATACGCCCGGTGTCACCTAACGCGGCTGCCATGACGCTGTCCTGCCCTCGCCAGGAGAACTGCACCGGTTGGTCGATGCCTTGCGCGCGTGGCCGGAAGCCGTTCCAGAGCATGAAGTACCAGACGTCGTTCGTGCCGCCTTTCGCTCGACCCACTTCCTCCAGCGTCGTCGGATCCACGAACACCACATCCCCACCACGCACAGTGGCGATCGCCCCGTCGGCTCCCACGGCCGGCAGGTCGTCGCGCCACGTGCTGGCGATCGCGCCGAGGTAGCGGTTGGAGCCTGTGGAGACGATCCAGGTCGTGTCGCCTAACGCGGAACGCGCGAGAAGATATCGCCCGAAGCCGTCCATGCGCAGGCCGGAGACGACGCCCGGGACGCGGACGCGCGCGACAACTTCGTCGTTATAGCGGTCGTACACGTCGATCGCGTCGCTTTGTGTGACGACGTAAATCCGGTCGCCGCTTGGCGTCGGTGCGAGCGCTGTGATCTCGCCCGATATGCGAGTGTCAGCAACTTCTCGCAGATTCGACGTGCTCACAGCGTGCAGCCGGCGGCCGACCGAGAAGTACACGCGATCGCCGACGTCGGTGCGAGCGACGTGATCCGGCCGATCCAGCTCGAGAGAGTCGAGCCAGCGGTTGTCCGGCGGACGCACGCGCATAACGAGCGTTTTCGAATCGCCATCATCGAAGAGCACCAGCAGCGTGCCGTCTTCCTGAGGCAGCAGATCGCTGATCACGCGATTCTTCACCGACAGCGTCCAGTCGCCAGCAGGAGTGAAGCGCACGATGTCGCTCTTGCCGGAGACGCCAAAGACCGACCAGCCGTCGGCCGTGGCCGCCGACGTGACGCGCCTTCGCGTCGCGGGGCGTACTGAGCCGAGTCGTAGGTCGATCCAGCCGGCCATGCCGCTGCTGTCCGCGTAGGCCAAGAGGCCGTTTTCATGGTCGAACGCCATGAGCGACGAGACGGCCGGGACGTTTTGCGCGGAAGTCCAGACGGCTGAGTCGAGCGCTGGATAGCGGTACGCCCGTGCCTTGCCGCCCTTTCGAGCGACGCGCACGACGATGGGATCGGGCCCGGTGAAGCCCCCTTTTATCAGCGGGCCATCGCCACTGCCGCGGCCGCATGCCGTGAGAGCGACGAAAGCGCAGAGGAGGGCTCGAAATCCCAAGCGCGCTGAGCGAGGCGAGAACAGCTGAGGCACAATCAAAGGTACCGCTCGAAGGCTATCCTCGCCGTACCCCTAAAATCGGTCAGAGGTCGGAGGTCCGAGGTTGAGGGATGCCCTCGACTCGCCCGGCCCGCCGACCTCAGACCTCAGACGTCAAACCTCAGACCGAATCAAAAGCTCGTTCCCAAAGTCCACATCCAGTATCCCTTGCGGTTCGGTCTGTCGAGCGGGATCGCGTAATCCCAGCGCACTAGCGCGAAGCCAAACAGATTGAGCCGAATCCCCGAGCCGTAGCTGCGCAACACATAACGCTGCTTCTCATCGTCGTAGTCCGCGGGCCTGCGCAGCGAAATCGATTGACCACTGCGCCACGCGATACCAGCATCGAAGAAGAAGAGGCCGTCGACAGGCGGTAACGCGATCGGGACCACCCCGAGCTCGAAGCGCCTGACGAGTGGGAACCGCAATTCGAAGTTCGTAAATGCTACCCGACTCCCGAGCAGCTCGGTGGCGCTGCAATTGTCGTTGCTGCCGAGTAGTCCACCGCAGAGCTGCGAGCGGAACTGCTCACGATCGTACCCGCGCACGAACTCTGGCCGCCCGATGTACTTCGGGAAGATGAATTCGTCGCGCCCGGCGCTGATGCTCGCCTGTCCGCGATAGGCAAACGTCAAGAAGTTGAACAGGATCGGGAAATAGTGGCGGAAGTCGCCCTGATATTCCGTCCAACGCAACTGCCCGAGAATCGGCTCGACCTGGAAGCGGTAACGACGTCCCGAAATTGGCCCGGTATACCCGTAGAGCGTGTTGTCGAATACGTACGCGAGGAACGGCGACGCGTAGTTCTGCGTCGAGAGATCGACGATGCTGTCGTATTGGAACTGACTGGCGATCCCCGCCGAGTAGTCGACGTATTGCGTTCCGAACGCGATCGAACGCGAGAAGGACGCGAGTTGGAGGCCGTACTCCACTCGCGCAAACCGATTCAGCGGATATGTCGCGCCGGCGAAGCCGCGCCGCGTGATGTAGCGCGAGATCTCGTACTTGTCCGCGAAGATGGCTGCGCCGGCGTTGCTGACGGGTTCTTCGCGGAAGTCCGTGAGAATGAAGAGCGGTTCCTGGGCAGCGCCGACGGAGTACTGGTTGCGGCGCGCGAGGTTCGTGTATCCGGCGAAGAAATACCCTTCGCTCAGGCGTCCATTTATCGCCGCCGAGACGGCCAGCCGATTATTGCCTAACAAGTCGCTGAAGACGAGCGTCGTGCCGCCGAAGACGCTGCGTCCGAAGTTATCGGGCGAGTAGCCGATGCTCGGGCGCGCGATGTACTCCGCCTGCAGACCGCTCTTGTACTGGTATTCCTTGAACGTCGCGGGATCCGGAAGCGCGAGGCTGGCGCTGTCGAGCAGCTGAGCGACGCTGACTGGTCCCGTTAGGTTCCGCTCAGCGGCCGCCGGTACCTGCGACGAGGGTCGCACGCCGGTGGCGGCGCGATAGAGCGAAGCCGACGTGGTATCCTGTACCGGAGCGCGAGTGGTGTCGCCGCTCGCCACACGCCGCGCCTCCTCGATCGCGCGAAGCATGTTCGCCGAATCGATCTTGGCCGCTTCAGCCTTACCGCTGGCGGTGGGAAGAGCCGACGCGATGACGGGCTGTGACGGAGGTACGTACTGCTCCTTCTTGAGGTGGCGCGGGTTCGCAATGCCCCAGACCGTGTAGTCGCCGTTCTCGTAGTACGTGAACGCCAGCTTGTCTGCCTGACGAGCCCACGTGATGGCGGGGCTGTATTCCGTGATGGCTCCAACGGCGCCGACAACCTTCGTGAGCTGGAAGTGCTTATGCCCTTCGAACTCATACAGGAAGATGTTCGGCGTGCCGGCGCGGTCGGAGATGAAGGCGATCGACTTGCCGTCCGGCGCCCACATCGGGTTGAGGTTGAGTCCGCCCTGGCCTGGCAGCACGTCGATGCGCAGCGTCGTTAGGTCGATCGTGGCGATCTGCCACAGACCAAACTTGAGCAAGTCGACATCGGTGTCATCTCCGCGGTCCGTCGCGAACGCGATCGACTTCCCGTCCGGCCCCCACTGCGGCTGCAGCTCGGCGTACTTGTCGTTCGTTAGGCGGCGCGCGCCGGTACCGTCGACGTTGACTGTGTAGAGATCCGTGATGCCACCGATGCTGCCGCTCACGACGATCTGCTTGCCGTCGGGGCTGAAGCTCGGGCTGAGAACGACCTCTAAAGGCAAGTCGAAGCGATGGATTCGCTCCCGCTTCGCGACGTCGAGCAAGTACAGCACGTCCTTGCCATTCCGCTGCGCGGTGAAGGCCAGGTGTTTGCCGTCGGGCGAGAACGCGCTCTGTGAATAGAGCAGGCGCAACTCCTCGAAGTCCGGATCGAAGGTGGCTTTGACTAGCCGCTTGATGCGCTTTCCTGTCTCCGCGTTTGCGAGCCAGAGGTCGGGGAAGACTTCGCCACGCAGGAAGCTTCCCTCGGACACGAAGGCGATCAGCTTGCCGTCGTTGGAGAGCGAGGGCGCGATAAAGCGCTGCGCGAAACCGCCCGTGCGTCGCTGATTGAGGATCGGATCGGAGAATTTGCGGGCGCGGTCCATCTCGGCGACCTGCGGCAGGTGCTTCGTCTGCATCGCCTCGCGCCATTCGTCGCTCAGCTCCTCCAGCGAGAGGCCAAGCTCGCGCTTGAAAGCGCGTTCGAGGCCCACGTTAGGAAGTGCGTTCATGATCTCGCCGATGACTTCGTCGCCCCAGCGCGCCCCGATGTACTCCCACAGCGCCTCACCATAGCGGTACGGGAAGAAGCGCTCGGGATAGTTCGTCATCTGCTCGATCGTCGGCAACGAGCCGTTGAGCGCGGCGTCGCGCACCCACGAGTGCGTGAGCACGTGGCCGGGGCCTAACGAGAGATACTCGGCCATTCCTTCGGCGAACCAGAGCGGCGGAAGGTTCTGCGCCAGGTTCTGCAGCCCCGATCCGGCGCGCCCGCGGGCGAAAATGTCGTACTGGAACGCGTGCACGAGCTCGTGCTGCAGCACGTGGTCGAACGAGCGATAATCCCCAGTGAAGGGGAGTAGGATGCGGTGCCGAAGAGCTTCGGTCACGCCGCCCGTCCCCTCGCCCAGGTCGCCGGTCACATTGTTCTGCCCGAAATCCGTGCGCGACGAATAAAGAATGAGCGGCTTCTTTTCGCGGAACTGGTGGTTTAGCACTCGCGACAGACGTGCGTATCCGCGCTCCGCCATCCGCGCCGCATCGCGCGCGGCGTCCTTTTCCTCTGGATAGTAGTGAACGAGGAAATGCTCAGTCTCTATGATGTACCACTTGAAGTTGTCGTACTGGACCTGGTTCATGCCGAAGTAGCCTTGTCCACTGGCGCTCGACGCCGCGAGCGGAATGGAGAAAGCGAGAGCGACAAACAGGCGGCGCATCATGAGAGGGCTCCGGCGTGCTCGACGGGAACGACGGTGGCGTCGCTCCAAAGGCGTTCCAGTTGATAGAAATTGCGCAAAGCGGGGTGGAACAAGTGCACGACGACATCCACGTAATCGAGCAACGCCCAGCGTCCCTGCGTGACACCTTCGGCGTGGTGTACTGACTGCCCCTCGGCCTTGAGCCCCTCCATGAGGTGCTCGGCGGTGCTGCGGACGTGCGTATCAGATGTCCCGCTGGCGATGACGAAGAAATCTGTCATGTCAGACACGCCGCCCAAGTGAAGGATGACAACGTCGGTCGCCTTGTTGTCGAGGCATAGAGCGGCTGCGCGTTGCGCGAGGGCTGCGCTGCCAGGATTCGGTTGAGGATTGGTGCCTGACTGTGCCTGCTGAGACTTCGCCATTCAGTACGCAGTGCGGGATTGTAGGCGGAAGTAGTAGAAGGTGTGCTCAAGGAATGTTCCGCGAACATAAAAAAGGGGCACAATCCGCGACAGCGCGCATTTGGTCACTTATAGAACCAAACGCGAGGCGCCGATGTGACCTCGACCACCCCAACCAAGGCTGATCGCTGCTGTCAGCTAACGGCTGTCGGCTGACAGCCGTCAGCTTTCGTCGACCTTATTGCTTGATTACCCAGACTTTGATCTCGGGCTTCACATCCGCGTGCAACTTGATTGCGACGCGGTAGACACCGAGCGCTTTGATAGGCTCATGAAGCTCGATCTGGCGACGCTCGATTTTGACGCCCTGCGCCTCGAGCTGCTGATGCAGATCTGACGCTGTCACAGAGCCGAAGAGCTTTCCTTCGTCGCCGACGCGCGCGGCGAAAGTGAGCGAGATCTGCTCGATCTGCTTGGCGATGTCCTGAGCGGCATCGCGACGCGAACTCTCAGCCGCTTCGAGGCGTGCGCGCTCCTGCTCGATCCGCTTTTTGTTGCCGGGCGTCGCCTCGACGGCCATGCCATGCGGCAGGAGATAGTTACGAGCGTAACCGGCCGAGACTTTCACGACGTCGCCGGGGGCGCCGAGCTTCTCCACCGCTTGCCGAAGTATCACATCCATTGCCAGGTGCTCCGATCGTTAGGTGCTGATCACTGTGGAGGCGACGGCGGCCGCGGTGTAACGCGCGGCCGTCCACGCCAATCGAGCCATGTGTCGCCGAGTCCCACGCCAATCGAGAAGAGGCTTGTGAGGGGCAAGGCGAGAATCGCGACAATCATTACGAGAACCAAGCCGACCTTGTGCGACGCGAAGTACCATGCGAGCACGCCGAACCCGCGCAGTGCGTATAGCGCGCCGAAAAAGATGAGCAGGTTAAGTCCCATCGCACGCAGTCCGCTGAACGTCGGCAGGACGAGCAGCACGATGCTTACGACGAGTCCCCACACCATCTGATCGCTGAAGCGGAACTCGCGCAGTGGTGCCAGCGGAGCGCCGATGCGCGCTCGACTCACTCTGTGGAACAACGCCCAGGTTACCGCGAGTGCGGCGAGCGACTCGATTGCCAACACTGCCGCGTAGACGCTCTTCGCCACGCTCGCGAACTGCTGAAGCTGCAGCGTCGAATCTTCAGCGAACTTGGCGAAGGTCGGGGAGCTTTGTGCCAAGCGTTGCCACTGCGGTGAACTCATCGCTTGCGTGACCATGTCGACGCTCGCGGCGAGGCGTCGATCGATCTCGGACACGACGACTGTGTGTAGCTGCTGGAAGCCGTTTCCGCTCGCCGCCAGCACGACGAGCGCTATCATGGTTGTGGCGGCAATCGCGCCGAGCGCGCGCGGCAGGAAGCGGTGCCGCGGCATGACGACGTGCATCACGCCGAACGTGCCCGCGAGCACGACGCACCAGGCGCGTGCGAGCATCGCGAAAGAATCGCTGGCGCGTACGGGGCCGGCGACGATCCATGCCGCCAGAACAAGCCAGAGGAGCGCGAAAGAGATCCGGCCGCCTCGCCACCAGGCTGCGACTGCGCAGACGGCCATCGTCGGCGCGATCAACAGCAGGACCTGATCGACCGGCGTGAGGAGTCTGAGCTGCGGGATCGTGGGGAGAAGGATGAGCGCGACGAGCCCCCCGAGGACGCCGCGCCAGCCACGCTCGCGTGAAGCGGGCGGTGGTGCGACGGCGCTCAGCGGCTCTGGTGTGGCTCGCGCCGGACTGGTCATCGAGATGCCGCGTTAGGCGACGTGCCCGCGGATGTACGGGATGAGCGCCAGGTAGCGCGCGCGCTTGATCGCGCTCGCCAGCTGACGTTGATGGCGCGAGCAGACACCGCTCAGGCGGCTGGGCAGAATCTTGCCGCGATCTGTGATGAAGCGGCCTAACGCGCGATCATCCTTGTAGTCGATGAAACGCACGCGCGATTCGCAGAAGGGACAGGATTTTCGTGGTCGGC
>DASYRX010000313.1:0-8782 GCA_036003845.1 Gemmatimonadaceae bacterium | reverse complement strand
GTGCCCCGACATCAGATAGCGAACGAACACACCCGCCGTGGGAAAATCAGCTCGCCCTGGCACAAAAGGATTCTCAATGGCCAGCGCTGCTTGATCTGCGTTGAGCGCCGCTTGGCAAAAATCTCGATACACATCGTGCGCTGTGCGACGCAGCACCTCCATGCTTGGATATGCCTCGGAGTTCGGCGACGGCTGACTTCCGGGATTGAAGAGCGCGCGCCATTCCTTTGGACAGAGCGGAGTCCTCCCGCAAAGGCGGCGTCCGTAGTCGCCTGTCACGGCGATGTGCCCGATCAGCCAGCCCGCCGTCTTGGCACCCGGTCGCGGCTGCAGCGCGCGGTGTTCGTCGCGCAGGTCGGAGGCTATCTCCTCCATCTCTCGCATCAAAAAGTGGCATTGCGTGACGCTGTCTTGCATCGTCGTTGCTCCATAGTTGTTCACACTACCTAACGCGGTTCGCGAGGCGCCATGCCTAACAGCGAACGCGCGTGGCGACCAACCGACGACCTGCGGCGACAATCTCGCTTCCGCGCCACGCTGTGCGATAGCCTTTGCTGCCCCGAATACAGCCATCAGGGCGTTGCCCTGCGCAGAAGCCCACCGCATACTCGGGTAGCACTCCTTGTCCCTTCGACAGCCCCGCCGCCGCATAGCGCCTCTGACGAAACGAACACGAATCGGACTCGCGCTACTCGGCGTGACGATCGCGATCGGAGGGGGCTACCTCTGGTATCTCCTGAGAAACCCGCTGTCGCTGGACCCGTCGCCGCCCACGGTTATCGCGGACCTACCGGACACGATGCCTCCGGCAGCGCCGTCTATAATAGATGCGCCCGTGGCCTACGATGTGTCCGCCGCTGTCGACTCGCTGGAGAAGGCTGTGCCGCGGACGTTCGGCGACATCGAGCGGAGGATGCAGGCCGGCAACAACACGCGCGCGCATTTTGCCTTCGTCGTCGCGCGCGAACCGTTTCGCGTGCGGGTGAACGGCACGACGATCTCGATCTCGACTGACGTCGAGTTCGAGGGTCGCGTCTGGTACCGGCCGATCATCGGTCCGGAGCTGAGCGCCGCATGCGGAACGGCGGGGGTGCCGCGCCCGCGCGTGCGCGCGACGCTCGTGTCGAGCGCGCGCCTAACGCCGGATTGGCAGCTGCGCACGCGAACGCGCGTCGCGAAGCTCGAACCGGTGAGCAACGACGCGCGCGATCGCTGCCGCATAACGATCTTCCGCATCGACGTGACGAATCGGGTCATCGACGCGACGCGGCGGTTGCTGGAGCAGAATATCGAGAAGTTCGACCGCAACGTTGCGCGCTGGAACGCGCGGGCGCGATTCGAGCAGTTGTGGCGCACGCTGCAGCGCCCGATACGCTTCACAGACAGCGTGTACATGCTCATCAATCCCTACGCGGCGCAGCTGGGATCGATCGACGCCGTGCGCGACACTCTCGTCGGCCACGTGCGACTCATTGCCTCGCCGCGCGTCGTGACCGGAGACCGACCGCGCGACACCGAGCATATGACTGAAATCCCCGCGCTCGGGAAGGCCGATAGTGTCGGTACTGGGACGCACGTGCAGATGGACGCGCGTTTCACGTACCCAGTGGCCACTACGCTGCTGCAGCGCGCGCTCGTGGGGCGCTCGATCAGGCAGGGGACCCGTCGCATTCGCGTGGCGGACGTTCAGCTGAGCGGCATCGGCGGCGGGCGCGTCGCGTTAGGCGTTCTGCTGGCCGGCGCCGTAAAGGGACGTGTGTACTTCACGGGCACGCCCTCAATCGACCGCGCCAACCGGCAGGTGCACGTTCCCGATCTGGAGTACGACGTCGGCAGCCTGAAGCTCCTCGTCAGAGGCTTCGAGTGGATGAAGCGCGTCGATATCCGAGATTTCCTGCGCGAGCGAGCGCGCCTCCCGGACTCCGCGGCGCTCGGGAAGCTCGTCGATCTTGCCGAGCGCGGGACGAACCGCACGCTCACGCCTGGAGTGGACCTCAGCCTGCGCATCGCGCGCGCCGAAGGGACCAGCGTGCTGGCGACGACGCAGGACATTCGAGTGCGTGCCGTGGCCGACGCGGAGATGAAGTTGATGATCAGCCGCGGACCAGTGGTGCCTCGACCGCGGCTCCCCGCCGCGAAGCCGGCTGCGCGCAAGGATTCGGCGGCCAACCCTCCCGCGCGCAAGGACTCGACGCGCAAGGATACACTGCGTTAGGGGCCACGCGGTTTACTTCGAGTCGCGAGTCACTTCCCAGTGGAAGCGATGCAGGACTCGATGAATCACCGGCGTTAGCAGCAGTGCAGTGATCACGAGGAAGACGAGGCCGGCGTAGAGCGCATAGGTACCGGCGAAGATCTTCGATCCCTCGTTCGGCAGGTCGCCAACTGGTCCCATTCCACCGAGGAGCATGCAGGCGTTGAGAAAGGAGTCGACCCACGAGAAGTGCGCGAACCAATGATAGCCTGACATGCCCAGCAGGAGTGACAGCAGGATGAGCGCACTCGCGTAGACGAGTTGCCGGCCCATGCGTCCGATGAACGCGCGGTTTGATATCGGCGCCTGCGAGCGATGCTCGAAGATGTCGGGTCCTCGCGAGAGGGGAGCCTAACGCTACGGCGCGCGCTGCTCCTGGTACAGCGCCGGAAACTGTTGTTTGAGACGTACGAGCTTGGGAGCGTCGTTGTACACGATGTATGGATCGTTCGGGTGCCGCGACGCGTAGTCCTGATGAAACGGCTCGGCGATCTGGAAATCCACTAGGCGCCGAACTTCGGTGACGATTGGTCGCGCGAAGCGGCCCTGGCGCGACAGCTCTTCGCGGTACGCTTCGCTGCCCTTCTGCTCGTCGTCAGACGCGTGAAAGACGACGGCCCTGTATTCAGGCCCGGCGTCCGGTCCCTGGCGGTCGCGTGACGTCGGATCGTGCGCGATGCTGAAGAACACTTCCAGCAGCTGGCGATGCGTGATCGCTTTGGGATCGTACGCAATGCGCACGGCTTCGATCGGCACCGGCGAGTGATCCTCGTTAGGCGAACCGTAGCTGGCGTAGCCCGAGGTCACGGAGCGAACGCCGCGGAGGTGCTCGAAGACAGCCTCGACACCCCAGAAGCAGCCACCGGCGAGAACGAGAGTGGCATTGCTCGATTGGTCGTGGCGAGGTGCACTGCTCAGCACCAGAATCAGGAGTGCGATGTGCAAGGACATGGAAACAATGAGCTTTGAGTTAAGAGTCTCGAGCGCCGAGTGTTTAGGAAAGTGGGCAGGTCGCCGC
The DNA here is from genome assembly GCA_036003845.1 of Gemmatimonadaceae bacterium. Taxonomy (GTDB): domain Bacteria; phylum Gemmatimonadota; class Gemmatimonadetes; order Gemmatimonadales; family Gemmatimonadaceae; genus DASYRX01. Next base: position 5,510 of record DASYRX010000313.1, on the reverse strand, counting down.
GATCCGATGTGCCTTACTTGAAGATGAGGTGGGCGACCGCGCCTTCCAAGTTCCAATAGATGATAGAGAGCGCCGTCAAGTCGAACGCAGCATGCGCGATCATCGGTACCCAAATCTGGCCGGTGAGCGCGTAAGCAGTTCCCAGCGCGAGGCCTGTGATCGCTGCCTGTTGCACGCCGACGATTCCTTGCAACGAATAGTGGGCGGCGGCGAAGCACGCTGAAGTGAACACGACCGTGAAGACTTTAGCCCACAAGCTTGATCCAATGAGATTGCCGAGCCGCTCGAAGAGAAAGCCCCGAAAGATGGTCTCTTCGCCAAAACCGGCGACGAGCATCGCCCAAATGGCCGCTGGAAGCACGGCTCGATTTCTTCTGAGAAAATGAAAGGCCTCGTTACTCGGATCCGCACCGAGCAGCGGCAGCACGACCGCTTTCATCAGGAGCTTGAGCAGAACGCCAAAGACGACGCCGATCGCAACTGCAAAAATCCAGTTCTTTGGTCTGGAGAAGCCGACGTCGCGCCACGGCGTGCGCGACAGCTTCACCCACGCGAGCGCGAGTAGCGCACCGAGAGGAATGGCCCACGAGTAGTAGTGAGCAGTTCCGGAAAGAAGAATGACGACGACAGCTACGAGCCCGAGCGGTCCGAACTCACGCAGCTGCGCCGCGAATTCGTCGCCGGAGGACGAGCTCACGTTAGGCGCTTAACTCTCGAGGATGATGGCGTTTATGAGCTCGATGGTTATGCGGCCGCCCACTTGAATTCATTTCCCTGAAGCAGCGGCACATGCGCGCTGACATCGTATTCCGCAGCGATCTCGATGTCCACAGCGTGGCCACGGCCGAGCATCTCACGCCCGGAGCCGGATTCGGACAGACAGCGCGCGAGATCGCTGCGCCAGCGTTCGAAAGCGGCGATCGCTGCCTCGGCCTCAGGTGACTTGGAGCCTTGAAGCTGCGACAGAATGGCGCCGGCTGCGACCCAATCCTCGAGGGCCGGACGTAAGGTGCCATCGCGCCAACGTTCGCCAGCCGGACAGACATTCACCATGGCGCCGAGGCGCCTAGCAGCGGCTGCGACCGCGCCGGCGTTGCGCAGGCATCCAGCCAAGACTGCGCTTGTGGTCCGCGCCGCTCGCAACGCTACCACGGCCCCGTTAGGCGATGGCAGCACGCAGCGGAGATCGCTCGGCGCCTCGAGATAAGATGCCGGCGACAACGAGTAGCGTCCTAGTCCGCGCTTGAGCGCGAGCTCCGCGGACTGCTGCGATGCAAATTCCGCAGCTGTCGCGTCGTTCCACGCGTACGGGAGTATCGCTGCACCGCGGGCCGTCGCCACGTCAACGCACGTGGTAAATGAAAGAACATCGACGACAATGATGACGTCTGCGGGCGCAAGCGCGTCGATGCCCGCCGTTCCCCATTCACAGCGGCACGCTGCAGTGGCTTGATCGAATGGCGTTGCTGAGGGCAAGGACACGTGAGGATCCGGGTGCGAGAGAAAGCGAAGCTCGTTTTCAAAATCGCGCAGCTTAAGAGGCTGCGTGCAAGCCTGTACCGTGAGGCAGGCTTTCAACGTCCTTGCTGGTCAGTGCTCCTTAGGGCATCGTACGTCGTGCGTTATCAAGCGGTTCTCCTCGCTCTTGCAGCCCCGCTCGTTACGGGTTGCTACGCCTACACGGCCGCGCAGCCGGGAGCTGTGGCACCAGGCGTGACCGTACGCGCGCGAATAACGCCGGCGGCTGGCGAGAGCGTCGCCCCTGTACTTGGCACAAAACAGCAGGTGCTGACTGGAAAGCTGATATCCAATGCTCGCGACACGCTCATCCTGGAAGTCCCCGCCGTCATGCAGGCCGAAATAGGCAGCTCGTTGCAGACGCTGCATCAGCGCGTGTCGATTCCACGGAGCGAGATCGTTTTCCTGGAGATCCGCGAGCTCGATCGAACGCGCACATACGGGGTGGTTGGCGGAGCGGCTATCGTCGTCGGCGTACTGCTGTACAAGGCGCTCAAGGGTGAGCCTGGGAGCGAGCGGCTCCCCGGAGGCGGGGGTACCGATGCGCTCGTTCCAGCGTACCGTGTGATTCGATAACAGAACAGCGCCGGCGCAGGTCGAGCCCACGCCGGCGCTGCTGCCTAACGAAGGTGCTTATTTCAAATTCGGATTCGTTTCCCGCTCCGACTTCGAGATTGGGAAGCAGAGATCCTGCTGTGTCAGGTGCGACGCTGCTCCGACCGATTCCAGTGGATCGAGAGCACCTGGAGTATTCGCGGCCTTCCAACGCCGCAGGTCGCCGAGGCGGCGCGCCTCTAGCCACAGCTCGATACCGCGCTCGCGCTTGAGCAGGCGCCAGGCGTCTGTAATGTCAGTCGCGGTGATCGTTGCAGCACCGGCGTTTGTGCGCACCAGGTTGATCGACGTCATGGCACCGGCCATATCGTTGTTGCGCAACTTTGACTCGGCTTCGATCAGCCGCATCTCGCGACCGCTCGTGAGCCTAACGGGTGAATCTGATTTCGAGTGCTTTGCTTGGGGCCAGAACGGAACGCGGCCGCAACAGTCGATAGCCGCGTCTCCTTGAAGTGTGGTGGTCGTGATGGGTACGCGCGGATCGTTCGTGGCCTTTCGGTAAACGTCATGCCACGTGTTCCAATTCGTGTGCGCGCGATACGGCGTGTTCAGGACCGCGTAGGCGATGCGGTTGCGCTGCGCATCGTCTCCAAGATTGAAGTAAGGCATGTTGAAGACGAAATCGATCGCTAGCTGTCCTGCGTCACTGACTGCCTCGGTCCACTTATTCAGGAAAACGCGGACAGCGGCACGTCCGCCATAAGCGGCTCTCGCCTGCGCCTGGATGGTTGCCGCGGTGCCGCCAGTCACGGCAATCGCCTTCGTGAAAAGACTCTCTGCGCGTGTGAAATACACCGCGTTCGCCTGTATCCCGCTGCCGTCGATCACGCAGTCGCACATGTTCTCGCCGAGGAGCCGATTGGCGAAACCGGCGTAGACTAACGCGAGCTGCGTTTGGTTGGCGTACGCCGTTTTTTCTGCAGCCGCGGCGGTGGCGGGAGGTGGGCCCGCTGCCTCCAATCGTCGCAGCGTCTCTTCCGCGAGCCATCGGGCGCGCTGCGACTGTTCCCAGTGCGTATCGATATCGCCGAGGTCGGTCGTCAGATCGCCATACTGCCATTTAGTGGTGATGCCGAAACTGCCGGTTGAGCCGGCCGGGTGGATCTCGCGTGACACTGCCGCGCCGGTGTAGCCGACCCAGTTGATACCTGCAGACAATGCACGGCCGGCGCCGTTTACCATTGCCAGGGCCGCGCTGCGATCGTTGAGAAACGTGTCCTGCACCGGACCGGGGTTGGTGACCTTCGTGTCGCAGGACACGACCCCGGCGAGCAGCAGCGCGATGTAAAGCCCGCCGATGTTTCGCATGGTTAATCTCTCGTTAGGGGTTCGCTGATGGGTTCGCATTGGCGGCTCAGAAACTGACGCGCAGGATCGCGCTGTAAGCCGCCGGTGGTGGCACGTGCTCGAGAATCGAGCGTACGCGGGAATCGAACCCATCATTGTTCCCCGTTTCGGGGTCAAAGGTCTTGAAGTCGTCGTGCACCCACTTCCACACGTTGTGGCCGCTAAGCGTTAGGCTCGCCGTCCGCGCGCCACGCAGAAAGCGCTGCGGAATGGGGACATTCAGCGAGACCTCGCGCACCTTGAAGAAATCCGCGGGATAGATCCAGTAATCCGACCGCGTCGTCGCCACCGTGCAGCGCGCTCGGTCGATCGCCTTCGCGTCGTTGATTCTTCCCGTTTCCTGCAGCGTGTAGAATTCGTAGCAGCCAGGCCAGCGCACCGAGCGTGACGTCGCAGCGTTCGCCGCTCCATCGGCGATGAAGTGCCCGCCCTGGTATTCCCCGCGTGCCACGAACGTCATGTTGTACGGCAGACGCAAGTTGGTATGCACGCCGTAAGTGTGCGGCGGAAGGTTCGGCCCGAACACGCAGTCGTTTACACTCGAGCTGACGATCGGGGCCGCCTTTTGATCCGCGTTGGTGACGCAGAAGTCCGTGCGGATCACGGGGATCGGCTGTCCTTCCATGATCCAGCCAAAGTTCCCGAGGGAGAACGCGGCCGCGCCGCCTAACGAAACGATCTCGCTGCTGTAATTGTGTACCGAACCGCCAACATCCCAACCGAAGTTACGACGCTGCAGCAGCGTGAGCGTAGCGCTAGCTTCCAATCCGTCGCTCTTCATCTTGCCCACGTTTTTCAGCTGCGGGTTCAGGAAGCCGAACGATGGGATCTGGCGAACGTTAAAGAGTGCTTCCTTAATGTCCCGCCTGTACCACGTCACGTCGCTCGTTAGGCGATCGTTGAGCCAGGCGGCGTCGAAGCCCACTTCCAGCTCCGTCGTCCGTTCCGGACCGAGGTCCGGGTTGCCCACGTTACGTGGGAAGAAGGCCGGCTGGCCTCCCCAACCCACGGGATCCCACGTACGCACGGCGTCGAAGGCACCTGGCGCGCGTCCCGATTGCCCGTACGCCACTCGGAACTTCATCGCCGAGCCCCACGTCGGCCAGAAACTCTCCTCCGACGCGACCCACGAGAAACTCGCCCGTGGATAGTACTGCAAACCAAAGTTCTCGCCGAAGGCGCTGTTGCCGTCGACGCGCCCGCCAATGGTGAGGAAATAGCGGTTCTTGACATCGAACAACAGCTGGCCAAAGAACCCGGCGTTGATCACTCGCTGCCGATCCTCGAAGCCTAACGTGGTGCCGGCACTCGACACCGTCGGCTTACCAGGCCCCGGGAAGTTCTCGCCATAGGCCGAGGTCTCGCGCTGCTCCGTTGCCACCCACTGGCCGCCCCAGGAAAGCGTAGTGCGCAGGGCCGAGAATGGTCGCACGTAGTTCCCGGCGTAATCGAAAGTCAGGTTCTGGTACGAATTCCTGCGATTGGAAATGATGCCTGTCGGTGCCAGCACGAAACCGAACGGACGCAGGTTACGATTCTCGATCTGCGCCAGATCGTAACCGATCGTGAACTTATTCGTTAGGTTCACCGATGGGCTCCAGCTCGCCGTCCCGCCCGTAATCAAATGGTCGATGTCGCTGGTGATCTCCTGATTCAGCATCAGCGAGACGACTTCCGGGCGGTCGTTCGACGCGTAATTGCGATCGCGCCGGAACGAGTTCAGCGTCAAACCGTGCGCGTTGTTGCCCGCCGCCGTGTTGGCGATCGCGTTCTTCGTGTACGACGTGTTCCAGGCGAAGATCAGGTCCGACATCGGCGTGAAGGAGAAATTGCCACGGATGACCTTCTTCTGCTCCTTATCGTTAGGCAGCACGCCCTCTTCGTTAGTCGTCGTCCCGGAGACGTAGTACCTGAGCGCCTCACCGCCGCCGCCGACGGAAACCGTATAACGCTGCTGATAGCCGTTGCGCAGCCAGGGATCGATGAAGAGGTACTTTGACGTTCCTCCGGCGCGCGACACGCCGCGCGTC
>DASYRX010000312.1:0-5140 GCA_036003845.1 Gemmatimonadaceae bacterium | reverse complement strand
AGGAGGAGACCACCGAGGATCTCAGTTGTTGACGCAACGGCGGCAAGCATTCGTCCGGGCCGGAAACCGAGCTGCTCGAAGAACTGGCCGGTCGCGTTCAAGCCGTAGCCGCCAAACCAGCCGAAGAGTTTTTGCGCGCCGTGAGCGCTCATCGTTAGGCCGAACACGACGCGAGCGACGAGGAGGCCCGCGCTGAGAGCGGTGACGTGCGGGGCTGTTGCTGAAATGAATTGAGCGGTTTGCATTGAGTCGACCGGTTGAGATTTGGCCGATTTGTTCGCTTGTCGGCTTGTCTTAGAATGGCCGGTTTGTTATGGATTATCTATGCGCAAAAAGCCACGAAATGCTACCAAGCGTCCAGCCAATTCGGATAGTATCGACGTGGTTGGGGAGATCCTGCAGGCCGTGCACCTGCGCACAGCGATCTTCGGCCAAATCGATCTCGGCGCGCCGTGGGGACTGCAAATCCCTGCGCGCGACTATCTCAGCTTCTACGTCGTCGCACGCGGCAGCGCCTGGCTGACCGTGGCAACGAGCCCAGCGGGTGCCAAGCAGCCGGCTGTAGAGATCGCGCTCTCCGCGGGAGACGCTGTGATCCTCCCGCACGGCTCCGCACACGAAGTGCGCGACGTCGATAGGAGCGACGTGCGTCCAATGACGTTCGACTACGACGCCTGCCCGCGACAACCGCACGCGGCCCGCGGAGGCGGTGATGGACCGGTGACGACGCTCATCGTCGGTCACTTCACGTTAGGCACGGCGCCGCGGAACGTGCTGCTCGCTTCCCTGCCCCTTGCGATCCACCTCCCCGCCAACGCGATGTCAGCGAGCCCGCAGCTCGCCGGCCTGGTCCCGCTGATACTGAGCGAGAGCGCGTCACCAGGAGCTGGCGGCTCCATCGTGCTGGCGCGCCTCGCCGACTTGCTGCTCGTGCACTCGCTGCGCTATTGGATCTCGACGAAAGGACAGTCGGCGTGCGGACTGCGGGCTGTGGGTGATCCTGCAATCGGATCTGCGCTGCGTCTCATGCACGCGCGTCCTGCGGAGTCGTGGACGGTGGAGAAGCTTGCAGCCGAGGTAGCGATGTCGCGTTCATCGTTCGCCGCGCGATTCACCGAGCTTGTGGGCGAACCTCCGCTGCAATACCTCGCGCGCTGGCGCATGACGATCGCCGCGCAGCGATTGCGCGAAGACGACGGGGCGATCGCTACCGTGGCAGAGGCCGTCGGCTACGCCAACCCCGTCGCGTTCAGTAAAGCGTTTACGCGGGTCCAGGGCGTGGGGCCCGGCACCTTCCGGCGCACGGCGCGAGCCGCACAGCAGGCAGTGCGTTAGGCATCACCCGTTTACGTCGACTCGAGGCTAGTTGTCGTAATTAGCGCGATCGACTCGCACGCCGCGCTTCCAGATCGCGACGATCCTGCGAGTGGCGGAGAGATCTTTTGTCGGATCTCCGTCGACAAGCACGAGATCGGCGCGGAGGCCGGGACCGATGCGGCCCCTATCTCCAAGTCCAAAGGCGCGCGCTGGTGCCGATGTCGCCGCGGCGAGCGCCTGAGTCGCGCTCAGCCCGGCGCCGACGAGCAGCGCCAATTCGCCGTGCAGTGACGCACCATAAGTCTGCCCCGGCGATGGAGCGTCGGTTCCCGCGAGAACTGGCACATGCTTGCCGGCGAGCTGCCGCACCGCCGCTCGCGTACCCTCACAGGACTTGGGACCGTTCGGCCGAGAAACCGTTCGTGACATCATTGGACGCCACATGGGTCGAATGAACGGTCGCAACAGCGAATCGCCCACGATGCTCGCGCCGTTAGGCTGACCACAGCTCGCGAACACAACGCCGAGTGTCGGAATGACGAACGCGCCGTGGCTCGCCACGACATCAGCGAAATCGGCGGACACAGTCGCGCCGGTGAACAAGTGCACCAGCCCATCGGCACCCGCCTCGATCGCTGTTCGCGCGTGAGCTTCAGCCAACGCGTGCACGACCGCGAGCTTGCTGTGCGCGTGCGCGGCTGCAATAACCCCAATCAGCGTGTTTTTCTGGAGCATCGGCAACGACATGCCGAGCGTGGCGAGATCATCATAAATGATCTTGATGAAGTCGGATCCCTCAGCAACGCGCTGACTCACAAACGCCGCGGCCTGCGTCGAATCCGCGAGCGTTGGAAGCGGGGGGCCGCCCATCTGCGAGGGATGCCCGCCAGGCGCGGTGGCCCCGACGCCTGCCGTTCGAACATCGGCGAGATGCGCGGAGTCGGCGGTCCGCAGCGCCTTGATGCGCTCGAACCTCGTGGAGCCGCTGAACATGTCGATGACGGTGGTAACGCCTAACAACAAAGCCTGGCGCAGATCGGCCGCGGCGCTATCCGTCAGGTGCACGTGGGAATCGATCAAGCCTGGAAGCAACGTACGTCCGCGGCCGTCGATGACTTCAGTACCTTGCGGTATCTGAATGTCTGGTCCGCCCACGAGGCTGATCCGGCCGTTTTCTACGAGCACGCTGCGCCGTTCGACGACCCGCTCGCCGTCGAACACTCGAACGTCCTTGATGGCGAATGATTGCGCCGCCACGACGAGCGGGCCGAATGCAACAAGTGCCAAAGCCAGGCCGAAATGCACAGGAAGCACTCCGCGAGTGGTTGCGCAGACTAGGACACAGGGCCGGCGATATCGGTTGCGCAGATCGTAACCGCTCCCCAGCGCTTCCCTGCTGGTGCTCCAGCACGCCAACGCGCCGTTAGGTAATCAATCGGTCGCGGCAACCCTAGCGCCCCAGTCTTCGGGAGCGACATCAGCGACGTGCTGCGAGAACGTCCACCAGTGTCCAGCGTGGTCGCGCGTCGTGTAAGCGCGTTCTCCGAAGGGCAAGTTGTTAGGCTCGTAGACGATCTCTGCCCCGTTCGCCTTGGCATGTGCGAAATGCTTGTCGACGTCGTCCACGTCCACAAGCACATAGGCGCTGACGGTGGCCCCCTCCTGGGGGGCGCGATACGGTCCGCCTTGCCGGCCAATCATTATAGAGCATTCGCCCACATCCAGCTGCGCGTGCACGACAGAGCCGCTGTGTTCTGCGCGGAGCCTTTCGGTAAAACCGAACGCGCGGCACAGCCACTCGATTGCCTCTCCCACATCCTCGTACACGAGGATCGGTGTGACAGTCGCTGACGGTGCTGAGCGGTTTTTCATGATTGCGATTTCTCCTTGATCGCCTCCCACCGGTCGCTGCGTTCCCGCGCGGTCGTCTCTTCGATGCGCGTCGCCACCGTCCAGACATGACCTGCCGGATCCATCACCCATCCGATGCGATCGCCCCAGAATTGGTTCTGCACTGGATAAAGGACCTTGGCCCCGGCGGCGACGGCGCGCTCGACTGTCTTGTCGACGTCCTCTACGTAGACGTACAGCACCACTGGTGAGCTGCCGTCCAGGCTCGGAGGACGGCTCGTTAGGCTCGCCGATTCGCCCTCGATCATGAGCATAGCCGGGCCAATCGTCAGGAGACCGTGCAGCACGCGACCGTCGTTGTCTGCTCGACGGTTCAGCTCGACGGCGCCAAGCGCAGTCGTGCAGAAGTCCATTTCAGCCCCGGGATCGCGGCAATAGAGCCGCGGTATGAGGGCCGATGCACCCTCGGGAACTCCCTTCATCGCTCCCTCCGATTCTGCACCCACTCAGAGAGTAGCTGCGCGCTGGCTGGCTGTCTTGTAAGAATGGGAAGTGCCCGCCAGTGTCGGCGGACGAGATCACCCAACGCGGATGTGATTGGGGAAGGGGCGCACCGATGCCGCGTAGTCGCCTGGCGTGAGCCCGGAAAAGTCGCGGAATTCGTGGCCTAGATGTGCCTGGTCGCTATAGCCACCAGCGAATGCCAAAGCTGGCCAGTCGACCTCGGTACCCACTGCGATCTGACGCACGACCTGCCGGAAACGACGCAGCCTGCAGTACAGCTTTGGCGTCATTCCAACCTGCTCGCGGAATAGCTGGCTGAAGCGCCGTCGGCTGAGCCCGGCGTCTTTCGCCACCTGAGACACGCGCTGAATGTGCGGCGTTAGGCGAAACTCGGCGAGGCCGTGTTGGACTGACGGATGCAGCGTTAGGCGTCTTTCGCCTTTACGCTGCAATACGCGCAGCAGCGCGCTCTCCAGGATGCGGAACTTGTCCTCGACAGTGACTGCGTCGTGCAAACGCTCGAGCTGTTTGGCCAGCGAGCTCGCGGCCAGCTCCAGCGCGATCAACTGATTGTGAAAATCGCTCGCCGGCGCGTCGAAGAGTCCGTGCGCGCCGCCCGGACGGAAAACGATGCCGATGAGTGAAGTAATGGCGGCCGGATTGATGACGCTGTAGCGCGAGCGCAGACCCGAAACGGCTCCGCGCCCAGCCTCTAGGTCGACGATCAGGTGGAACTTGCCGCTGGGGAGAACGCGTTCCTGGTGACTCGTCTTTTCCTGGCCGGTGAAGTGCCAGAGCGCTTCGACGTGATGTGCCAACGCGTCCGCCGGGCCGCGACTCGAGAGCATCTCAATCGCTGGTCATTATGAACAGCGGCGCTCCATCGAAATCGTAGATCGGGCGCAGCCGCTCCGTGTTGTAGTACTTGCTCACGTCCACGACCTTCTTGTTCTCCGACACGCTCTTGATGGGCACGCTGTCGTAGAATCCGCGGTGAATGCTGACCAGCTTCCCATATTCCTTTCGCAAGATCAGGTCCAGCGCGAGGTTGCCGAAGGCCATCGGCACAATGGAGTCGAGCGCGTCCGGATCGCCGGACCTAACGAGATAGCCAAGTCGCTGATTCACGACGTCGATGCGGCGCCCGTTGTTGTACTTGGGCGAGTATTCCTTGAGCGCTTCACCCACCTTGTCACCGATGCCTCCGAGCTTTCGGTGGCCGAACATGTCGGTCTCTTCGCCCTCATAGCTCATCCCTTCGTGCGCCGTTAGATGCGCGCCTTCGGAGACAAGCACCACCGAGTATCGGCTCGGATTCCGGTTATGGTCATACACCATGAGCTCGGTCAGCTGCTCCACGTCCACTGGGTATTCCGGAATCACGCAGCGATCCGCGGCTCCAGCCATCGCAGGCAGCAACGACGTGAAGCCCGCATAGCGACCAAAGACTTCGATCACGAGAAAGCGC
>DASYRX010000311.1:0-43689 GCA_036003845.1 Gemmatimonadaceae bacterium | reverse complement strand
GTGGGCCGTGGTGCGACCGGCGGCGGTGCGGCGCCCGATTTCACGAATGTGGGTCGTAATGATCCATGCCCGTGTGGATCGGGGAGGAAGTTCAAGAAGTGCCACGGAGCCACAGCCTAACTGCGAACCAGGGCTGGCAACTAAAGCTGTCGGCTACCAGAACCCAGTTCAAAGCTGACAGCGTGCATTGATTTGATCGTGTACTGCGCAGGATGATGAGGCACGCGGCGCGCGTGGCCTCATGTTAATGGATGCAGCCGTATAGCAATCTGTTGGTTTGGCAGAAAGCGCACGCGCTGGCAGTACGCATTCACGAAACAACTGAAAGGATGGCGCGGCGAGACCGATCAGGGGCCGTCGCTCAAGCGCGCCGGTCCGCGCTATCGATTGCTTCAAACATTGCTGAGGGCTGCGGCCGCGAGACCAATCGGGAGTTCGCCCGATTCCTTCACATTGCTGTTGGATCGTCAAATGAGTTGGAGTATCAGCTCGAGTATATGTCCGCGATCAAAGTGCTGTCTGCGGTGGACTCAGAGGCGCTTCGCGAGCGCGTGCGTGAAGTGAGGCGAATGCTCTACGGTCTTCTGAAGAAGCTTTAGAGTACCTCCGAAAGCAACCTAACGAGTAGTCTTACGCCTGCTGACAGCTTTGATCTGACTTCTGGTAGCCGACAGCTTTTGTTTAAGAACGGTGAACATTCACGACCTCTCGCCGAACGATCGCCCCCGCGAACGCTTGCGTCGCTGTGGCGCCCGTGCCCTCAGTAGCGTCGAGCTGCTCGCACTGCTCATCGGAACCGGCGCATCGCGACGATCCGCTCTCGCGCTCGCCCATGAACTGTTGGGCGCCTTTGCCGGGTCGCTGCGTCAGCTAGCCGCTGCGCCGACCGCGACGATCACTCAGATCCGTGGGCTCGGCCCCGCTCGCGCTGCCGTCATCCACGCCGCTCTGGAACTGGGACGGCGCCTCGGCGAGGAATCGCGTGCCGAGGGCGCGCTGATCCGCTTCCCCCGTGATATCTATCTCGCCTACGCCCCGCGCCTCGAGGACCTTCCCGTCGAAGAATTCCACGTGGCTGTCCTCGACGCCCAGCAGCGATTCGAGCGCGACATCACGGTTACGCGCGGCATTCTCAACGGATCGTTGGTCCATCCTCGCGAGGTATTTCGCGAAGCGATAGCGGAGCGTGCGGCCTCGGTGATCCTTGTCCACAACCACCCGAGCGGCGATCCAAGCCCCTCACTGGATGACAGGATGGTCACGAACCAACTGGTTCTTGCAGGGCGCGTCCTCGATATTCCGGTACAGGACCACGTGGTCATAGGCCGAGGCCGCTACGTCAGTTTCGTGGAAGCGGGACTGATGCCGGCCCTTGGAGCACCCGGCGCACTGCCGGACCCGCACGCCCGGAGTGGCGACAGCCCTTCGGCGAGCGGCGGCAACGCCAGCGGCGGCTCAGCGGGATTCGGTCTGCGCCTAACGTGAGTCCCTACCAATAACGATTCGCCCCGTGTCTACTCTCGCACTGAATGACGTGATCCCAGGATGGCCGAGCGGGCCGCATCTCGAGCGGCTCGACGCGGACCTACTCGCGCGCGCGTATCGGTTCAGTGAGAAGGCGCACGAAGGACAATTTCGCCGCAACGGCGATCCGTTCGTCACACACTGCGTCGAGGTCGCCAAGATCCTCGCCGACCTGCAGCTCGACTCCGTGACCGTCGCGTGCGGCCTGATTCACGACGTCATCGAAGACACGCCTGTCACCAGCGCGGACATCGAGCAGGAATTCGGCAAGGACATGGCGACGATCGTGGATGGCCTAACGAAGATTGGCCATCTCCCGATGACGTCGAAGCAAGACCGCCAGGTCGAGAACTATCGCAAGCTGCTGCTCTCGGTCGCCAAGGACGCTCGCGTCATCCTCATCAAGCTCGCCGACCGTCTGCACAACATGCGCACGCTCGATTGGCTGCCGGAGGAAAAGCGCGAGCGCATCGCCCAGGAGACGCGAGATCTGTACGCCCCGTTGGCGCATCGTTTCGGCATGGCCAGGATGCGATGGGAGCTGGAGGACCTCGCGTTCAAGTATCTCGAGGCCGATGACTACAAAAAGCTCACGAAGCTCGTGCAGACCAAGCGCAGCGAGCGCGAGGCGCTCATCGCCGCGATGCGCGAGCCGCTGGAGCGCACGCTGCGCGACGCGGGAATTCCGGATGTCGAGGTGACGGGCCGTCCCAAGCACCTCTGGTCGATCTTCAAGAAGATGCAGCAGCGCGAGCGTCCCTACGAGGAGATCTATGACCTCCTCGCGATTCGCGTGCTCGTGAACTCGGTGCCTGATTGCTATCACGCGTTAGGCATCATTCACGAAGGATGGACGCCGCTGCAGGAGCGCATCAAGGATTACATCGCGCAGCCGAAGTCCAACGCGTATCAGTCGCTGCACACGACTGTCTTCGGTCCAGGACGGCAGCTTTACGAGATTCAGATCCGCACGCGCGACATGCATCGCACGGCGGAGATCGGGATCGCGGCGCACTGGCTGTACAAGGAGTCCGCCGGGAAGTCCAACGAGCTGGATCGCGCGCTGCACTGGTTCCGCCAGGTGCTCGAACTGCAGCTCGACGCCAAGACGCCCGACGAGTTCCTCGAGTTTCTCAAGCTCGACCTCTACGCCGACGAGATCTTCGTCTTCACGCCGACTGGCGACGTCATTCAGCTGCCCAGAGGCGCGACGCCGATCGACTTCGCGTTCGCTGTGCACACGGAAGTAGGAGCGCACTGCCAGGGGGCCAAGGTCAACGGCAAGATCGCGCCGCTGTCACGCGAGCTCAAGAACTCGGAGACGGTCGAGATTCTGACGTCGCCTAACGCGAAGCCAAGCCGCGACTGGCTGTCGCACGTACGCACGGGCCGCGCGCGGCACAAGATCCGGCAGTTCCTGCGCCAGGAAGAGCAGCAGACCGCGGCCAAGATCGGACGCGAGATGCTCGACCGCGAGGTGCGCCGACGCAAGCTGGCCAAGCCTGACGACGGCGCCCTGGACAAGGTCGCCAAGGAGAGCTTCCGCCTCACGGATGCGAAACATCTCATCGCCTCGTTAGGCCAGGGCGATATCGCCATTGTGGATGTCCTCAAGGCGCTGTATCCCGAACTGGCGCAGGAGGTCGAGCAGCCGTCCAAGCCCACGGCGATCGAGCGCCTCGTGGATCGCATGCGCGGCACGTCGCGCGGCGTCAAAATCCAGGGCGTCGACGGCGTCATGGTGCGTTATGCGCAGTGTTGTCAGCCTGTCCCGGGAGACTCGGTCGTCGGCTACGTCACGCGCGGCCGCGGCGTCAGCATCCACCGCGCCGACTGCCCAAACCTTTTGATTCTCGTGCACGAGCCGGAGCGCCGGCTCGAGATCGACTGGACCGAGCAGCCTGGCGAGCGCTTCGTCGTGCGACTCGCACTCGCCGGGTACGATCGCCGCGGACTCTACGCCGATCTCGCGGGAGCGATCTCCGCGACTGGAACTGACATTCGCGGACTCGAGCTACGCACGATCGATAGCCGCGTGACCGGCGCCGCTCTCGTCGAGGTGGAAAACCTCGTCCACCTCCAAAAAATCATGAAAGCCGCTCGGCGCGTGAAAGGAATCACCGAAGTCGCGCGCCGCGAACGGATCAGCGAAGACGAGAAGTAGGCTACCTCGCCATCGCGCCGAGCATACGCACCGGTGCATCGTAGGGCGCCAGCTCGGGTAGTTGCGAGCCGCCATGTACAGTGACAATCCAAGCCGAGCGGTCCACTTCATACTGCCGTAAAGCGGCATTGGCTGGCTCTCCGAGGTCGTGCACCCAGAGCAAGTCTGCGCGCGCCAGATCCGCGGCGTTCTGCACCCACTCGTTTTGCGATTTGTAGGACGATGCATAACGAACGAATACGACGTGCTTGCCCGGCTCCGCCTGAATGCGCTGCGCGATCGCTTCGCGCTGGCGCGTCCAGTGAGTCGGTCGGGCCATCGCTTGCTCGAGCGGTGTGCGGGAAAAGAGACTCCACCCGCCGAAGCCCGTGAGCGTAAGCGTTAAGCCCGTGATCGCGGCGCGGCCCACTCGGTGCCCCGACCACTTGATCCGCGCCGCCAGTCCGCAGGAGACGGTGTACAAAATGAGAAGCGGAGGGAGCGCAGGCGCGAGGTAGTGCGGCAGGTAGAAGCTCGAAGCGCCGATCGCGATGCCCACCGCGGTCGCCGATGCAGCCACGAGCCAGAGGCTGCGTCTACGCCAGGCGAGTGGTAGAAGGAAGAGGACGAGCGCGAACGCGGCATGCGGGAGGTAGAAACCGAGGGACTGCGCACTCGCGCGGGCCCACATCGAGCCTAACCAGTCCTGGCGCATCCCGTGGTAGGACCCGAGGTCGATGCGCAAACGTGCCTCCTCATTGGCGCGCAGTTCTCCGCTCGGCGTGTTTACCGCTTGCCATATGAACGGCGGTGCGCCGACAGCGCCCTTCTCGTACTGCGCGTAAGGGAGCCGCATCGCATTACCGGTGACGGCTCTGTTGTGCACCGCCAGGAAGGACATGCCTAACGTGAGTACCAGCGCACACGGAAGGGCGAAGCGCGTCAGACGCGGCTTTCGCTCCGTGCTGTTCCCGAACACCCACGAGGCCAAATACGCGGCCGGTAGAATGCTGACGGCCAGCCCCTCGAGCGGCCGCGTTAGGGCGAGCAGCATCGCTCCGAGTCCCGCGAGCAGCCCGAGCCCGACGCGCGGACCGTGTCGCAAGCGACGGATGGCGCCGAAAATGAGCGCGCTTCCGGCGACAGCCTCCGAGGCGCCCCAATACCCCGACGCCCAATCCGTGTCGGCGAGCACGAGAATGAACAGTGACGTCGTGAGGAACGCCGCGCGTCGCGAGAACCAGGCGCTGAGCATCCAATACAGCGCGGCGCCCATGACGGCATAGGCTAACCATTGGCCGAGACGCGGACTGCCGCCCAGAGCCACGCCTAACGCGAGAAAGAGCCCGTGTCCCGGGAGGTACTTCGACGCATACGTTGGCTGCTGCAGGACGTGGATCGTCTGGACAGCCTCCGGCAGCGCGTACGCCGGGTTCGCGAGCCGGCCGTTCGCGAACGTCTCGCCGGCCAGCAGGTAGCTGAACTCGTCGAAGGCGCGCGGCAGCGGCCAGCCGTCGGCAGCGGTACCGACAACAGCCAGGGTGAAGCTGAGCGAGGCGGCCGCGACGACCGAGAGAGTCGCCGAGCGCCTAAAGGCGCTCAGGCATATGAGATAGGTAGAGCGAAGGGTCACAGGGGGATAAGGGCGGACGTGGCCACCGTGCGCAGCCGAGGCATGGCACGCCCGCCGAGGATCAAGACCTATGCCGGTCTCTGCCGTACGGCCTAATTCCGTCGCTGCGCAGTACGGCCCCGACGACCCGCAACGTCGAACAGCCGGGAGCACGAACGGCGCACGCCCTTGCAATCGGAGGAGGCTCAAAACGAGGCGAATTCAGGCAGAGTACGCGCGCATCACGTGTTCGAATTGATGCGCGGAGGCCTAACGAGGTCTTTGTGATGGCGTGGTCACGTAGCGTGACACGCGCCTAACTCGAAGCAAAGCTGTGGACTCTACGCGCAGAATTGTGGTGCTACATCACGAAGCACGACATTGCCCACGCGCTCCTCCGTTTTCGTCAGCGTGACCGAAGAAACTCAGGCCTCCAGGTCAGATTGACGCGTGCCATCTGGAGTCACCGCGCGCGGCCATCCAAGTGCTTGCGGCGCAACGTCACACGCGATTCATGCCCACTTAACGACGCAGAATTGTTGACCGGCCTAACGTCACATTCTTCAGGCCGCGTTCTTGCTTGAACGTGATCCGCAAGCTTCTCAACATTTGGGTGATATGATCTTTTCAACTGCACAATGCCGACGGCGTCGATCCGGGCTCACGATGGTGGAGCTGCTGCTGGTCATCACCGTTCTCGGAATCGTCACAGCCATCGCGGTACCGAATATGAACACCGCGATTCGGCAACGTCGCGTCATTGCCGCGTCGAGCGCACTCGCGAGCGACGTGGAAGCCGCGTATTCGCTCGCCGCGCGCCAGCGTCGGCCGGTGCGGTTGACGTTCCACTCCAGCACCGGTGAGGTTCGCGTGGCCGATCGCGCCAGCGGTACTGTCTATCGGCGCCGGCCCCTACGAATGTCCTCCGAGTATCATCTGGATGGTGTCACCATGGCACCGCCAGTCGTTGACGTCTTTCCGACGGGCATCAGCTCGGCGGCGTTCAGCCTCCGCCTAACGAACGGCTCCTTTCAGCGGCACATCCTGGTCGCTCGTACGGGCCTGACGCGAGTGATTGTCCCATGATGCAACGCTCAGCGCGTTTGCTTCACACGCCAGTACGCCGTCGCTCGACCCGGGCACGGCGCGGCTTTGGTTTGATCGAAGTGATGTTCGCGGTGGTCATAACGAGTATCGCGATTGTCGGTATGGGAGGCATGCTCGTTCAAGCGTCTCGCATTGCAACTCGGGTCTCGGTGAGAAACTCACGCTCGGCCGTCGCAACGCTGACACTCAACCGTCTCGCTGCTGTGCCGTACGCGACGTTGGAAAGCAAGGCAGGGTGTGTGACGGTGACAGCGCAGCCGTTTCCACACACTCGCTGCGTCGCAGTGGTTCCCATTGCCGGTGGATCAGGCGCGAAGCAGTTGCAACTGATCATCAGGCCGCAGAACACGGCTGTTAGGCCCGATACACTCTACCTAACGCGGACTTCAGGCGCCTCCATTAACCCGGCGGCCTCATGAAACGACGCAGCGCAGTTCGAGCGCGCCGCGGCATGGGGATTCCCGAGTTAATTGTCGGACTGGTCGTGATGGGCATTATCGGCATCGCGACCGTCAAGACATTCCTCTCACAAACGCGTTTCGCCGACACGCAGCTCAAGCGACGATTCGCGCGCAGCGTTTCTCGCTCGCCAATCAATCCGCTCATGTCGGAAATGCGCATGGTCGAGAATGCGGGTGGAGTCGCGGCCGCGTCGGCAGCAACGGGGGCATCATCGATTACCGTGCGCGTGCCGATCGCGATGGGACTCGTTTGCGGACAGGCCGGCAGCGCTACAGTGCTCAGCATGACGCCGACCGACTCGCTGGTTCTCGCCGGCACTGCGGTGTCTGGCTACGCGTATCGCGAAGTAAACGGAACGTACACGTACACAGAAGGCGCCGTCACAGTAACGTCAGCTGGCGCAGCAACGTGCACCGGCGCAGGCATAACGACACTTCCAGGCGGGCGCGTGGTGACTGTCACGCCATTCGGTGGTGCTGTCACCGTTGGGCGTCCTGCATTCCTGTATCAGCGCGTTAGGTATTCGTTCGCGCCGTCCTCGACCCTCCCTGGGCGCTTAGGGCTCTGGCGCACCCTTGAAGCTAGTGGATCCACAGAAGAACTCGTCGCGCCGTTCGACTCGGCCTCGCGCTTTCAATTTTATCGCAATGCGAATGACACATCGGACGTCACTGTACCTCCGCTGGGCGAGATCACCGGCGTCGAGCTCGTGCTCTCTGGTGCGAGCGAGAAGCCACGTTTCGGCAAGAGTGTCCCCGAAGTAGCACCGCTTCGCACGGCTGCCTTTTTCGTCAACCGCCTCAACTAGATCAAGCCATGTCTACGCTGCGCTGTACGATGAGCAACTCGAATCGCCGCCGCGGTTCAGCGCTGGTCACGTCGCTGATTCTGGTCACTGTGATCTCCGCGGCCGTTGCCGGCACCTTCAGCATGATCGATTCCGAACGTCAATCGCTCGGCGATCAGGAAGGGCAAGCCGAGGCGTACGACATCGCACGCTCGGCGCTCGATCGATTCATCGCCAACCCAGCCGTCGTCTTTCCGGGCTTTAACCCACCGGCATGGACCGGACCAGATTCGGTGCGCATCAACTTCTCGAACGGCCACGCTTGGCTGCGTGTTCAGCGCTTGCACCTGACCGGTAATACGCAGGTCGCGACGTACTCCGTTCGCTCGCGTGGCGTGCGCACTTCCTTTACATCCGGGAACACGCCCGCTGCAGAGCGTGTGGTCGCGCAATACGCGCGCTTCAACACCGGAACAATCGGAGCCTTGTCGGCATGGACCAGTCTTTCGGGGCTGGTAAAGAGCGGTGGTTCAGGCGTGATCAGTGGCGTGGACGAATGCGGTGTCCTGCCACCAGTCGGCGGTGTGGCTGTCCCGACGGCGCCGGGCTACAACCAGAGCGGTGGCTCATTCGTGCCTAACGGGAACCCCAACCTCATCGACATGGGAACGCAGGCGCAGGCCAACGACATGGTTGGTATCGATTGGGCCGGCATCGTGGGCGGTACCGCGATGCCCGTCGACGTCACGAGTCCGCCGGCCGCATGGCCGAGCTTTGCGGACCCGACGTACTGGCCGGTGATCTATGTGGATCAGATGGCGGAGTTCACGCTTCCGAGCGACGGCCGCGGCTTTCTGATCGTGCGCCACGATTTTAAGCTCAACGGCTCGCTGACCTGGCACGGGATCATTCTCGTTGGTGGGGCGGTCACATCGAGCGGTAGCAATACGGTGAGTGGCACGCTCGTATCGGGGCTCAATCTCACGATAGGTGAGGCGGTGGGGGTGTCGGACATTGGTAGCGGCACGAAGACCTTCCGCTACAACTCGTGCTACATCGCACAAGCCGCGACGCGCTTGCGGGGCTTCGCGCCACTGCGCAACACGACGGTAGATAATTGGCCGCTATACTAAGGCAGCGGAGAGCGCGTTAGGCGGTTATGCCGTTCCGAACTCCCATGTCGCGAACCCATTTCGCGAGATGCGCAAGGTGCTGTTTCCGAAGCGGCGGACTTCGGCGCCACGGAGCTTGGCTGTTGATGCTAGGCGCATCGTAAACGCGACAACTCCGCGCCGACTGGACGCTGAAGCGATCGGAACGAGGAAGAGGCGCACATCCGACCCGACGCATGCGGTTCCGCCAATCGTTGGCTGCACGCGCCAGCCTACTGCCCGACAATGTGCGAGAAGGAAATTCTCAGTCTCCCCGGATGCCGCCACCTTTATGGCGACGATGTCCAGAAACGGGTAGCGACGGCGCGCCGAGTCGACGCTGGTTGCTTGCATCGCCAGCACTCTTGTGCGCGCGACGCTAGTGCTGGCCGCAGGCGTTGCTCCGTACCAGCCGCGCAAGAAGCGCGGATGATACTCGACGACCTGCACGGCGAGCGCGGAATCCATGCGCGCGTTGCTCGCCACGACCTGGTACAGCCACGGGACGACGGTTGAGTCCCGCTTGCGCATCAGCGAATCGAGGCGCACGGCGCCGACTTCACTCGTTAGGCGCCGAGCCACGGCCCGCAGCGCGCCGCCTTCATCGGTCCCGAGGGCGAGGCTGCTCGTCCAGGCTCGGCCGCCGGCCGGCGGCTGAAACTCGACGTACGTCGAACGGCCGAGGAGCGCGATTCCAGTGCCGGTAGATCGCTCCGACGGCGATGGCGCGAACAGCGCGAAGGTGTCGCGCAGAAAGGCCGACTTTTCTATTGCCGCGAACGTCGCCGAATCGGGGACCAGAGTGAGGTGGTTCAGGCCAACAACGGGAATATTCTCCCGCATCGCGGCCGGAACGCCCAGCAGCAGGGTAAAGAAAAGCGGCGTCAGCGCTCGAGGACGGTTCAGCATCCCCCATCATCGCCGTGCCGCGGGCGCCCGTCCGTGCCCTCCATCACGCACGTCGCCCGAACAAACACCGGCGGCTATATTCAGGGCCCCATGCCGCGAGCCGATTTCCAACTGCAGTCACCCTTCGTCCCTGCAGGCGATCAGCCCAGGGCGATAGCCGAGCTTTCGGCCGGCCTCGAGCGCGGCGACCGATTCCAAACGCTCCTTGGGGTCACGGGATCGGGGAAGACGATGACGATGGCTCACGTCATCAAGAATCTGGGGAAGCCGACGCTCGTTCTCTCGCACAACAAGACGCTTGCTGCGCAGTTGTATGGAGAGCTCAAGGGATTCTTTCCGACGAACGCGGTCGAGTATTTCATCTCGTACTACGACTACTACCAACCCGAGGCGTACGTGCCGACGACCGACACGTACATCGAGAAAGACGCCTCGATCAACGAAGACATCGATCGGCTGCGCCTGCGTGCGACCTCGAGCCTGATGGAGCGCGATGACGTCATCATCGTCGCAACTGTCTCGGCGATCTACGGGTTGGGCGACCCGGAGATCTACAAAGAGCGCATGGTGCTCTTGAGCAAAGGACAGAAGATCGCGCGCAATCAGATCCTGCGTTCGCTCGTGGACATCCAGTATTCACGCAACGACGTCGCGTTCGAGCGCGGGACGTTCCGTGTGCGCGGCGATACTGTCGAGATCCTCCCGGCGTACGAAGAGCAGGGCGTGCGAGTGGAGATGTGGGGCGACGAGATCGAGCGCATCTCCAAGATCAACAGCCTAACGGGCGAGACGATCGCGGTCCTCGACCGAGCGGCCATCTATCCGGCCAAGCACTTCATCACCGAGCGAGTGACGCTGGAGCGCGCGATCGAGAAGATCCGCGCGGAGCTGCACGAACGCCTAACGCTGCTGCGCAACTCAGGCAAGCTGCTCGAGGCGCAGCGGCTCGAGTCGCGCACGAACTTCGACGTCGAGATGATGCTGGAGATCGGGACCTGCGCCGGCATCGAGAACTACTCGCGCCACCTCTCCGGTCGGGAAGAGGGCGAGCGACCCGCGGTTCTCTTCGATTACTTCCCGCACGACTTCCTGGTCGTCATCGACGAATCGCACGTGACGCTGCCGCAGGTGCGCGGCATGTACAACGGCGATCGCGCGCGTAAAGAGGTGCTCGTCGAATACGGCTTCCGGCTGCCGAGCGCTTTGGACAACCGTCCGCTGATGTTCGACGAGTTCCTGTCGCTCACGCCGCGCGCGCTTTTCGTGAGCGCGACGCCAGCGGAGTTGGAGCTGGAGCTGTCGGATGGCGTGGTCGTCGAGCAGATCATCCGGCCCACGGGCCTCGTCGATCCGGAGATCGAAGTGCGCCCGGTGCGCGGCCAAGTCGACGACCTGTTGCACGAGATCAGACTGCGCGAGCGAAAGGATGAACGCGTCCTGGTGACGACCCTGACCAAGCGCATGGCCGAGGATCTCACCGACTATTTGCAGCAAATGGGCGTGCGAGTGCGCTACATGCACTCCGACATCGATGCGATCGAGCGCATGGAGATTGTGCGCGGACTCCGGTTAGGCGATTTCGACGTGCTTGTGGGGATCAATCTGCTCCGCGAAGGGCTCGACATGCCCGAAGTCTCGCTCGTCGCGATTCTCGACGCGGACCAGGAAGGGTTTCTGCGCAGCGACCGTTCATTGATTCAGACTGTTGGTCGCGCGGCGCGGCACCTGAGTGGAAGTGCGATTTTCTACGCCGACAGAATCACCGACTCGATGCGTCGCTGCCTCGATGAAACGACCAGGCGTCGTGCATTGCAGCAAGAGCACAATCGGGTGCACGGCATCATCCCGCACAGCGTTGTGAAGAGCGCCGAAGAAGTGCGCTTCATTACGCGCGTGGCCGATGCGCGTGAGCAGCGGGCTCAAAAGGCCGCGCAACGCGCGGCGCAAGCGCAGTATGACGCCAAGGACATCGACGCGACGATCGCGCAGCTCGAGAACGACATGCGCGTTGCAGCCAAGGAGCTGGATTTCGAGACCGCCGCGCAGCTGCGCGATCAGCTGTTCGAACTGCGTGCGCGCAAGGATGGCATGGTCCGCCGACGCGACGTCTTCGCGGAGATCCGGTCCAACGCGTGACCGCGCACGGCGAGCCGGATGGGGAAGGGAGAGATGGCGAGGTCGGACCGCTGCACCATCTCGCTCCACCGCACGCCACGGAGGGCCGGCTGTGCCTAACGCGGGACGAGCTGGTGGCTTGGGGCGAAGCGTTCGGCCGCGCGGCCCGTCCGCCGTTGTGCGTCGCGATCGCGGGCGAGCTTGGCGCCGGCAAGACGACGCTCGTGCAGGCGATCTGTCGCGGATATGGCGTAACCGACCCGGTGACGAGTCCGACGTTCGCACTCGTACACGAGTACCAGGCACCGCGATCGGGCGTGTTTCATCTGGATCTTTTTCGTCTCAAGCATGCGAGCGAGCTGGCAGGCATTGGATGGGATGACATCGTCGCCGCGCACGCGCTGGTATTGATAGAATGGCCCGAACGCGCCGCCGAGCTGTTGCCCCAGGACCACGTCGGTATCGAGGTGCAGCACGTACCTAACGATGCCGACCATCGCTTGCTCCTTGCCGGCTGATTCGTGTTGACGCTCGCTCTGGACGCTTCGGCTGGCGATGCGACGATCGCCGTTTTCGACGGTACTCGCCTGCTCGCGGCGGCGGAAACGCCGCTCAACGATCGGCGCGTCGACCCACTGTTGCCGGCTGTCGCACGTGCGTTGCACGATGCTGGTTGCTCGGTCAAGGAACTGGGCCGCGTCGTCTGTGGCGACGGCCCTGGGGGCTTTACGGCCCTGCGCCTGGCGGCGGCGACTGCCAAAGGCATCGTGCGAGGGACCGGCGCCGAGTTTTGGGTGACTCCGTCGCTCGCGCTCGTCACGGCGGCAGCCGAACCGGCAGTAAGCAAGGGCGAATACCTGGCGCTCCTCGACGCGCGTCGCGGGGAATGTTATGCTGCCCGGGTCATCGTGGACGCAGACGGACGCATTACGCACTGCGACGACTCTCGGCGCATGACGCGCGACGCGGCGCTCGAATACGCAATGACTCATCGCCTCAGTTGCATTGGTCCGGACGAAAACACCCCTGTGCGTCCCCATGCGCGCGGTCTCGCGCGTCTGACGTGGGACGCCGCGCTCGTTAGGCAAGCCGACCCGGCGCTGTGGGAGCCGGACTACGGGCGGCTCGCCGAAGCGCAGGTGCGTTGGGAAGCGATGCATCAGCGCGCGCTGCAGCCGGACGCGGGCCGCTGACATGGGAACGAGCGCCATCCGTGCGTATCTTGGGCGCGAAACACCGCGTGGCGGCTGGGCCGCGCTGCGCTCGATCCAGAGTACGCCGTCCGTGGTGACACTGCGACTCGCCCAGCCCGATGACCTCGACGCCATCGTCGAGATCGAGCGTGTCTCGTTCAGCGACGCGTGGTCTGAGGCTTCATTCCGATCGCTCTTTGGCCGCTCGGAGGTTTCCTTCGTCGTCGCGATCGGTGCCAGCGGCGTCGAAGAAGAGGTTCTCGGCTACGTCGTGGCTACATTCGCAGCAGATCAGGGCGAGATAACCAACCTTGCGGTTCGCCCGGAGGGACGACGCTCGGGTCACGCGACGCGACTCCTCGCCTTCGTACATCGCGAGGCGGCGAGGCGCGGCGCAACGTCGATGTGGCTCGAGGTCCGCGAGTCGAATCGATCCGCGATTGCACTCTACTCTGCGATCGGATATCGCGAAATGGGCCGTAGAGCACGCTATTACGAAGATCCGCTCGAGGACGCGCTCGTGCTTTCGCGGACCGTTCCATAAGACAATCGTTCGAGCCATGTCGCGGTTTTATGTTTATGTAGCCGCGACGTACGCGAGTACTGTGTTCGGCGAATCACCTCACGGTTTCGCCAGGAGGCAATGTGAGCCGCAGCTTGAACAAGGCGACGTTGATCGGCAACGTCGGCAACGATCCCGAAGTGCGCACCACGACTGGTGGCTCGCGCGTCGCACAGGTCTCGCTCGCAACCACGCGTCAGTGGAACGGGGCCAATGGCGACAAGCAGGAAAAGACGGAGTGGCATCGACTCGTGTTATGGAACACGAAAGGCGCCAATCTCGCCGACATCGTCGAGCGCTATGTGAAGAAGGGCGATCGACTCTATGTCGAGGGACGCATCGAGTATCGCCAATGGCAAGATCGTGAGGGACAGACGCGCTACACTACTGAGATCAACGTGCGGGAGATGATCATGCTCTCGTCGCGCAGTGGCGGTGGCGATCCTGACTCAGACAACGGTGGCCGTTCGCGCAGTTATGGTGATCGCGCGCGAACTGCTGCAGCTGCTGCGCCTGCCGGAGAAGCTGCTGCCGCTGGCAAAGCTGGAGACGACTTCGAAGACTTCCCTGGAGCGCTCGAAGACGAGGACGACGATCTTCCGTTTTAGCTCGTTCCGTTCCAACCTGCGCGCGCCAGCGAAACTGCCTGTGCATTGTCCTGTTAGGTTGGAACGGAACTAGCCCTAGGGCTTCGTTGCGAGGCTCCCTCGAATAGATTTGCCAAACGAAGCGGCCGCCCCGGTCGCTTCGTTTTTTGTAAATCGGAGATCGCATGCCGGCAGCTCACGTCCTCGTCGCCAGCGCCGAATGACCCGACGCGCCCTCGTTACCGGAGGCGCCGGTTTCATCGGATCGCACGTCGCCGACGCCCTCCTCGAGCAGGGCTACTCCGTCGATATCATCGACAATTTCTCGTCAGGCGACAGGCGTAATGTTCCGGTCGCCGCCACGCTGCACGAGATGGACATCACATCGAGTGACGCGGCGCGGCTCATTCGCGAGTCGCGCTTCGATGCGATCTGTCACCTCGCTGCGCAGATCGACGTGCGCAAGAGCGTCGCCGATCCGGCGTTCGATGCGTCGGTCAATGTCGGCGGGACACTGAACTTGATCGAAGCCGTTAGGCAGTCTAGCCATCCCACGCGCTTCGTTTTCTCATCGACTGGCGGGGCGATATATGGCGACTTCGTTTCAGTGCCGACGGAGGAACGTGCGCCGAAGGACCCCGAGTCGCCGTACGGCGTCGCCAAGCTCAGCGCCGAGTACTACCTAGCTTACTACGCGCGTGTGCACGGGCTCGACACCGTAGCGCTGCGCTACTCGAACGTCTATGGTCCCCGGCAGAATCCACACGGCGAGGCTGGGGTCGTGGCCATCTTCTGCACGCGCATCCTCGAAGGGACGCCACTCACCGTATTCGGCGAGGGGTTACAGACGCGAGATTACGTTTACGCCGTCGACGTGGCGCAGGCAAACGTCGCGGCCGCATCGCGACCACTCGCGCGTCCGGCGCAGCTGGACTTGCGCGCGTACAACGTGGGCACATCGCGTCAAACAACGGTGCTCGACCTCGCGAACGGGCTAAAGCGAGCGGCGGGAAGCGACGTGCCGGTCCAGCATGCACCGGCTCGCACCGGAGAGCAGCAGCGCTCGGCGATCATCGTGGACAAGGCGGCCAAGGAACTTGGTTGGCAGCCCAAGGTGCAGCTGGAAGAAGGCCTGCGCCTAACGTACGAGTTCTTCGCCGCGCGCCACCGCGAGAAGCACGCGTGAGTTTCGTGTTCGCGCTTCAGGCCGGATCGGCGATTCCCACGACGGTGCTCGAGCTCATCCTGACCGGTACGATGGCCACGAAAGTGGTGCTCGTCGTGCTCGTCGTGCTGTCGTTGTTGAGCTGGGGGATCATGCTCGCCAAGTCGCGCGAGTTTACCAAAATCGAAAAGGCCGGCGCCGAGTTTCTGCGCAAGTTCGAGCGCGCGCATAGTCTCGCCGATGTGATCTCGGCGACGGGGCGGATGAAGCCTAACGCCTATACGCGCGTCTTCGATCGCGCGCAGCAGTTTCTGAGCGACACGAAGCCGGCGCTCGGTGCCACGACGGACCGCGAGGCGCGCCTCAGCGGCTCGCAGGTGGAGGCGCTGCGCCTCGTGCTCGATTCGCAAACGACGTCGGAACGTCAGGCGCTCGGGAGGTACGTCCCATGGCTCGCGTCGATCGGCTCGGTAAGCCCGCTCATCGGCCTCCTCGGCACCGTGCTTGGGGTGATCTCGGCGTTCATCGGCGTTGCGACGAAGGGAGCGGGGAATCTGGGCGCCGTGGCGCCCGGCGTCGCTGATGCGCTCACTGCAACAGCGGCGGCACTGGCCGTGGCCATCCCTGCCGTTTTCGGGTACAACTTCTTCGCCAACCGGCTGAACCGATTCGACGGTGAGCTCGAGGGTTTTGGATCGGAGCTCATCGCGCTAATGGTGAGGGAAGGGAGGATCTAGATGCGTCGTCAACGGGAGCGCAGCGCGCTCAATGCGGAGATCAACGTCGTGAGTCTGATCGACGTGATGATGCTCCTCATGGTGATCTTCATGATCACCGCACCCATGATGCAGGGTGGGGTCGACGTCGCTTTGCCGAAGGGAGAAGCCAAGGCGCTCGAGCCCAAGAGCGGGCTTGTTGTCACTGTCGATCGTGCGGGGCGCATCCTCGTGGACGGCACCGCTCTCACATACGCTGAATTTCGTGGCGCCTTCAAAGCGCTGGCGGAGCGCAAGGGGAAACAGGGGGTATATCTGCAAGGCGACGCGGGTGCCACGTACGGGCAGGTGGCACGCGTGCTGGCTGTGATGCAGCAGGCCGGCGTGGGCAACGTCGGGATCGTGATGGAGCCGGAATTGGCGGGTGGAGTTCGCTGAGTCCTTAGGCGAGTCCTTAGTCCCAGGTCGTGGTATGGCGAGAAAGCGAGCCGAGGCATCCTCGTTAGGCAAGTCGCTCGGCGTGTCCGCGCTGGTGCACGGCGGTGCGCTCGCGACGTTGTTGATCTTCGGAGCGCGAGGCAACCAGATCCAGGCGCCGATCTATCGAGTAGAGCTCATCGCCGCGCCGCGTGGCGATCGCGCGATCGGTGTCGTTGATCCTGTGCAAACTCCGACTGCCGAAACTCCCAAGGTTACGACGCCCCCGCCGACCGAGGTGCCCGTTATAGCCAAGGAGCGTCCCGCGCCGAGGCGCACGCCTACCCGCGCGACGCCGACGCCGGCTGCGCAGAGCAAGCAGCGAAGCGCCGCCGCGCCAAAGGCTGGCGGTGGCCCCGAGGGCGGCGCCGGAACCGATGTGACGAATGTGCGCACGGAAGGGATGAACTTTCCATTTCCCGAGTACCTGAACAACGTCGTTAGGCAGATACAGCTGCGTTTCAAGCCACGCGGCGCCGGGAACCTCGTCACTGAAGTAGTGTTCTTCATCAGGCGCGACGGGAGCGTGCAGGACCTCCAGATTCAAAAGCGATCTGGGAGTCTCGCGTTCGATCTCGAGGCGCAGGGGGCCGTCGAGGCAGTATCTGCCGCACGTGCATTCGGGCCGCTTCCTGCTGGGTGGGGTGACGATGTGCTAAAGGTTATTTTCACCTTTGAGCCAGGACTGGTGAATCGCTAGTGCCGATGGGTCGTTTGTCCACACTCCGCGCGCTCTGCCTAACAATTGTGATCTGCGGCGCCGCCACGCGCGGGCTCGCGCAGGACACGACCTTCCGGCAAGGCGTGCAACTGTCGCTGCGTTACGCGCCGGGAACGCGTCCGGGCATCGTCGTGCTGCCGGTGAGCGGCGAGTTCGGCGACAGCATGCGCGCGATTCTGCAACGCGATCTCGACTACGGAGATCGCGTCACGATCATCCCGACCGATGTGCCCACGGCGGCAGCCGCGGCGGCGAGCGATGGGACAACGATCAACTATCCCCTTTTCGCCAAACTCGGCGCCGCTGGAATCGTTCAGGTGACCTGGGCCAGCGCCGCGATCGCGCGCGTCGCCGTGCATAACGTGGCGCAGCAAAAGATCGAACGCACGCAAGACTTTCCGCTGGGCGGCGATCCGAAAGTGCAAGACGGAGTCCCGGACTGGCGCTTGTCGGTTCACGCCGTGGCAGACGAGTTGGAACAGTGGATCACCGGCATCCGTGGAATCGCTGCCACTCGCATTGTCTATTCGAGCGGCGGTCGCATTTGGCAAGTCGATAGTGACGGCGCCACGGCCATTCCGCTGACGCCAGTGTCGATGGCCATGTCGCCGGCGTGGCATCCGCGCGGTTCGTTCGTCGCGTATAGTGCCATGGGCGGCAGTGGAAACTGGCAGGTGCTTCTGCGCGAAACGGGAGGTGCCTCACGAGTGCTCAACACGACCCCGGGCGGCCAGAACATTACGCCGGTTTTTTCGCCGGATGGCAGCACACTCGTGTATTCGCACGCGCGCGAGCTAGGGAATGACCTGTATGCGGTCAACCCGTTCGCGCCCGATGCAGTGCGCAAAGTCACAGTTGGCCGCGGCAGCGATAACATGTCACCTACTTTTAGCCCTGACGGGCGGCAACTCGCCTTTACTTCAAACCGGACTGGACGCCCGGAGGTTTATATTTCCGACGCGGATGGGACGAATGCGGAGCCGCTGACGTTGGGGCAGTACAGCGATCAGTCGTACAACTCGAATCCAGACTGGTCGCCTGACGGGCGCGCCATAGCATACCAGTCGCAGATTGCCGGTCGTTTTCAGGTGATCTCGATGGGTCTGCGGGATCGCTCGCCAAAGCGCCTGACGAGTGACGGGATAAACGAAGATCCATCGTGGGCACCCGACAGCCGGCATATCGTATTCACTTCCAACCGCACAGGTGTGCAGCAGCTGTTCGTGCTTGACGTGGAAAGCGGCCGAACTCGGCAGCTTACGCACTCAGGCGCGAAGGTGCGGACGGGGGACTGGTCTTCATACCTCAAACGGTAGCAGCCTAAGGTTTCGACTCAACTTCGACTGGAGCCTACATGACCTCACGTGCGCAGCGCTTGCTTGTTCTCGGTGTTCTCGTTGTTGCAGCCGTATCCGCATGCCGGAAGAAGCAGCCTGAGGTCGCACCACAGCCCGTCGCTAACACACCGCCCGAGACGTGCGATCAACGCTGCCGCGACAGCATTCGTACAGCCGACGAGAGGCGCCGAGCCGATTCCATCGCGAATGCAGAACGCTTGGCAAAGGAAGCACGTGACCGCGCTGTCGCCGGGCTTCGCGCCACGCTGGCCGAGAAGGTGTTCTTCGATTACGACCAGTCGATGCTGACTGATGAAGCGCGCGCCGCGCTGGACCGCAAGCTCGCGGTGCTCAAGGCAAACGCCGGTCTGCGCCTGCGCATCTCGGGTCACGCCGACGAACGCGGCTCCGACGAATACAACATCGCGTTAGGCCAACGCCGCGCAGTGGCTGTCAAACGCTACCTCATGGACCAGGGGATCGACGGCGCACGACTCGACGTCGTCAGCTTCGGTGAGGAGCAGCCGGCGGTGCAGGGAGGGACGGAGGAAGCGTTCGCGCAAAACCGCCGCGCAGAGTTCGAGATTACGGCCGGCGGCGAAAATCTGACGGCGCCACGGTAAAGCAAATGCAGTTGCGCGCTCCCTTCGTCGTTGCGTTAGGCGCTCTCGTCTCGAGCGCCTGCTTCGCCACGCGCAACGACGTTCGCGTCTTGCAGCAAGACATCCTTACCACGCGCGCCGAAGCGGCGCGGGCCGACTCCGCGCGCGCGCGCCAGATCGACGCCGTCACGCGTCTCCTCGGCGTGCTCGGTGATTCAGTGCGCTCGCTGTTCTCGAGCGTCACTCGAGTGCAGGGAGACATGCGCGGGGAGTTTCGGCAGGTGAACCAGCAGCTGCTGCAGATTCAGGAGCTGACTGGGCAGAGTCAGCGCAACCTACAGAACCTCCGTGCCGAGATGGAGCAGCGGAACCAGCAGGCGTCCGTGACGCCGCCTGTCGCCGGCGACACGACACAACCGGCACCGCAGCCGGCAGCTCCAGGACCGGCACAGCTGCTCGCGTTAGGGCGCCAGCAATACGCGCAGCGTAGCTACGGCACGGCGCGTTCCGCTTTCGAAGAGCTGCTCAAGACGTATCCGGAATCCGACCTCGCGGCCGAGGCGCAGCTATACATCGGAGAGTGCTGGACGGCCGAAGGCAACGCGCCAGCCGCCGACGCAGCCTACAACGCGGTGGTGGCCAAGTATCCGCAGTCGCCGCGAGCGCCTAACGCGCTGTACAAGCTGGCATTATCGCAAGCCAAGCAGGGGAAACGTGCCGAAGCACGCGTCTTCATGGAGCGTGTCAAGCGCGAATATCCGCAGTCCGACGAGGCCGAGCTCGCCGACGCCTGGCTCAAGAGCAATCGTTAGGACGGACGCGGGAGCATAACGATGGCGGCCAACCCACAGGCCGAAATGCCCTTCCTCGATCACCTCGAGGAATTGCGTTGGCGTATACTCTGGTCTCTTGGCGCCTTTGTCGCCGGTTTCGCGATCGCCTTCGTCCTCGCCACCAAGTACAACTTCATTCTTCTTCTGGAGCACCCGATCGCGCCGTATCTCCAGGGGAAGAAGCTCATCGTCACGCATCCCGCGGATCCGTTCCGTCTGACGTTGAGCGTCTCGATATGGCTGGGTGTGGTACTCGCGCTCCCGGTCATTCTGTACCAGCTCTGGTCTTTCCTTGCGCCGGCGCTCTATAAGCACGAGAAACGGGTCGTCATTCCGGTCTTCTTCTTCGGAACGATCCTATTCCTCTGCGGTATAGCGCTCTCGTACTTCGTGATCCTCCCGATCACGCTGCGCTTCCTGTTCTCGATTCAGGCCTCATCGCTGGACATGTTCATCTCCGCGCGTGAGTACTTCGGCTTTGCGATCGCCATGTCGCTCGCCATGGGCGCGGTCTTCGAGCTGCCCATTGTCATCATTGGCTTGACGGCAGTCGGCGTCGTTACGCCGAAGTTTTTGCAGAAGTTCCGTCGTTATGCAGTTGTGCTTTGTCTCGTTGCCTCGGCGATCATCACGCCCGGCTCCGACCCACTCTCGCTGCTCGCGCTCGCGCTGCCACTCTACGGGTTGTACGAGGTGAGCGTCGTAGCATCGGCCGTGGTATATCGCCGCAAGATGCGCCGAAGCGCCAGCGCCGATCTGGGAGGCGTACCGGCGTGACGTGCCGCGGCGCGATCGTCGCCGCGCTGTCCGTCGTCGTGGCGGTTGGCCCGTTAGGTGCGCAGGTGCGCGGCGACACGCTCGCGCGCCGCGATTCGTTGGCCCGACTCGACTCGCTTCTGCGCCGGGCAGGGCGTCCCGGACTCATTACCGATTCCTCGTCGCGTCAGCGGCAGCTCATCACCTGGGCTCCGGACGACTCCGTAACTACCGCGCTGCTTTCGCGCGCCGGCTACACGGCCACGCGCTATCAGGGTGACACTGTCATCTTCCGCGCCGCCGAGCGCATCCTGCGCCTTCTGCGCGGCGAGAAGGACCGCGCCGGGGTCGAGCGCGACCGCGCTACGCTCGTGGGCGACAGCATTCTGTTCAACGACTCGACAAAGATCGTCACCGCGTTAGGCGATACGCTCATCCTGCGCGATCCCGCTCGCGGCCCCGACGACCTGGTTGCGCTCGGACGTATTACATACGACGTCGCCAACAGGCGCGGGCTCGTCACCAACGTCACGACGAGCGTTGAGAGCGGTCAGGTCTGGGTCGTGCACGGTGACAAGGCAGCTTTCGTGAATGACACGAGTGCCGCGGGCCGCAACATCATCTACGCGAAGAGCGGCTGGATCACGAGTTGCACGGAGACGATTCCGCATTACCACTTTGCCGCTCGCGAGATGAAAGTCGTTGCGGGTCGCATTCTCGTGGCGCGGCCAGCGGTCTTGTACATCTCCGACGTTCCGGTGATCTGGCTGCCGTTCGTCTTTCAGGACCTGCGCAAAGGACGCCGCAGCGGAATCATCGCGCCGCGACTCGGCTTCAGCGACGTCGTGCGCAACAGTCCGTCGTACCGCCGTACGGTCGAGAACTTCGGCTACTACTTCGTGCTTAACGATTACATGGACGCCGAGCTCACGATGGACTGGCGTAGCAATGCGCGCGCGCCCGAGAACGATCCGGGCTGGCTCAAGGGGAATAGCATTATCCGCTATAACTGGCTCAACAACTTCCTCCAGGGTGAGGTTGGGTACTCGTACCACACACTAAGGAACGGGACCAAGAATCAGCAGGTCACCTGGAATCACACGCAGACGTATTCGCAGAGGACGCGGCTGAACTTCTCGTTCAACTGGGCCGAGAATACGCGCGTTCAGCGGCAGGCGACGTTCAATCCTTACGTCGCGTTAGGCACGATCGCGTCGCGTGGAAACTTCAGCACCGCGCGCGGCCCTTTCCAGCTCTCGCTCGGTGCGTCGCAGCGGCAGTATCCGGGCCGCGAGCAGCTGGATCGCGAATTTCCCACTCTGAGCGTGACGGCAAAGCCGATTCGCGCCGGCGAATGGCTCACGTGGACCCCGTCGCTCAGTTATTCCAGCTCGCAGTCGCTGCACATGGACCAGCCCAGCGACTTCTCCTTCCGCTTCATTCCCAAAACCGGCGGCGGCGTCGATTCAGTCGCGCTCGACCGCAGCACGAAGTCGAGCAACCTGTCATTCACCACGCCGCTGGAGATCTTCGGCTTCAAGCTGCAGAACTCCATTCGCGTGAGCGATCAGCTCAACGACTTCCCGTCACGCCGCGAGATTTACGACATCACATCCGGCAACGTGCTGGAGACGCGCGTATTCGCGCGCACGTTCCTAACGAGCATCGACTTCGAGACGTCGTTCGGGTTACCCACGTTCCTGCAAGGGACCTGGAACTTCTCGCCAACCGTCAGCATGCAGAACGTCGACGCCGGCGGATTCTTCGTGCGCAGCGAGCGGACCGGTGGGAGGTTCGTGCACCAACGCAAACGGCTCTCGTACGGTGCGTCGGTATCGCCGACAGTGTACTCACGCTTCGGTGGCTTCGGTCCTATCGAAGCGATCCGGCATACCGTGCAGTTCCAGAGCAGCTACCGCTTCTCACCGCGTGCCGACGTCAGCGACGAGTTCCTCGAGGCGTTAGGCAGGACGCGCAAAGGCTACCTCGGCTCGCTGCCTCAAAACGCGGTCACGCTCGGCTTTTCGACGAACTTCGAAGCGAAGATGCGCTCCCCAGCCACGAGCGATACGTCGAGCAACCTGCTCAGCGCCGAGGGACGCAAGATGAAGCTCCTTTCGCTTCAGTTCTCTTCGCTCGAGTGGGACTTCGAGCGCGCCAAGGCGACAAAGGCGACCGGTTTGACTACGACGAACTTCAGTGTCGGCGCCACGACTGATCTGCTGCCTGGCTTCGACGTCAACGTCGACTACTCGCTCTTCAAGGGCGATCCGATCAGCGACACGGCCTCCTTCAAGCCGTTCCGAACGGGGTTGGGAGCGTCCGTGCAGCTCAATCAGAGGTCGCCAATCATCGCGGGGTTCGCGCGTTTGTTAGGCATCCACATCGACACCACAACGCGTCGCCAGCAGCCTGATCCTCAACGTGGCACCGGCAGCGAGAGTAATTTCAATCAGAATTCGCGTTTCGCCGCCGATCAGCCTTTTCGAGGGAGTGTCTCGCGCGTCACGCCCATTGGCGGAGCAGCGTCCGGGCAGCCTTGGCAGGCATCACTGCGCTACTCGTCCAACAGACAGCGGCCGGTGTCAGGCCGCACTGTCGTCGACTTCGATCCACGCGCGCGCTGCGAGCAATTCCGCCTAATCAATCCGATCCTTTACAACCAGTGCCTGCTCGAGGTCGGCGCTGCGCAGCCCACGGATCCGTCGCTCATCGGCACTCCACCTGGCGGAACGATCTTCCGTATCCCGCCGCAGGAGAATCTGCAGGGTTCGATGTCATTCCATCTGACGGAGAAGTGGGGCGCGTCGTGGTCCACGACGTACGATTTCGTCACTCGCGACTTCGCGAGTCACATCGTGTCGCTGCAGCGGGAGATGCACGACTGGGACGCGGTCTTCGCGTTCACACGATCGCCCAACGGCAACTTCGCGTTCAACTTCTTCATTCAGTTGAAGGCGCAGCCGGACATCAAATTCGATTACAATCGGAATACGCTGCCGAGAGGAATTACCGGGCAGCCGAGCCAACGGTAGCAGTCCCTATCACACTGATAGCTGGAGTTCTGTTAGCTGGTAGCTGAGAGCTTTTGTTGCCTTAACCAAAGCTGTCAGGCGCCAGTCAACAGAGCTCTAGCTGTCAGTGGGGATAAGGCTTGATTAGAACTACATTCCTCGCATGCCGAACGCGGTGACAATCGATGGCGAGTCGCTGAGCCTCGGGGACGTCATCTCCGTCGCGCGTGGTGGAGCGCAGGTTCTGCTGGACAAGCGCGCGTGCGAGCGCATGACTCGCGTAAGGCGCGTCGTCGACGATATCGTGCAGTCAGGAGCCGTTGTCTACGGAGTCACGACGGGCTTCGGCAAGCTCGCGGATGTTGCGATCCCGCGCGAACGGCTGGACGAGCTGCAGACGAATCTGGTGCGAAGCCACGCCATCGGCGTCGGGCCACTTCTCGCGGAGGACGAGACGCGCGCCGTGATGTTACTGCGCGCGAATGTTTTGGCGAAGGGACTATCCGGACCAAGACCGCTGCTCGTCGAACGCCTCCTCGCGCTGCTTAACGAGCGCCTTTATCCACCGATCCCTGAGCAGGGGAGTGTCGGTGCGAGCGGCGACCTCGCGCCGTTGGCGCATGTGGCCTTGGCACTCATGGGTGAGGGAGAGCTTCTCTGTGGGGCGGAACGCCGGCAGGCGATAGATTGGATGCGCGCGCGGTCGATCGAGCCCGTCTCGTTAGGCCCAAAAGAGGGGATCGCGCTGCTCAACGGCACGCAGGCGCACACCGGACTCGGCGCGCTGCTGCTGTCGGATGCGATGACGCTGTGGCAGACAGCGCACGTGGCGGGTGCTGCGACACTCGACGCGCTCAAAGGAACGCCGACAGCGTTCGACGAACGCATTCACGCCGCGCGCGGGCAGGTAGGCCAGCAACGTTCAGCGGCGCTGCTGCGCGAGCTCATGGTCGGCAGCGCGATCCGCGAATCGCATCGAACGCACGATCCGCGAGTGCAGGACGCGTACGCGCTGCGCTGCATGCCGCAGGTCATGGGTCCGTCATACGACGCCATCACTTTCGCCGGCACCGTCATTGGCCGCGAGCTCAACGCGGCGACGGACAATCCGCTCGTTATGGAAGACGGAACGATTCTGAGCGGCGGCAACTTCCACGGCCAGGCCGTCGCCATGGTGCTCGATTTTCTCGCGATCGTCTTGACGAACATTGCGACGATGAGCGAGCGCCGAGTCGATCGTTTGTTGAATCCGGATGTGAACGAAGGTCTACCGCCGTTTCTCGCGCGCGAGGCGGGCGTCAACTCCGGGCTCATGATGCTGCAGGTAAACGCGGCTGCGCTGGCGAGCGAGTGCAAGGTATTGTCACATCCAGCGAGCGTGGACACGATCCCAACCGACGGCGGCAAGGAAGACGTCGTCCCAATGGCGATGGGAAGCGCGATCAAGCTCAGGCGCATCGTGCAGAACGTGCAATACGTGCTCGCGATCGAGCTGTTGTGCGCGATGCAAGCGCTGGATTTCCGTCGCCCGCTCAAGTCGAGCGCGCCTATCGAGGAAGCGCACAAGAGAGTACGCCAGCACGTCGCCGTGCTGGACAGAGATCGTGTGCTCACGAGTGAGTTGGGTGCGCTCAAGACCGCGGTTGCTGCCGGTGTGTTCGGCGATCTGGCGCAGTGGCCGGCGGCCTAACGAGGCAGCGATGACAGCGACAGTCCCGCCCAAGACCGAACGCGCACAAGGCCATCGCCTGATCCGTGCGCCGCGCGGCAGCACGATTTCGTGCAAGGGATGGCAGCAGGAAGCGGCGCTCCGCATGCTCATGAACAACCTCGACCCCGAGGTCGCTGAGCGGCCCGACGATCTAGTGGTGTACGGCGGAGCGGGGAAGGCGGCACGGTCCTGGGAAGCGTACGATGCGATCGTGAACACGCTGCGCAAGCTCGAGCACGACGAGACGCTCATTGTGCAGAGCGGCAAGCCGGTTGGCGTTTTTCGGACGCACACGCATGCGCCGCGAGTTCTCATCGCCAACGCGAATCTGGTTGGGCGCTTCGCCACGTGGGACGTGTTCCGCGAGCTGGAGCGGCAAGGCCTCATCATGTACGGCCAGATGACGGCCGGCTCCTGGATCTACATCGGGTCGCAGGGAATCGTGCAGGGGACGTACGAGACGTTCGGTGCCCTCGCACGACAGCACTTCGGTGGGAGCCTAACGGGAAAGATCATCGTTACGGCGGGCCTCGGTGGCATGGGAGGCGCGCAGCCGCTGGCGGCGACGATGGCAGGCGGCGTGTTGCTCGGCATCGAAGTGGACGAATCGCGCGTCGACAAGCGCCTGGCGACGCGCTACCTCGACCGCAAGAGTCATAGTCTCGACGAAGCCCTGACGTGGGCTCGAGACGCCGCGGCCAGAGGCGAGGCGTTGTCTATTGGGCTGATCGGAAACGTGGCTGACGTGCTGCCAGAGCTCGTTAGGCGTGGTGTCACGCCGGACGTGCTCACGGATCAGACGTCGGCGCACGACATGCTGTACGGCTACATCCCGCATGGGATGACGCTCGCCGAGGCGGCGGCGCTGCGCTCGGCGGATCCGGCGGAGTATGTGCGGCGCTCGACGGCGTCGGCGGTGGTGCACGTTCGTGCAATGCTGGAGCTCAAGCGGAGAGGCGCCGTGACGTTCGACTACGGCAACAACCTGCGCACCGTCGCCTTCGACGCTGGAGTGAAAAACGCGTTCGACTTTCCTGGATTCGTGCCGGCGTACGTGCGGCCGCTGTTCTGCGAAGGGAAGGGGCCGTTCCGTTGGGTCGCACTCTCGGGCGACCCTAACGACATCCAGCGTACGGACGATCTCATCCTCGAGCTGTTTCCCGAGGATGCGCATCTGCGGCGTTGGATCACACTGGCGCGCGAGCGGATCGCCGCACAAGGTTTGCCGGCGCGCATCTGCTGGTTAGGCCAAGGGCAGCGGGCCAGCTTCGGGGTAGCGCTCAACGACCTGGTCGCACGTGGGGAGATCAGCGCTCCAGTCGTGATCGGTCGCGATCACCTCGATACCGGCAGTGTCGCGTCGCCATTTCGGGAGACCGAAGGGATGAAGGACGGCAGCGACGCGATCGCCGACTGGCCGATCTTGAACGCGATGCTCAACGTCGCGAGCGGAGCGTCGTGGGTGTCGTTCCATCATGGCGGTGGCGTCGGTATCGGCAACTCACTGCATGCCGGGCAGGTGATCGTGGCGGATGGAACACCTGAAATGCGCGTTAGGCTCGAGCGCGTGCTGACGAATGATCCGGGTCTTGGGGTTGCCAGACATGTTGATGCGGGATACGAGTTGGCGGCTGAGACGGCTGAGCGGGAGGGGATCGTCATTCCAATGGGGTCAAAGCTCAAAGGTCAAAGGTCAAAGCAGGCGTAAAGGGGCGCTTTGACCTTTGGCCGCTGACCTTTGACCTTGCGCAGGCGACATGCTTTCCCCCCGCTACCGGCTCTACCACCTGCCAGCATTCCTGGCCAAGTACGCCTATCTAACCGTTAGGCACAAACCGCTCGCGGTCCACTTCGAAGTCACTCAGCGCTGCAACGCGCGCTGCGGATTCTGCGACTACTGGAAAACGCCCAGCGATGCGCGCGCCGACGAGATCGAGTCGTTTGCCGCGGCCGCGCGTTTCTTCAGTCCCATGTTCGCGACGTTCACAGGCGGCGAGCCGACGCTGCGTCGCGACTTGGAGCAGCTCATCGCCGCGGTGCGAGACAATGTGAAGCTCTGCTATATCACGCTGTTGTCGCACGGCGGGACCATGACGCTGGAGCGCGCACGCGGGCTGTGGACGGCCGGCGTCGATCAGTTCAACTTCTCGCTGGACTATCTCGATGAGCGCCACGACGAGGCGCGCGGTATTCCCGGCCTCTCCGCCAAGATCTTCCGAACTGTCGCGGCGATGCGTGAGGCGCGGCTTGGTGCGATCAGATTCAACACTGTGATCCGCCAGGACAACCTGGATCAGATCCTCCCGATCCTACGCCGCGCCGAATCGCTAGGCTGCGGTGTCAACTTTTCTGTTTACACGGACTTCAAGAACGGCAACCGTGAGCATCTGCTCGGCGCGTCGCAGGCACGCGATGTGGAGCGAATCACGATGGACCTGCTACGCTTCAAGCGTCGGCGCCGCGGTGTGATCAGCAATTCGGACTACTATCTGGAGCAGATTCCGCGCTATGTGCGCGGCGAGGTGACGGCGCCGTGCCGCTCGGGGATTCGCACGCTGCACATCGATCCCAAGGGGCAGGTAAAGCGCTGTCCGGATTTCCCGACCGATTTCGCGTGGCGCGATTTCAAGCCGTACAAGCCTATCGATTGCAACAAGTGCTTTTATGCTTGCCGTGGTGAGGCCGAGGCGCCGCTACGCTGGTCGCGGGTCCAAGACGTGATCGCCTAACGCGCGATCTAGGAGCGAGTTGTGGCATTAACGTGTAACGACTGCGGCGCCGAACTGGCGGAAGGAAAGTCGTGCGAGGATTACTTCCACGAGCTGCTGGCCGTAGAATCGCAGGTGCCCGGCGCTACCGGTGAACTACCGCACTTCTTCGCTGTCGCCGCCTACAACCTGCAGCACCCTTCCGCGTTCATCCCGGCCGCGCTCACGGGGCTGCGTCGCACGCTGGCGGACATTCTCGCTGGACGCGCAAAGGTTGATGACGCGCGCAGGCGGGCGAGCGAGGGGGCCGAGGGCGCGACGCCCGTGCTGCGCCGCGCGGGAACGGTCCTATCAGCGCAAGATGAAGCCCTGCTGGCCACTTGGCCACGCCAATGGCCAATGACGGTGCGTGATGTCTATGGCGTGCCGCCGGAACAGTACGTCGAGCGCGTGCGTCTGTGGGCAATGTCTGTCTCGAATGCGCTGGGCGGCGCATAACGGTTCTGCCTTTCTGCACTGCCTGTAACTGCCACAAGGACGTCTTTGAACGTGAGATCGATCGACGGACGTGCTCAACATCACCGCCTCGTGGGAGCAGGCGAATGACGACGTGGTGAACGTGGCTTGGGCGCGCGACTCGTGGAACGACATGAAATCGTTTTCCACAGGCGGGAATTACATCAACTTCTTGACCGAGGATGAGACGCCCGAACATGTCGCCGCGGTCCTCGGAACGAGCATCAAACGCCTCAGCGACGTAAAAGCGCACTGGGATCCGCAAAACTTCTTCGTACGAATCGAAATATCAGTCCCGCCCCGTCCCAGCAGCGCCCGAACTAACTAATAGACGCAGCCACTTCTCGCGGGAAGCGCGAGAACGAACGCGTTGCCATCGCGTCTCGCCGGCGTGCAGATGCCTAGTGCGTCGGTGAGCGATTCCAACGCCGAGACGCGCACCTCGACTGGACGCGCATCGTTGTTGATCGCCACGACCGTTCGACCGCGCCGATAGACGTATGTCTGATCGCCAACCTCGAGGTGCTCCGTCGCTGCGCGCCTCAAGTCAGATCGCTCTGCGCGCAGCTTGAGCAGCTTCTGCACGTGCTGCCAAACGTCCTGCTCGTGCGCGTTGCGCCCCGCCGCCGTGAATGCATTGCGAGCGTCGTTAGGCCAGCCGCCTGGAAAGTCACGTCGATTGTCAGGGTCGTTGCCACCCGGCAACGCAATCTCGTCACCATAATAGATGAGCGGAATGCCGCGCGCCGTGAGCATGAACGTGAACGCGAGCTTGAGACCATCAGTCGATGCACCCTGCTCGTTCATGAAGCGCGCGACGTCGTGCAGGCCGAGGAACGTCACCAGCGCGTTAGGGTCACGATACAGGCGATCGCGCGCCAGCATCTGTGCGACTTCGCGCACGGATTTGCCCTCGGCGAAAGCTCGGCGCAGCGGGAAGTACAGCGGAAAGTCGAAAAGCATGTCGACCTTGTCGTCGATTCCATCGAACCGCGTGCGCCCACCTTCGAAGAATGCGATCATCGTCGGATCGCCGTCGAAGACTTCACCAACGACCCGCACAGTTGGATACTCGCGCTTGATCGCATCCATCCAGTCGCGCCAGAACCGCCGCGGCACATAAGGCCACGTGTCCTGACGTATTCCGTCCATCCCGCTCACGCCGATCCACCAGAGCGTGTTCTGGATGATGTAGCGAGCGACCTCGGGGTCGTCCTGATTGAGATCCGGAAGGATGTCGATAAACCATCCGTCCAACGTTTCGCGTCGCATCGAGGGCGGACTGTATGGATCGGCCAGCGTCCACGTCTGCCACGTGTTCGCCAAGTGCTTTTCGGCGGTGCCGTGATACCACGTAGCTGTTGGTGAGCTGGTGACCCAAGGGTGGTACGGCCCCGTATGATTCGCGACCATGTCGAGGATGATCTTGACGCCTAACGCATGCGCCTCGTCGACAAGACGCTTGAAGGCATCGAGGTCGCCCAGGTGCTCGTCCACAGCGTAGAAGTCGACGGCGCCATAGCCGTGGTAGTCGGTAATCGGCTGACCGTCGTACATCTCACGCCGGTTCAACCCGTTGTTGTTGTCGTAGATCGGGTTCATCCAAATCGCCGTGATCCCGAGCTCCTTGAGGTACGGCAGTCGTGCACGCACGCCCGCGAGATCGCCGCCGTGGTAATAGCGCCCCTTGCTTCGGTCCAGCAGCCCACGAGCGGCGGTGGGGTCGTCGTTCGACGCATCGCCGTTTGCGAAGCGATCGGGCATCAGCAGATACACGACGTCGTTCGCACCGAAGCCCTGGAAGCGTCCGCGCCTTGCGAGCGGTGCAGCGATGGAGAAGGGCACGCGCGTCGATCCGGACGCCGTGTTGAGCACCAGAGGATACGTCCCAGCCGTTAGGCTTGGCGGGATCGTGACATCCACCAAAGCATACGTTCCCGCCGCGTTCACGCGCACGCCGGAACAGGACACGCGCCGGCAGTTGAAGTGCGCTCCCGCGAGGTTCTGTCCACGAATCAAAACGCGGACAGGATTGACGCTGGAACCCGCCCACCAGTTCGGCGGCTCGACCTTTTCAACCATCGGTGCAGGTTGCGCCCTGACAGCGCCGGCGAGTAGGACCAAGCCGAGCGGGGTCAGACTCCACCACGGAGTCTGACCCCGGTGTGGAGTCTGACCCCGGCGGATCATGCGGCGACGCCTCCGGCACCTGCAGGCTCGGGGACTGCCGTAACCTGTGGTGCCGTCGCATGCTCGTGCACGCGCATAACGAGCGCCGCTGCGATGGCGAGCATCACGCCCCCGGCAATCACAGCGGCCATTCGGTTGTTATTCAGCAAGTGTGACATCACCCAACCGAAGCCGAGCGAGGCAAGGATTTCCGGGATCACGATGAAGAAGTTGAAGATTCCCATGTACACGCCTGTCTTACCGGGCGGCAGCGAGCCAGCGAGGATCGAATACGGCATCGACAGGATGCTCGCCCAGGCGATGCCGACGCCAGCCATCGACAGCAGCAGCAATCCGGGCGTACGAATCACAGTCACGGACAGGAGGCCTAACGAGCCGGCCAGGAGGCACAGCGCGTGTGTCGTCTTGCGCCCCAGCTTCTGCGCCATTTTGGGGAGCACGAACGAGAACGCAAAGCATACGGCCGAGTAGGCGCCGAAACAGACGCCGGCCCACTCGACCCCTTGCTGATAGAGTGGCGAGTTCTGATCGGGGGCGCCAAAGACGTTGCGTGCAACCGCGACAGGGAAGTAGAGCCACATGCAGAAGAGGCCGAGCCACGTGGCGAGCTGCACGAACGCCAGCTGCCCCATCGTATCAGGCATCTCGCGCGCTGCCTTGATGATCTCGCGCGCACCAGCCATCACACCGCGACTCGCCTCTTTCGCACGCTTGAAGGCCGCCAGATCCGCTGGCGGATGCTCCTTCGTCGTTAGGACCGTATACAGCACGGCTCCCAGAAACGCGACCGAGCCCACATAGAAGGAAAGCCTCACGGTAGTGGGAATCGTACCGGGCGTGCCCGGTGCGACTCGCAACCAATTCGTGAGCATCCATGGAAGCGCCGACGCGATGACTGCACCCAGCCCGATGAAAAGACTCTGCATCGCGAAGCCACGCGTGCGCTGCTCGTTAGGAAGAAGATCGGCGACGAACGCGCGGAACGGCTCCATCGAGATGTTGATGGACGCGTCGAGGATCCAGAGCAGGCCAGCCGCCATCCACAGGGCGCTCGAGTGCGGCATCGCGATCAGCGCGATCGAGCTCAGGATCGCGCCTGTCAGGAAATAGGGGCGACGCCGGCCAAAGCGTGGCGACCAGGTGCGATCGCTCAGATGACCGATGATCGGCTGCACGATCAGCCCGGTGAGCGGTGCCGCAAGCCAGAGCATCGGGATCTGATCCGCGGTCGCGCCGAGGTACTCGTAGATGGCGCTCATGTTCGCCATCTGGAGCGCCCAGCCGAATTGGATTCCGAGGAATCCAAAGCTCATGTTCCAAATGGTCGAAAACTTCGCGGCAGAGTCGCGCATAACGTTTCCGGTGAGAGACCTAACGAGAGTACGTGTCGACCATCGTGCGCAAGCGTTGCGCGATACCCGGCGAAACCTGATTCCAGGAAAAGCGAAAGCGCCAGTTGCCGGATTCACGACCAGGGAGGTTCATGCGCGCTTCGCTCCCCAACCCGAGCACGTCCTGCATGGGAATGAGCACAGTATCCGCGACCGACGCGAGAGCTGCGCGGATCATCGTCCAATTCATTTCTGAACCGTCGGTATCGAAGTAACGACGGGCCAGCGCTTTCTCCTTGGCAACGTCCATCGCAGTGCGCGTAGAGTCACCTTCACCGCTCGAGTTCCACCAGCCGAGCGTTGTGTCGTTGTCGTGAGTGCCAGTGTACACCACGCACTCGCGCGGGAAGCTGTGTGGACGGAACTTCGCCGCCTGCGTGTCGTTGCCGAATGCGAATTGCAGGATGCTCATTCCCGGATATCCAAACTGCTCGCGTAGCGCTTCGACGCGCGGCGTAATGACGCCAAGATTCTCGGCAACGATTGGGAGCGGTCCGAGCGCCGCGGTGATCGCGTCGAACAGCTCGGCGCCAGGCCCTTTGACCCAACGTCCATTCACCGCTGTAATCGCGTCGCCAGGCACTTCCCAATACGCCTCGAAGCCACGGAAGTGATCGATGCGCACGAGGTCGAACATGTCGAACGCCGCGCGCATTCTGCGGATCCACCAGTGATAGTTGTCGGCGCGG
Source organism: Gemmatimonadaceae bacterium (assembly GCA_036003845.1). Classification (GTDB taxonomy): domain Bacteria; phylum Gemmatimonadota; class Gemmatimonadetes; order Gemmatimonadales; family Gemmatimonadaceae; genus DASYRX01. Next base: position 10,711 of record DASYRX010000311.1, on the reverse strand, counting down.
ATCGCCTTCCATTTATAGATGGGATTTCCCCAGAGCTGTCCCGTCGCGCTGAAATAGTCCGGTGGAACGCCAGCCTGAACGCGAGGGCGACCCTTCGCGTCCAACTCGAAGAGATCGCGGTGCGACCACACATCGGCTGAATCGTGCGCCACGTAGATCGGCAGGTCGCCCATGAGTCGGATCTCGCGCTCGACGCACGCCTGCTTGAGCGCATGAAACTGACTAAAGAAGAGGTACTGCTCGACTTGATAGCGTTCGATGAGTGACGTTAGGCGGCAACGCGAATCCTCCAACGCTTTTTCCTCTCGACGCGCCACTTCCGGCTCCCAATTCGTCCAGGCAACGCCGCCGTGCGTCTCTTTGAGCGCCATGAAGAGCGCGTAGTCAGCCAGCCAATCCTGATTCTCGGCAACGAACGCCCGGTACGCCTGATCGGGCTCGAACCGCGCAATCGCGCGATCCATCAAGGCGCGCTTGTGTGGAATGACAGTCTCGAACTCTACGGAATGGACCGGGAACGAACGCGTCCCTTCGGGTGCCACGTGAATCAGCAGTGGATTGCCGGCGAACGCCGAGAAGCTTTGATACGGCGAGTCGCCGTACCCGGTTGGGCCCAGCGGCAGCATCTGCCAGATCTTGAGTCCCGCATCCGTGAGGAAGTCGAGAAAGCGAAACGCCTCGGGGCCAAGCTCGCCTACGCCGTTCGCACCGGGGAGCGACGTGGGATGCAGCAGGATGCCGGCCGAGCGTGGGAATTTCATGCGATGAACTGATTCAGGCTGGCGGAGACTATCAGTGCGTTAGGCGCCAGAGCGCGTACTGTACGGCGAGGTTCGTCGTACTCCATAACTGAACATCGGCTCCTGTGCCATAGCGCGACGGGACTGGTTTGCCATCCTCGAAACGATAACTCCACAGCTCGCTGTGAAAGCCAGAGGCGTCCACCGCGGCTTTCACTCGATCGGCTGCCGCGCGAAGCTCTTGTAGATAGGCATCGAGAGTTGCAGCGCGCGGGCTGCGTTGCGCCTGCTGGATCCGGTTGGAGACGCCGAGCAGGAAGAGATTCACCTCGCGACCCCAGGCGACGCGCGGTCCGTGGTATGGATCGCGCTCGAAGGCTCGCCACACCGCCGGTGGTGCGTAAGCGTCATTCGCGACAACGGGTCCTACGCGATCGATGAAGAGGCCGACGGGGTAGGGGCGCACGAAGAGCCGCACGTCGCGCAGCACGGCCTCGACACCTAACGAGTCTCCTGTGGCGTTCACATCTCCGAGAAAAAGACGCGTGCTGGGGTCCGAGTTTGCGATGCCGATTGGTTGGGCGTTCGCGTCGAGCGAGAGGGCGAGAAACGCCAGCGAATCCTGGTCGCCTCGGTTGCCGGCGAGCAGAGACGTCCAGTACGTCCTCTCGGCGCTTGGCATCGCGGCCAAACGTGCGCCGACGCGCTCTCGGACGTCTGCCGCGCTCAGGCGCACGAGAAACTGGCGCCAGGCGCCGGACCAGGCATCGATCGCGCGTCGCAGTGCCAAAGAGTCATTCGCATAACGAGCGATCGGCGTTCCCGCCGCGAGCGTCGCGTCTCGCGCCGCGAAGGCGTCGAACGAGAAGCCCAGCTCGCGCAGCGTGGCCAGGATTCGCGCCAGCGACTCGAGAGCATGCGGCACCCAAATCGCGTTCACATCCATCGCATAACGCCCGCCACCGTAACCAGCGTTGCTGTCGCGCCAGCTCGTGGACGCCCAGCCCGAGTCGCGCGCGGCAAACGACACGAGATTTGCTGCCGTCTGATCTCTCGTGTACGCCTCGGTCATGCGTGCCACGAGCGCCAGCTCCCGCAGCAGTCGGGCGAGCCTCGTTCCGGTGCCATCCGTCGAGTCGATCAGGAATGCGCGTTTGGCGTCTCGCGAAACCGTTGAGTCGGTGATCCAGCGTGCGACGAGCACCGGCAGCTGGAACTCGTCGTCTATCATGTGATAGTTCTCGCGCACACGGCGGCTCTCGCGCAGCACGAGATAGGCGCGAGCGAGCAGGCTATCCGCCTTGCGAGCCTCGCCGAGACGCGCGGCACTGAGATACGCGCTCACCAGCTGCGTGTATTCGCCGGCGCTCTCGCGCACGGCCTGCCCACCTAACGCTTCTTCGTGGCTCACCTGGCCTGATGGCGAGAGCTTGCGCAGCACGCTGGATATTGCGAACTGAGACATCTCCGGTCGCCAGATCGAGCGCATCATGAGCGCGCTCACGAGAATGTCGCGACCGAAGTAGGTGGCGTACGTCGGCAACCCAGCCATGAGTTTCTCGTGCGAGACGAGCAGCTCGACGCCGCGCGTCTGCCGTTCCAGCCAGCGCGCCCGTACCGCAGCGCTGTCGCCACTCGCTGTTTTCGCCTGAGAGAGAAAATCCAGGAAACTCGGCGAAAAGATCTCGTCGCGGGCGACTGGTGTGAGCGCCTGCCCAGTGCTGGAGATGCGCACGGTGAATGTGAGCGGCTCACTCGTGCGCGCGCGTAGCGATAAAGCACTGCCGTTAGGCGTGGCTGCTATGCGTCGTGCGTCCGTTCGCAAGGTAAGCAGCATCGTGTCGCGTGCGTCGAGCGACGGCTGGATCACACGCGCTTCCCACGTGGCGGCGCTCGCGCGAGTGACGATTCGCGGGTGCAGGCGCGCGCGCAGCGTGCTCACCTGCGAGGCATTGAGCAGCGCGAGGTGCCGCCGGCGCTCGGCGGCCGGGAGCCGAGTCAGCGCTGCGAGCAGGCTGTCAAGCTCCTGCAGCGTAAAGCGCGCTGAGTTGAATGGCGCGCGCTGGCGCCCCCAGTACTGAAAGTCGCGCTCGACGCGCATGGAGCCCAGTAAGAACCAGCCGATCTCGAGCCGCCGAGCATCGCTCGTTAGGGTGTACTCCAACGTGCGCGTCCGGCCGGCTCGCGCGACTTCAGCACCCGGGCTCTCCCAGTGCAGGTCGGCGAAAACGCCACGCTCATTGCGCGCCGTGAAGCCGATGCTCTCGTTCTCCGCGTTGGCCCAGAGATGCACGACGCGGCCGGCGCGCGTGTCCAGGTAGATCTGAACGGTGTTTCCGGTCGCGTCGCGGAAGAAACGAGTCTGGTATCCCTGGTACGCCGCCAGATCGTCCATTCCGGCCTCGGGAAAGGCGAGGACTGGAAGCGTTTGCTGAGTCGACGCCGTGAGCTGCGCGAAAAACGCAGCGGCGATGAGAAGGCCCATACGTTGTTCTCCCGTCAACGCCGCGTTTACCGCTTGTCTCCCTGCCGGTCCATCTCGGCGAACTGCAGCCGGATGCGCGGCTTACCCTTATCCCCCTGCGAGAATTCGACGGTTCCCGAGGTGTGCAATAACGAGAAGCGCTGGCGCGTGACGGGTACGAGCTGCAGCTCTCGCGTCGATCCTGGCATCGTGAGGATAAGCTGCCCGCCGCGAACGGTCACGCGCGCCACTTCCTCGTTAGGTGTCGCGTACGTTCCCGCATACGATTGCAGCACTGATAGCGGGACCGTTGTTTGTGCGACGCTTGTGGCGAGGCCGGCCGGCTGTTCTACGTCAGGCAACGGGCGCAACCAGACGTTGCGATAGCGCACGGGATTGGCGTGGTCCTGCAAGAGGAGCGGGAGCGCGTCGCCGTGCGCCCGATACTGGCGGTGCTGCAACCAATCTGTAGGTCCCCAGAGCTCGACGTGGTCCTGCACCAGCACGCCGTTGTGAAAGACCGTCATCCGTGCGGGTGTCTTGAGTGACCCGTTAGGCAGAAAGCGCGGCCGGCGAAAGATGATGTCATATGTCTGCCATTCGCCGGGACCGCGCGAGGCGTTGACGAGAGGCGGGTACTGGCCGTATACCGCGGCCGCCTGTCCATCGGCGTATGTCTGATTGCCGTAGGAGTCGAGTACCTGAACCTCGTAGAGCCCCATGATGATCACGCCGCTGTTGCCGCGCCCCTGACCGTTTCCCTGGACGCGGCTTGGCGTCGCCCATTCGAGGTGGATCTGCGCGTCGCCAAACCCACGTCGAGTCTTGATCGCGCCAGCGCCGGGGGCCGTTTCCATGTAGCCATCGCGCACGGTCCAACCCGGGGCGCCGCCAGCGGCTGACATCCATTCGCGCAATCCGCTGCCGTCGAACAGCACGACGGCATCGCTCGGCGGCTGTGCGACTGAGGCACCCGGCGTGATCACGCGCGGTTTCGGCCGTGCGACGTCGTGCGCTTTCCAGCGCGGCGCCTGTCCCTGTTGCGTCCTCAGCGGGAGCGTCAACGCCAGGCCTAACACAACAGCAACGCAGACAGCTCGTGGCATGGGTAGGCCCTGATCTGACGACTGCTCGTTAGGCGTGTGCAGCCCAGCTCGTCTCGCCCGGAGTGTACGGCACGCAGGGCTCGAACTTGCCGGGGGTTTCAGCATATCGCTGCGCCTGGGTGCAGCCGATCTCGGAAGTGAAGTACCCGAGCAGCGTCAGCTCTTTCATCATGCGGAAGTAGTGCGACGGCTCGTCGTGCTGCTGTGTGGAGGTCGTGTCGCTGACGTTTGTCTGCTCGGGGCGCTCGCGACGTGCCTTGTCGGCGGCTCGCTCTCGCTCGTCCTTGGCCTCGTGATAGTCTTTCGCTTCTTTGTCGATTCTCTCGAGGAGCGTTAGGCGTTGCTGCGGTGTGGCGGACATGAAGCTCGCGCCAGTGTCTTTCTGGCTCGCGTCGTCCAGCTGCTTCATCCCGTTGCGAAAGACGGTTTGGTCCTCGGGCTTGTACGTGTCGGTGACCATGAGCGCCATGAAGGCGCCGACCTTCGCCGCTTTCGCTCCCGGCGTTTTGGTCTCGGGGAGTATTGTCTCCGCTATTTCATCGAGATATGCGACGTCCGCGGTGCTGAACGTGCCGACGCCCGCTTGCGCGGCGCTGCGATCGCGCGTGCAGCTGGCCAGGAGGGACGTTCCGCCGACGAGGGCGACACCGCCCAGGAGCGCGCTGACGCGCTGGATCGCTTCGCGTCGCGTGATGGCGAGTTGCTCTTCAGTGATTGGCGACATGACGGATCTCTCTGGTTAGGCGCTTACAGGTTCTGCCGCTTGAGCTCGTTCACGGCATGGTCGGCCGCGCGCGCAGTCATCGCCATGTACGTGAGCGACGGGTTCTGGCAACCGGCCGAGACCATGGCCGCTCCGTCCGTGACGAACACGTTAGGCGCATCCCATACCTGGTTCCACTGGTTGAGCACCGACGTCTTGCGATCGCGCCCCATGCGGGCCGTGCCCATTTCGTGAATCCCCATCCCCGGGAAGTACTCGCTCTCGTAGGTGTGAACGTCCTTCACGCCGGACGCCTCGAGCATCTCGGCCATGTCGGCCGTCATGTCTTTACGCATCATGCGCTCGTTCTCGCCCATGCCGCAGTCGATCTTGAGCACCGGCAGTCCCCATTTGTCTTTCTTCGCTTCGTCCAGCGAAACCTTGTTACCGTGGTTAGGCAGCATTTCGCCGAAGGCCGTGGCGCCGATTGACCAGTCGCCTGGCTGCGCCGCGCGATCTTTGAAGGCTCCGCCGACGCCCAGCTCGGCGACTGCGCGGGACCACCCATCGCGGCTGGCGCCGCCCTGATAGCCGAAGCCTCGCAGATACTGGCGCTTGTCACCCGCGACGTTGCGATAGCGCGGGATGTAGAAGCCAGTGGGACGGCGGCCCGTATAGTACTTGTCGTCCAGCCCGTCGATCTTGCCGGATGCGCCTAACCGGAAGTGGTGGTCCATCAGGTTGTGGCCAAGCTCTCCCGAGCTGCTCCCCAAACCGCCGGGCCACACGTCGGTCGCCGATCGCAGCAGCAGCCACGTCGAGTTGAGCGCCGACGCGCAAAGGAAGACGAGCTTCGCGTTGTAATCGGTCGTGGCGTCGGTCACAGCGTCGATGATGCGCACTCCGGTCGCGCGCTTGCGGTCCTTGTCGTACAGCACCTCGGTTACGATGGCGAACGGCTTGAGCGTTAGGCGTCCTGTGGCGACGGCGGCCGGCAGCGTGGACGACTGCGTGCTGAAGTAGGCGCCGTAGGGACAGCCTAACCAGCAGGCGTTGCGATACTGGCACGGGCTTCGGCCGGGGAGGGGAAGCGTTAGGTTGGCGACGCGACCCGGGATGATGCGGCGGCTCTTGCCCAAGGCTGATTTGGCGAGCGCCGCGGCGACTTTCTCCTCGCCGCAATTCAGCGGCATCGCGGGCTGGAACTGTCCGTCCGGCAACTGTGGTAAACCTTCCTTGGAGCCAGCGATTCCGGCGAAGCGCTCGACGTGATCGTACCACGGCGCGATGTCGGCGTAGCGGATGGGCCAATCGCTCGCGATGCCGTCGCGAGCGTTCGCGCCGAAATCGAGATCGCTCAGTCGGTAGCTCTGCCGTCCCCACATCAACGAGCGGCCGCCTACATGGTATCCGCGAAACCAATCGAAACGCCTAACTTCGGTGTACGGTGATTCCTGATCGTTGACCCAAAAGTCGAGGTTCTTCTCGTTGAGCGGATAGTCGCGCTTGAGCACCGGATACTGTTTTTCCATCGCCTGCGTGTGACCGCCGCGGTGCGGATATTCCCACGGCCCCTTCGTGGCGTTCACATAGTCTTTGATGTGCTCGATGTTTCGACCGCGCTCGAGGAGCAGCACGCGAAGGCCCTTTTCAGTCAGCTCTTTCGCGGCCCAGCCACCGGAGATGCCGGAGCCAACGACGATCGCATCGAAATCCGCACCTTGCATTGCTTCCTCCAGGCGTCCTTGAGATCAGGTCCGCGAACCTAACGACTATCGCGCATACGCGCGATAGCGACGTGTCTCAGTGCTTCCGCGCGGACGGCGTCCGGGTTGCTACCGATCCGAGCTCGACCAGGGTCGTTCGAATACGCACATCGATCATCGCGTCGGAATTGTGTTCGATCATGCCGATGAGAATAGATGCAGTGCGTTCACCGGCTTCGACACCCGCGTGACGGAAGTGAGTGACGTTCGGATACAGGAATGTTGGGGCTTGGCCATCACTGATCGCCAGGAGCGACACGTCATCCGGAATTCTCATCCCACGACGCATGAGCAAGTAGTGCGTGTGCACGAGCAGCTCGTCCGTCATCGCGAATACGGCTGTCACGTCCGCATGCGCGGCGAACGCGCTTTCCAGCTGTTCTTCCAGCTCGCTCAATATCGTCACGCGTAGGATTTGCGAGTCGGCCACAGGAATGCGCTTGTCCGTGTAGCCGCGGCGGAATCCTTTGAGTCGCTGCGAACTGATGCGCTGCCGCTGATCGCCAAAGATGCCGACGCTTCGCGTGTGTCCGTGCTCGATGAGATAGATCGCTGCCTCGCGCCCGGCTCCGTGATCATCGATCGTGACAGTCGAGTACTTCGTCGTCTCGATCGTTCGATCGAGCAGCACGACTGGAATTCCGCAGTCATGCAGAATGTTGAGGTGCGCGAGGTCTGCGGTTTCGGACGAGAGAACGAGCAGCACGCCGTCGGCGGACAAATGCGTGCAGTACTCGACGAGCCGGCGTTCCTGCACGATCGAATTGTCCGACTGGAAGACGATGAGTGAGTAGTCATTCCGTTGCACAACGCGATTGATCCCGGCGATCATCGAGGGAACGAAGAACATGTTCATCTCGGGGAGGATCAGCGCGATCAAGCGCGAGTGCTTCGCTCGGAGATATCTCGCGCGGTAATTCGGGATGTAGTTGAGCGCTTGAGCCACTTCCCGCACACGATCCTTTGTAGCGCTGCTGATATCGGGGTGGTCCGCCAGCGCGCGCGAAACCGTCGGCATGGACAGCGAGAGTCGATTGGCGATGTCGCGCAGGGTGACGCGATTTCCAGTCATAGTGGGTGAATGAAGGCGCACTGGGCCCCTGGGGGCCGTAATCGATTGCGTAATCGTTTGCGCAATTTGTTGCGGACAATCGTCTTGCGCTAGGAAGTACCCGCTGCTATGAAAGGGGCCTGAAAAAGACCACCGGCTGTCACCCCGGGGAACCCGAAGTGGGACCTGCGCAGCGAATGTTTGCGAAACTACTTGCAGCGCGACGCCGCTTGTTTGTTGCGCGTCCGAGTGTCCCAGCGCCCCGCCTAACGAGAATTCAACAGCAAACCCGCCGCCCTCAGGGCGATACCCGCGCCCATGGCGCTTTTGGAGGCTAGTCGAATGGCAGTCACTCGTCGTCTGTTAGTCGTGATGGTGGGCGCGCTCCTCTCGGCGACCCAAGTCGCCGCCCAAGGCTCCGGAACCATCACTGGGCGCGTCGTCGACTCGACGTCGCAGCAGCCCCTCTCCAACGTCACTATCCAGGTACCGGGGACGTCGCTCGGCGCGCTGACGCGCGGTGACGGCACGTTCACGATGCCGGGTGTACCGGCTGGGGCGCACAAGCTCAATGCAAGGCGCATCGGCTACGCGCTACAGCAGCGCGACGTCACGGTAACGGCCGGCCAGACGGCGAATGTGCAGTTCGCGCTCACCCCGGTTGCTGCGAACCTCAGCCCGGTTGTTGTCACAGGCTACGGTACTCAGCGGCGTGAGTCGATCACCGGCGCCGTGTCATCGGTGGACCCTGAGGTGGCAAAGGTTGGTGTGATCGCGAACTCGAACCAGTTGATTCAGGGACGCGTCGCTGGCGTCAACATCGTGACGAGCAACGGCGAACCTGGCGGCAATGCGCAGATCCGCGTCCGCGGCGGCACGTCGATCAGCGCGAGCAACGAGCCACTCTACGTCGTCGATGGAGTGCCGTTGCAGAACGAGCAGACAGTTGCAGACGCGCCAAACTTCGGCGTCAATCCAGCGCTGTCGCGCAGCCCGCTGAACTCGCTCAACCCTAACGACATCGAGTCAATCACGGTTCTCAAGGATGCGTCAGCCACGGCGATTTACGGCAGTCGCGGGGCGAATGGCGTAATCCTGATTCAGACCAAGCGCGGTTCCGCGCGCGCTGGCGGCATGGAATACGAAGCCTATGTCTCCGCGTCGTCTCCGTCGGAAAAGCTCCACTTCCTCACTGGGAACGAGTACCGCGCGTACATCCAGGAGCTCGTAAACCAGAAGGTTCTCGAGCAGAAGAGCCTAACGGACCTCGGCACCTTCAACACCGACTGGGAAAACGAGCTCACGCGCAATGGTTACGCGACGAATCACAACCTCTCGTTCTCCGGCGGATCGTCGAGCACGAAGTACCGCGCGTCGCTGAACTATTTCGATCAGAAGGGCGTCGTCGTTTCGAATGGTCTGCAGCGGTACCAGGGACGTATCAACGGTTTGCATGAGGCGTTCAATGGGCGACTGAGCCTCGGTCTCAATCTTACGGGATCCCGCGTTTTCAATGACTTCGTCCCATTCGAGAATACCGGCGGCTTCGAAGGCGGCATCTTCACGAACATGGCGATCTTCAACCCGACGTTTCCGGTGACTACCACCGATGCGACGACGGGTGCTCAGAAGTTCTTCGAGATCGGCCCTGGCGCGCAAAGCGTGCGCAATCCGGTTGCACTTGCCCGGCAGGTTCAGGACGTTGCGCCCGAAAACCGCATACTTGGCAACGTGACGGGAACACTCACTTTGCTTCCGACGCTCACAGCGCAGACGACAGTCGGCGTGGACTACACGAACTCCGTTAGGCGCACGTATGTGCCGCGCAACAACGCACTCGGAGCGCAGTTCAACGGGCTCGCTCGTCAGGCGGAACGCAATCTTCAGAACCTGAACTTCCAGCAGCTGTTGACGTGGACGCCTCGTCTCTTCGAAAATCACGAGCTCGATGTCGTCGGCGGGTACGAATACGCCGAGTACGAGAACGCCGGCTTCGAGGTGGAGGTCCGCAACTTCATCACCGACGCGTTCCGCTGGAACAACCTGGGCGCCGGGGCGACCTCGACACCGCCCGTTTCGTACAACGAACAGAGCAAGCTGGTTTCCTTTTTCTCGCGCGCCAACTACGGCTTCGCGAACAAGTATTTCCTAACGGGAGTCGTGCGCTACGACGGCTCATCGCGCTTAGCCGAAGGGAATAAGTGGTCGGTGTTCCCAGCGCTGTCCGCGTCGTGGCGGCTACACGAGGAAGGATTCATGGCCGGAAACCCCTTCGGTTTGTCGCAACTCTCACTGCGTGCTGGTTGGGGGCTTCAGGGCAATCAGGCAGTGCGCCCCTACGGCACACAGCTGCTGCTGCGCGCGAGCAACGCCGCACGCTACCCGTTTGGAAGTTCGATCACGACGGGGCTGCTAGCGTCGCAGGTCGCTAACCCGGATCTCAAGTGGGAGACGTCGGAGCAGGTAAACATTGGTATCGACTACGGCTTCAAAGACGACCGCATCACGGGCGCCCTCGAGTTCTATCAGAAGACGACAAAAGATCTGCTGCTCGAGGTGTCGGTTCCACAGCCGGCGGTCGTAGCCACTCGCCTGGAGAACATCGGGAGCCTGCGTAACCGCGGCGTTGAGGCGACGATTGAAGCAGTGCTCATCTCCGAGGGGTCGAAAACACTCTCTGCCGGGCTGGTTGGCTCCGTGGAGCGCAACGAGGTGAAGAGCCTCGGTGGCGATCGCACGTTCATCGCAACGGGCGGCGTGAGCGGCCAGGGACAGTCAGGTCGTCTCGCGCAGCGCATCATCGTTGGAGAGCCGATCGGCACCTTCTTCGGCCCAGTCTTCCTCAAGGTGGACGCTCAGGGCAAGCAGGTCTTCCGCTGCA
>DASYRX010000310.1:0-15531 GCA_036003845.1 Gemmatimonadaceae bacterium | reverse complement strand
GGCGGAACGGGTTCGCACCTAACGCGGGAAGGTCGACGTCGATCGTGCCGTTGCCATCGGCGTCGAAGCCGTTGCGCTCGATCACGTCGGGAAGATCGTCGCCGTCGCTATCCACCGACGCCGAGTCCGCCGGGAGCTGATAGTTGACGACGGCGCTTTCCAGGCCGTCGCTGTTGCGGATCTTCACGGCGATCGTTGATCCCGTGGCGCGATCTCCCGGTGCGCTCAAGAGCAACGTGTGGTGATAGATCGGCAAACCTAACGAGTTCACGTCGACAGCGTAGCGATCCCCGCGCATCGCCTTCCAGGCGACGGACGGTTGTACCACACCGTCGACGAGCACCTCCGCGCCGACATCGGTATTGGCACCCTGCACGAAGAGCCACGTGGTCACGAGATTCCCCGGTTTGAACGTGGCGCCGACGATGCTCACACGGTCCAGCCGCGGCGCGGGGAACGGCTGCGCCGCGGTGACCGTGAACGGCAGCTTTCCGCTCCGCTTCGTCCCTCGAATCAGCTGCACGTCGTGCGCGGCGACTGACACTCCATCCGGCACTGAGAACATCGTCGCGCCGAGAAAGCCACCAGCGAGACCTGTTTCCGAAGCGGACTCAGCGTCCCACAGGACATTGGCGAAGATTCGATCGCCTGACACTAAAACGAGCGTTCGCTCTGGGCCCGTGTTAGGATCGAGGCTCGTGAGAGTGGGCGCTCCGCACGCGGTGACCGCACCAAGTATGAGCGCCCATCGAAAGCCGCGTCGTTGCCTTCCCATCGTTCTCTTCCTCCCGGTTACGCGCACAAGGTGCTTGGACCCGAGCGATGTGTCCACTCGGGAAACTCCTAGCGACCTCTGACTTCAACGGAGAGGCGATCGGCAGCGTTTTGGCAGTGATGCTCTCGCGCCGACGCGAGTCGTATCACACCTTGTATTCGCTTAGGGCTGACCCCTAACCGCGAACCCCTCACCCCTCGGGGGTAAACATGCGCCTCGTTTTCGCAGTCGCTGCAGCCACACTGGCCACCGCCGCAGCCGCTCAAGCCCCATCGAATCGGCTTACAATCGACAGCTACTTCGAGTGGGAAGACGTCCAGTCGCCGCAGCTCTCACCAGACGGCAAGCAGATCATCTACACGCGCCGCTGGGTCGACAAGCTGAACGACCGCTGGGAGTCGTCGCTGTGGATGATGAACGTCGACGGCACGAGGAATCGTCACCTCACTCAGGGGGGCGATGTTCAGTGGTCACCTGACGGAACACGTATCGCGTACATCGCGCGTGGCGAGCCGAGCGGCTCGCAGATCTTCGTTAGGTGGATGGACGCCGAAGGCGCCACGTCGCAGATCACGCGCCTAACGGAATCGCCGTCGAACCTGCGCTGGTCGCCGGATGGAAAGACGATCGCGTTCAACATGAACGTGCCGTATCGCGAGAGCTGGGCGATTCCGATGCCAACGCCGCCCAAGGGCGCGAAGTGGACCGAGTCACCGCGCATCGTGACGCGACTCGACTATCGTCAGGATCGCCAAGGGTTCAACGACGACGCGTACGTGCACATCTTCACCGTGTCTGCCGAAGGCGGCACGCCGCGGCAGATCACGAGCGGGAACTGGAGCCACGGCTCGCCCGAGTGGTTCCCCGATGGCAAGACGATTGTCTTCTCAGCCGATCGCGTCCCCGAATCGGAATATCGTTGGCGTCAGTCGGACGTGTACTCCGTGGACGTGCCGAGCGGCAGGATCACGCAACTGACGAAGCGCAACGGTCCCGATGGCAATCCGACGCCGTCGCCGGACGGCAAGCTGATCGCCTACACTGGCGTTGATTCGACCGACGCGACGTACATCGACTCTGAGCTGTATGTAATGAATGCGGATGGCTCGAATCCGCGTCACCTGTCGGCGTCGCTGGATCGCTCGCCGGCAAGCATCATCTGGGCGCGCGATGGGTCCGGCGTCTACATCAACGTGGACGCTGACGGGACGCGCAATCTCTACTTCGTGAGCCTAACGGGCCAGGTCCGGCAGGTGACGAAGGGAGCGCAAGTGCTCAGCGTCAGTGACATCGGAGCGGGCGGTCTCGCCGTTGGCACACTGAGCAACCCGATGCAGCCTAACGACGTCGTGTCGTTCACGGTCGCGCAGCCCACGTTCAAGCAGTTGACGAACGTCAACGAGGACGTGCTGCAAGGGAAGCAACTCGCGACGACTGAAGAGATTTGGTACACGTCGGTTGACGGCTTCAAGATCCAGGGTTGGGTCGTGAAGCCAGCGGACTTCGATCCGCGCAAGAAGTACCCGTTGATGCTCGAGATTCACGGCGGACCGCACGGCATGTACAACGTCGGCTTCAGCTTCGCGCGCCAGGATCACGTGTCGAACGGGTACGTCCTGCTCTATACGAACCCGCGCGGCTCCAGCGGCTACGGCAGCGCCTTCGGTAACGCGATCAAGAACCAGTACCCTGGGAAGGATTTCGACGACCTCATGGCTGGCGTCGATACGGTGATCAACCGCGGCTATGTCGACACGAAGAACATGTTCGTCTTCGGTTGCTCAGGTGGTGGCGTGCTTACCGCCTGGATCGTTGGACACACGAATCGCTTCACCGGCGCTGCCTCCATGTGCCCGGTAACCAACTGGCTGAGCTTCGTCGGGACCACCGACGGGCCAGGTTGGTATCGCAACTTCGAAAAGTTTTTCTGGGACGATCCGAGCGAGCATCTGCGACGTTCGCCGATCATGTACGTCGGCAATGTGAAGACGCCGACGATGCTCATGACGGGCGAGCTCGATCTGCGCACGCCGATGCCGCAGACGGAGGAGTTCTACGAAGCGCTCAAGATGCGGAAGGTGCCCACCGCCATGATTCGCTTCAAAGAAGAGTGGCATGGGACGTCTTCAAAGCCATCGAACTTCCTGCGCACGCAGCTCTATCTGCGTAGCTGGTTCGAGCGCTATTCGACGAAAAGCTAGGCCTGAGGTCTGAGGTCGACGTAGAGTTAGGCAGCACATCGGTCTTGACGGAGCCACGAGCCGCTGCACACTGTGCGGCGGCTCTTTCGTTTGGCTCAGACCTCCGACCTCAGACCTCTGGCCTACACTCAACTCGACGCCCCCAAAATCGTCGCGACGCTGGAGCGCCTCGAACGCCGCATCGAGGAGCGTTTCCCGGAGTCGAGTCTGCGAAGGGTCGCGGGGGAGATCTGCGGCAACGCGCGCCATGTCGCCGACACGGCTGATTCGTTAGGCAGGCCGCACTGGCCGCTGCGCGTGGCCGCGGCGGTATTGATCGTCACGCTCATCGTCGCCTCCTTGGCCGCGCTCGGTGCCCTGCTCGCTCGCGTGGCCCGGGAGCAGGCGGGGACCTTCGGCAACATCACGGACATCGCCCAGGGAATCGAATCGACCGTCAATGACGCGATCTTCCTCGGCTTCGCGATCTATTTCATCCTTTCCTGGGAGCGACGCGCCAAGCGCAAGGTGGCGCTTCGCTCGCTGCATCAGCTTCGGGCGCTGGCGCACGTCGTCGACATGCATCAGCTGACGAAGGACCCCGACCGGCTCCTGCATCCGCAGTTGGATACGGCGTCCTCCCCTGAGCGGAGAATGACGCCGGATCAATTGGGCCGATATCTGGACTATTGCTCCGAGATGCTGTCACTGTTAGGCAAGCTCGCGGCGCTCTTTCCACAGCGCTTCGACGATAGCATCGTCCTCGAAGCGGCCAGCGACATCGAGAACCTAACGATCGGGCTGTCGCGCAAAGTCTGGCAGAAGATCACGATCCTTCAGGGCAGCTCCGCGTGAAGGCAGGTCGCGCCGGTCTGGGAACGCTGAGCATCATGCTCGCGGCCCGGATGTTGGCGGCACAGCAGCCGAGCGACGTGGCTGGGGCCTTGTCGCGCTTCGCCGAACGCAAGGCCGAAACGCTGCTGCGCGAAAAACTCCCCTGCCTCGGCTGTCATCAGATGGGGAACGAAGGCGGACGACTGGCGCCGGACCTCGCGACCGTGCGCGAGCGGATCTCGCCAGAGTACATCGCTGCAATCATCACAGATCCGCAGCGCGTTAGGCCCGGCACGATGATGCCGCGGCATCCGCAACCTGCCGCGCAGGAGCAGCTCATCATTCGCTATCTCGCGTCGCGGCCTGGCGGAGCAATTGGGACGATTTGGGCCGGCAAAGGCACACGCGAAGATCGATCGGCGATTGCGTTGTATGGCAGATTCTGCGCAGGGTGCCATGGAGCGACGGGCGCAGCAGACGGACCTAACGCGAAATCGCTGCCTGTACCACCGGCTGTGCATAGTTCCGCCTCGCAGATGTCGCTGCGGTCAGACGACGCGCTCTTCGACGCGATTGCGGGCGGTGGTGCGATCATGAATCGCAGTCCACGAATGCCGGCGTTCGGCCTCGTGCTCGCGCCCGCGGAGATCCGATCGCTCGTCAAGCATATTCGCGAGTTGTGCAAGTGCCAGGGGCCCGCGTGGTCAACGGATGGCAGCCGGCGATGATGAGGCGAAAATCAAAAAAGGCCGATCGGGGGCGAAGTCGCGAGCCTCGTGAATCGCGGGGACCGCGTCGCGAGCTGCTCATCGGCGCGATCTCTTTGGGCCTGCTCGTTGTCGGTGGCGCGCTTTGGTTCGCGACACGGTCGAGACCTTCGGGCGGCAGTGCCATCGAGCCGCTTCCGGCGCCGTCGCAACTCGTCGCGAATGCAGCGCAGCAGTCTGACTTCGTCGGCTCGCAGCGCTGCGCGTCGTGTCACGCGCCGCAATACTCCGCGTGGCAGCGTTCGACGCACGCCGCGGCCGGCGGACCGCCGAGCGAAGCGCGTGTCATTGCACGCTTCAATGGACCGCCTATCCGCTTCAGCGATGCGGTTATAACGCCGAGCCGCAGCGGCAACGCGCTGTCGTTCACCGTTAGGCAGGGTGGTCGACCGGATCAGGTCTTTCGCGTCGACGGCGTTGTCGGCGGCGGGCACATGATCGGCGGCGGGACGCAAGGCTTCGTCTCGCGCTTCCCTGACGGAACTTTGCGCTTTCTGCCGTTCGACTTTATCGCTAAGGAAAACACCTGGTTTTGCAACACGAATTCGCGTGCTAACCGCGGCTGGTTGCCGATCACGCCGGATCTCTCGCTCGCGGACTGCGGCGACTGGCCGCCGACGCGCGTGTTAGGCGACGAGCTGCGCTACGCCAACTGTCAGTCGTGCCACGGCAGCCAGATCTCGGTGGCGCTCGACTCCATCGCGCACGGATATGCCACGAGCTATTCGTCTCTCGACATCAACTGCGAATCGTGTCACGGGCCGGGCAAGCGCCACATCGAGCTCGTCACCGGTGGCGAGGGCGCGCGTACGGGCGACGTCGGCATGACGGCACTCGCGACGCTGGACAAGGACAAGTCGTTAGGTGTCTGCTGGCAGTGCCATGCGCTGAAGGATCAGCTCGCGCCGGGTTACCTGTCTGGGGGCGACCTGCTCCGCCATTACTCGACGCTGCTCCCGATCCTCGGTGACGCGCCGTTCTACCCGGACGGGCGCATCAAGACATTCGCGTACCAGCAGGGACATCTCTATTCGGATTGTTATCGCAATGGATCCATGACATGCACGACGTGTCACGATCCCCACTCGCAAACGTTTCGCGACGTGGCTGGCGCACCTCTTCCGGGCCGCTTCGACGATCGCCAATGCACGTCGTGTCACGCCAGCAAGGCGCTGGATGCGGCGGCGCACACGCATCACGCGGCGACATCGCCCGGAAGTCGCTGCGTCTCGTGCCATATGCCGTATCTGCAGGAGCCAGAGATCGGCGCGACACTGCGCTACGCGCGCAGCGATCACACAATCCCCATCCCGCGTCCGGCGTTCGATTCCACGTTAGGCGTCGTCGGTGCCTGCAAAGGCTGCCATCAGGACCGCGCAACGGCCGCCCTCGAGCAGCAGACAACGACCTGGTACGGAACGCTCAAGCCGCTTCCACGCGCCGTTTCGGCGCTCATCAGCGGAGTTAGGGTATCCAGCGAGAAGGACGCAGCCGAGCTGCTGCTGGTGCCTGACGAGAGACACACAGCGGCGCTTGTCGATGGCTTGGCGCACTTCGCCGAGCGCTATTTGGAGCCAGACATGGCGCGCTTGAGCAGCAGTGCGCGCCAGCGTCTGGAGGCACTCACCGCGCACCCTGATATCGATGTGCGGGCTATGGCACTCGCATCGCTGCACTACGCCGCCGGCAACGTTCCTCCTGTGCATCGCCTGTTGGGTGAGCGGCTGAGAGCGGCGGGCTCGGATGAGTGGCCGCTCAGACGACGCTGGTCCGTCGTGCTCGGATTCTTCGCCGATCAGCTGCGAGCGCGCGGCAATGCATCGGCCGCTGTCGGCGTCTATCGTAAGGCGCGCGAGATCGATCCCACGAGTGCCCGCATGCTGCTCAATCTGGGGCTCGCGCAGAATGAAAGCGGCGACCCTGCCGGCGCCGTGCGATCCTTCAGAGAAAGCCTAACGAAGGATGCGTTGCAGCCGCTGGCGTACATCAACATGGGGATCGCGCTCGAGGCGCAGAACGATCTCAACGGAGCGGCGAGCGCCTATCGAGCAGCGCTCAAGCTGAATGAGCGCGACGCGGTCGCTCACTTCAATCTTGGTAACGTCTTCCTCAAAGGAGACGATCTGGATCAGGCGCTGCGCATGTATCGCCGCGCAGCTGAGCTGGATCCGTCGATCGCCACGGCGCACTTCATGGTCGCGCGCTTGTTGGCCCAGCGTGGTCAGATGGCCGAGGCGCTCAGGTCAGTCGAGCACGGGCTGGAATTCGATCGCGCGAATGCTGATGCGCTCGCTCTGCGCGATCAGATCCGTCGTTCGTCACCGCAATGACAAAGATCAATTGCTTCACCGCGGATGAACGCGGACGAACACGGACAAAGCAGAACTGTTCTTCTTTGTTTGTTGTTTTGTTGGGCTCCTCTCGGAATGTCGGGATGTGGGATGACAGTGGGCTTAGCCGTCTCGTGCTACTGCGACGTTTTGAAGGAGCAACTGCTGGTCGGATGAAGCGAATCGAGCGGAGCGAACGGAGCGAGCGCCTGAAACACAGCAGAGCTCTCACATGCGCTGGGCCAAGTACGCTTTGTTTATGTAAAAGTACAAAGGCGCGTCGGAAGTCGTGGGCTGCACCCTTTGAAGTGCTTTGGCAGCGACGAACTGAATCCGGTCCTATCCGCCCATGTCTGCTCGATCCGAACAGGTTTTGCCGTTGACGTTTTGAACAGAGTGGTCTTCACAAAATACGAGGATGCTTCACCGCGGACGAACGCGGATTAAGACGGACAAAACAAAAGACTACAACGTACTGAGGCAAAAAACACGACGTTTTTCTTGAAGTTGTCCGCGTTTGTTCGCGTTGGTCCGCGGTGAAGCTTTTAAGGTTTCTTAACCGGCCGTCGCGCAGCTGCAGGCTTTCGCTCGGGACCTAACGCCAACACGCTCGCCTTCTGCATCACGCGCGCAAAAGCTCGCGCGTCTTCGGCATCGATCGGCCCGCGTACTTCGACAAGCGAATCATCGGCGAAGAACAATGTGAGCGCAGGGCCGTCTTCGTTCACGCGCATGCTCAGCGAAGT
Organism: Gemmatimonadaceae bacterium; assembly: GCA_036003845.1. GTDB lineage: Bacteria > Gemmatimonadota > Gemmatimonadetes > Gemmatimonadales > Gemmatimonadaceae > DASYRX01. Next base: position 7,899 of record DASYRX010000310.1, on the reverse strand, counting down.
CGTTCCGGCGCGCTCCCCAGGTTCGTGCATCGCGCTGCGCCACGACGTCGTGTCCCGTTTGCTCCGGCGACGCGTCAACAAACGCATCGTCGAATCCGACCAGCGACGCACGTCGCTGCCGACAAAAGACAGGAAGAGATTCTCCGTTCCGTTATCGACGGCGAGGCGCACCTCATTCGGGCGCACCTGGACGATCACGGCCAACTCCCCGTACATCGCGCGGGCGACGGTTGCCAACGTGTCCTGCGCGTTTCCTCGCAGTGACAGCGTCGCAATGGCCACAGTTAGGCCGAGTGGATGAAGCCGCATGTTCTATTATACCCCGCATCGTCGTACGCAAAACGTTCGTCGTGAAATAACCCCTATGGCGAATTCAAAGGGCGCGGTTCTATCTTCGGGCGGCCGCACCGGCCTCGTGCGGGAGGCGGCCAAACCCTTCTCCGAGGAGCACATGCGAAGCTGGCAACTATGGAGGCTCGCGGTACCAGAGGTTCGTGCCCGCTATGTCCTAGGTCTGCTCGCGATCGTCGCATTCTCGTCGGGTCAGGCTCTCGCGCAAACGGGTTCGATCAGCGGACGAATAACCGACTCATCGAATGCCCAAGGGATCGTTGGAGCGCGCGTTCAAGCGCTCGGCGTCAATGGCGTCGGCGTCGCGGCAGTCCTCTCGGGCGGGAACGGCTCTTATCAATTGACCAACCTGCAGCCAGGCGCGTACACCGTGCAGGTCTCTCGCATCGGCTATTCGTTGCGACGTGTGCCAAATGTGAGCGTGACAGCTGGTGGCGTCGCGACGGTGGATGTGCCGATGACGATCATCGTCACCGAGCTCAATCCCGTTGTCACCACCGCATCGCGCCGTGAAGAGAAGATACTCGAGGCGCCGGCATCGATTTCAGTCGTCGATGTCAAAACGATTCAGGAACAGCCGTCGGTGACTGTCGCGGACCACATCAAGACGCTGCCAGGTGTGGACGTGAACCAGGGCGGCGTTATGCAGGCCAACATCGTGGCGCGCGGATTCAACAATGCATTCTCTGGCTCCATCCTAACGCTCCAGGACTATCGCTTCGCGTCCGTGCCGTCGCTCCGAGTGAACGTGCCGTATCTGTTCACTGGCACCAATGAAGACGTCGAACGCGTCGAGGTGTTGTTAGGCCCCGCCAGCGCGCTGTATGGGCCAAATAGCGCCAACGGTGTGCTGCACGTCATCACGAAATCGCCGTTCACGTCGCAGGGGACGACCCTAACGATCGACGGTGGCTCGCGCTCGCTGCTGCGCGGTTCGTTCCGGACGGCGCAGCTCTTGGGTAACAAAGCCGGCTTCAAGATCTCGGGCGATTACTTCACGGCCAAAGAGTGGGAATACAAAGATCCTGGCGAGCCGGATGTCTTCCCAGCAGCCGCACCGGCGGGACGACGCGGTCGGCGTAACGTGCGGGACTTCGATCTCGAGCGAACATCTGGTGAGGCTCGCCTCGATCTTCGCCCCAATGAGAAAGTCGAGCTGGTATCGACCGTGGGCTACACGAAGCTAGGGAGCGGCATGGAGTTCACGGGCGCCAACGGTACCGCGCAAGTGAGGAACTGGAGCTACCTCTCGCTGCAGCAGCGCGCGCGCGTCGGCCGTTGGTTCGGACAGATCTTCGCCAACATGAGCGACGCAGGAAACAGCGATTCGCTCGATCTCGACGGCACGTTCCTCCTGCGATCGGGACAGCCGATCGTCGACAAATCGCGAGTCTTCGCGGCGCAACTGCAGCACTCGTGGGACTTCGGGACACGGCAGGGCTTCGTGTACGGCTTCGATTGGATCAAAACCGAGCCGCGCACGGGCAACACAATCAACGGTCGCAACGAAGACGACGATGAAGTGACTGAAATGGGTGGCTACGTCCAGTCGACGTCGCGGCTAAGCGAGATGTGGGACTTCATCGCTGCGTTGCGCATCGACCAGCATAGCCGCATCGAAGGGAATCAGGTCTCTCCGCGAGCGGCGCTCGTCTTCAAGCCGACGCCGACGCAGAACTTCCGCGTAACGTACAACCGCGCGTTCCAGACGCCGGCGAATTTCACGATGTTCCTGGACCTGATCCAGGCGCGCAACATTCAGAACTCCGGTTATGACATTCGCGCGTTAGGCAATCCGCCCAAGACGGGGTGGCAGTTCAACCGCTCGTGTCAGAATACGGTGAGCGGCGGTCTCTGCATGATGTCGCGCTTCACCGGCGGCAACACGTTCGTCAACGCGACCGCGAACACGGCGTACCCGGGCTTGCTCACCGCACTGGCGCCGCAGATCACCGCGCTGCTCACGCCAACGCTTGGCGCGCAACGCGCCGCTGCGGTCGCGACCATGCTCGCCGGCCTGCGTCCGACGGATGCGCAGGTTGGCACTCGCATCACGTACCTGAGCAACGCCGCGAATCCCGCGCTCGATCTCACCCCGGGCGCCGTGACGGATATCGGTCCTCTGGAAGCGTCCTTCAACAACACGTACGAGTTAGGCTATAAAGGGATCCTCGGCGACCGCGTGAGATTGTCGGTCGATGCGTGGTATCAGAAGCGCGGCGACGTCGGCAATCCGGCCGGCCTCGCCACGCCGAGCATTCTCTTCAATGGGCAGTCGTTAGGCGCCTTCATCGCCCCGCAGATCGCCGCCGAACTGATCCGTCAAGGGGTTCCTCAGGCCCAGGCGGCCCAGATCGCGCCGCAGATCGCCACGCAGCTGGTGGCGGGTGCCGGAGGCCAGCCTGGTCTCGCAGCAGTCCCGTTAGGCATCGTGCAGTTCAACAATCCCAAGTTCGCCACGGCAACCGATATCTTCGCGACCTACACCTCGGCGCGGAAAAAGGAGTTCGACGTGCAGGGCATCGACATGGCGGCTGACTTCGCCGTCAACGATGTGTGGTCTATCGCCGGGACCTACAGCTGGGTGAGCGATCTGATCTTCCCGGAGATCGTGAGTAGCAATAGCCTGCCGCTTACGCTCAATGCTCCCGACAACAAGGCGACGCTTTCGTTCCGCTACAACAGCGAGCCGCGCGGAATCGGCTACGAGATTCGTGGTCGTTATGCGAACGCCTTCCCGGTCAACTCCGGCGTCTATGCCACCGACTTCAGCTTCCCGAGGCCTGGTGTGGCGCAGACATATCGTTATGAGCCGGTCAAGACGCAGGCCTACCTGGATCTCTCGTTCAACTGGCGCCTGCCGATCGCAGCGCGGGAAGCGTTGTTCTCGATCATGGGAACGAATGTCACGAACAACAAGCGTCGCTCATTCCCCGGCTATCCGGAGATCGGGGCGATGCTCATGACGCGCCTCCAGTATACGTTCTAGATAGACGCCACACGGCGAGGACCTCGGGGCTGGCGTTGCGTTAGGCGACGCCAGCCCTTCCTTTTCCTCAGACCTCAGACCTCAGACCTCTGACCTCAGTCCCTCGACCTGTCGTCATCGCTCACAGGGGCAACAGCGCCCACGCTCCCGAGAACACCCTCGAAGCGTTCAAACAGGCCGTCGCACTAAAGGTCGATGGCGTCGAATTCGACGTGCACCTCACGGTCGATCGCGAGCTCGTCGTTATGCACGATGCGACCGTCGACCGTACGACGAACGGCTCTGGAGCAATAGCACGCCTAACGCTAAGTACGCTGCGTGAGCTCGATGCCGGTTACCGATTTGGGCCGTCCACGTATCCATATCGCGATCGAGGCATCAAGGTCCCGACCGTGGCTGAAGTACTGGACGTCAGTGCTCCGCTGGATGTCATCATCGAAGTCAAGGCGATTGAAGCCGCCGAGTCGCTGCTGGCGCTCATCAGGTCGCGAGGCGACGAAGGGCGCGTCACAGTTGGATCCTTCGTGACAGGAGCCGTTCGCCCATTTCGAAGAGCCGGCGTACGCACAACGGCTACGTTCCAGGAAGCGCGCAACTTGATCGTGCCCGCACTGCTCGGGATCAAGCGACAAAATGCGCCGTACTCTGTGCTGTCGATTCCACCGCGATACAAGGGGATCCCACTCCCGATCGGTGCAATGGCGCGCTCGCTCAATCCAGCCGGAGTTGCCGTGCAAGTATGGACGGTGAACGACGCACGCGAGGCGCTCCAATTATGGCGCGAGGGCGTTCACGCCATTCTCTCGGACGACCCCGCCAGCATCCTCGAGGCGCGCGCATCGCTCGGTTGAGGAGGAAATTCAGCGCGCGGCTCGCAGTGCCTAAGTGATCGGGGTCGACGCGTCCCAGCGCGGCAGCACACGATCCACTTGCGGCAACAGCTCCAGCGCGACTCGCGACGCGATATCGTCGGCTCGTTTGAGTCGCGTCTGCAGCTCGGCCGCGGTACCTGACGTCGCCTGCTCGAGCGGCACCATCACGCGCACGAGCGCCTCTTCCGTGCGCCCACGCTTCGCCGCATCGCGCAGTAAATCCCATTTCACGCCGTACTCGCTCCAGGCTACTCGGCCGCGCCCCTGGTACCAGTAGTACACGACAGCTTGCGACGGCCCGTTGGCGAGGAGGTAGCGGTTCACGGTGACCGACCGGCCATCCACCGTTAGGCTCTTCTGCCCCGACTCGACCACTTGCCATCCAGCGCCGGGAAGACAGTTTCGCGGCGAGTGAATCGTGCGTCCCGTCGCCTGCGACTCGTAATAACCCACGTACACCGAGAACAGCGCCGTCGTGTCGCGCGAGAAGACGCGGAAGACGTAATCCGTCATTCCGGCAACGCGCCGCTCTTCCTCCGTGACGGGGCGATCACTGCCGCTATAACCCGCGAGTGAGAGCGGCATCGTGTTGAGCGGGGCCATGAGCTGGACGGCCTGCTGTCGCGTCGTGGACTGAATGAGGATGATGCCTAACGCCATGACTGTCGCGGGCACGGCGAGCCACGTCTTCTTGAAGGTCCGAGGTCTGAGGTCTGAGGTCTGAGGCAGCGTCTGTTCGCTCTGACCTCTGACCTCTGACCTCTGACCTAGCATGCGCCTCTCGATCTTCACCGCCAGCATTGTAACCAACGCCAACAGCCCAAACGCCACGACAAACATCAACCACCCTTCCGTCATGTGCGAGAAGCCGTCGGCTGCCTTGGGACTCACGAAGAGCACGAGGAATCCGGTGAGGAACACTCGCACGCCGTTGAGCAGCACGGCAATCGGAATCGAAATCGCCACGATCGCGATGCGCGTGAGCGGATGTTTCGCTATGAGGCCGCCTAACAAGACACCCAGGCTGAGCAGTGCGGCGAGTGAGCGCAGTCCGCTGCATGCTTCGGTGACGAAGAGGTCGTGACCAGGGATGCGCAGGACGTTGCCGGTGAGAACCACCGGTACCTGACGCCATTCCAGCAGGGCGGCGCCGATCTGCGACGCCTGCATCTGCAATGGCAACGCGAGCGCGCTGAGGATGATCTCCGGCAGCGGCATCGCGAGCGCGATCAGCGTTACCGGTAGCCACCAGGCCAGCAGCTGCCTAAAGCCCCAGGCAAACGTCACAAGACCGGCGGCGGCGATTGCCACGGCGCTACGGGCAAAAAACGCTTCCGCCGCCACGGCCGCGACGTAGCGCAGGACGACAGCCGCCACGATCAGCGCGACGCCTAACGCGGGTTGGCCGCGCGCTCCAGGACGCACGCCCTGTCGATACGCCAGGATCAGCGCCACGGGAACGAGCAGTAGGCCGTGGCCAGCATCGGGGCTCGTCCACCAGGTGCGCATCAGGTTCGCGATCGGCTCCGCGAAGAGCGCGACGAACATGAGCGCAGTAAGCGCATATACGCTCAGGCGCAACGAACGATCGCGCCCTGAGTTGTCCAGCGATTTAGCAGTATGGGAGCCCGCTACCATAGATATGACGAAGAAGTATCTCACGCTGACTGCCTAGGCGCGACGCCACGCTGCAAGTCCGCAGCCAGCCTCGCCCCGGTCAAGACGACCTTCAAGGCGTCGCATCACGCGCGGGCCGTCACCGCGCATATGTGATGTGCTGCGCGCGCGTTACCGCGCCAGGCGTGCCCATCGTCTAGTCCCAACCGAGGACTCCAATGAGCACACCGCGCCGCCTGTCTCCCGCTCGCGTCGTCGTCGTTCTGCTGTTGCTTATCGGCGCCGCCCCTCCGGCGCGTGCGCAACGCAGCGACCGAGCGCCTAACCCTGCACCCGCTGCCTCCCGCTCCCAGTCCGCAGCCGTCACACCGCGGCGCTTCTGGGGCGCGCTCAGCCTCGGCAACGCCACGGCATCGCTCGCCTGCAGCGTCTGCCGGGACGTCTCCGACCGCTCGGTGGCGGCCGGTCTCACGCTAGGCGTTAGGCAGGCGCCACGCACGTATTTCGCGGTTCAGCTGGACGGCTGGTACCACTTCAAGGCCGGCGAGAACGATCGCGTGTACTCCCTGGGCCCGATGCTGCAGTACTACCCCATGACCAAGCGGCCGTTCTTTGTGCGACTCGGCATGAGTTGGGCGACGTATCTCGCGACCGACGAAGACGAGAACCTTTCGAGCCGCTCGGTCGCGGCGCACATCGGCGCTGGGTACGACTTCGTCGTGTCGCGCTCGTATTTGCTTACGCCCTTCGCGAGCTACATGCGCGGCGGCGGCGGTCGACTCAGCCTCAACGGCGAACGGGCCAGCATTCCGGCCGGCGTCGAGATGCTGCAGTACGGACTGCAGATCACGTTGCGTTAGGCGACCGACACCCTCCGACAAGGATCGTCATCATGCTCAATAAATCAGTGTGTATCTCCTTCGCGGCGAGTTTCGTGGTCGCGTGTGGCACGCCGGACTATTCGGTGGCCCCGGTACAGCCTAACGGCGGCACCGCCCGCGCGTTTGGACTCTGGTCGCCAAGCGTGCGCGAGACGTGCACCAAAGCGCAGCACGACAAGTACGCCACGGTGGGACCCGACGGGAAGCTCTATCCGACCTGGCATCCGCCGACGGATCCCGAGACGGGTTGCACCTTCGGCCACGAGCATGGTCGCGACCCGCGAGGGTCGCATCTCTACAGAACAGTCGGCGCGATACCGTTAGGCTACGCGAATGAGCAGTTGGAGATCTGGGATCCGGCGAATCCGCGAAACGAAGACCACTTCGGCCACAAGTTCGAGTGGGAGAACGACGTCGAGATGAACGCGGGCTCCTCGCTCGCAAACCGCTTCTTCGACATCCGCTGCGACATCCTGGTGAAGTTCCACCAGGGCACGCACTCCAAGGATGCATTCACGAACAACCTGCACGAGCTTGCCTATCACATCAAATGCAACGACGGCACTGAGCTGCATACCCAGTTCATGTCCGCCATCGGCACTCCCGGGGAATTCGAGGCGTCCTGCGACCGCCGGCGCGTTCGTGTCGGTCCAGCAACACCGGCGAATTCGCCTAACGGCGGCGGCGTGCGTATCATCCCCGACATCGACTGCGTGATGCGGCACATGATGGTGACCGGCGGCCGTCAGAGCAATTTCAACACGGCGCTGCATGAGAGCTGGGAGACGTCCAACTCGATCCGTACGGAAGACGGACATACGCTGGCAAGCTTCAACCCGTACTTCCAGGTGGACGCGCCCAGCCGCTATTACGACCCTAGCGCGCCGAACATCACGGGACGGCCTGTGGACATGTGCTATGCAACCGGGCCGAGTGGCGAGCGGGCCCAGGGTGGCCTCTGCCAGATATCCACGAACAACGGCGCCACGATTGGCGTTACGTGGGACGATCCGCGATCGAAGTTCAACGGCGTCGCACGTTTCGTCGACATCAACAGCAATAACATAGACAACGCGAAGGGGCCCGCGGTGTGGTATACAGATCCCTTCGGCCATAACGCGACGACGAAGCCATTCCCAGGCTCGATCAAGCAGTACATCGCACCGATCGCCGGTGTGTTGAACCCCGA
>DASYRX010000309.1:0-2639 GCA_036003845.1 Gemmatimonadaceae bacterium | reverse complement strand
GGCGGCAACGCGATGACCGAGGCGGCGCTCAAGGCAGGCTTCGCTCGCGACGTCGTCATGCTGAAGCTGGTTGGCATGAACCCGGTCATCGTGCACGGGGGAGGACCGCAGATCGGCGACCTGTTGAAGACGATGGGCATTCCGAGTGAGTTTCGCCAGGGTATGCGCGTCACCGACGAAAGGGTCATGAACGTCGTGGAAATGGTGTTGGGCGAGCTCAACCAAGAGATCGTGGGCTTGATCAATCAGCATGGCGGCCGGGCGGTCGGTCTGACCGGCCAGGACGGGGCATTCATCCATGCCCGCAAGATGCTGCTCAAGAGCGACACCAACGACGGCGAGTTCGTCGACATCGGCCTGGTCGGCGAGATCGAGCGCATCGATCCGGAGCTGATCCAGCTTCTCGATTCCCGGGACTTCGTGCCGGTGATTGCGCCGATCGGCGTCGGCAAGGACGGCGAAGCGTACAACATCAATGCCGATCTCGTGGCCGGCAAACTTGCCGAGACGCTTAAAGCAGAAAAGCTGGTGCTAATGACCAACACGGTGGGTGTGCTCGACAAGGATGGCACTTTGCTCACCGGCCTCACCGCCAGCGAGATCGAAAGCTTGTTCTCCGACGGCACGATTCAGGGGGGCATGCTGCCCAAGATAGGCTCCGCGCTCGATGCGGTGAAAAACGGTGTGCACAGCTCGCATATCATCGACGGTCGCGTCGAACACGCTTTGCTGCTCGAGGTGCTCACGAACGAAGGCGTGGGCACGATGATCAAGGCAGGGTGAGGAGCGCGAAGGAGCACCTCGATGGCGACCAAACCTGGCGAACGCCGGCTGCAGATCCTGCAGACGCTGGCAGCGATGCTGGAAAATCCGCGCGGCGAGAAGATCACGACCGCGGCGCTCGCGGCACGGCTGGACGTGTCGGAGGCCGCGCTCTACCGCCACTTCGCAAGCAAGGCTCAGATGTTCGAAGGCTTGATCGAATTCATCGAGTCGACGCTCTTCTCGCTCGTCAACCGCATCACCACCGATACGACCGATGGCGTCGCGCAGGCGGCGCAGATCGTCTCGGTATTGTTGGGATTCGCGGAAAAGAATCCCGGGATGACGCGAGTGCTAATCGGCGATGCGCTGGTGAACGAGGACGAGCGGCTGCAGGTTCGCATGAACCAACTCTACGAGCGCGTCGAGGCGGCGTTGCGGCAGGCGTTCAAGATCGCGCAAGCCGGCGGCGCGTGGAGCGGCGATCCGGTGGCGCAAGCCAACGCCCTGCTTGCGTTCGTGCTGGGCCGCTGGACGCTGTTCGCGAAGTCGGGCTTCAAGCGCCTGCCCCAGGAGCACTGGGAAGTGCAGCGCAAGTACCTGTTTGCATAGAGTCGCGTTCCGTGCACTCGCTGTGTTGCGCGTAGGTCGCGTTCGATCATGGCCACTCCCGACACCCTGCTCGCTGAAGCGCGCCTGGCGCTTTCTCATAATCGCATTGCAGACGCCAAGGCGTTGATCAAACGTGCGCTCGGGCGCGCGCCACAGCGCATCGATCTGCTCCTGGCGCGCGCACACGTCGAACACGCGAGTGGCGATAATGTACGCGCGGCGGAAACGTGCCGCGTCGTTCTCACCCGCGATCCGCGCAACGCGCCGGCGTTGAACGCGCTTGGAGAAGCTCTGCGCGGCCATGATAACGAAGGCGCCGAAGCGGCATGGCGGCGCGCGCTGGAGCTGGATCCGCGCAACGCGGAGACGCTGTTTCATCTCGGCAACCTCCTTCGCGAGCGCAACGAGGCTGACGCAGCGGTCGCCGCATACGAAAAGGCACTGCAGATTGCTCCGGGCACACCGAGCCTGCTCATCAATCTCGGCCTGCAGCTGGAACGTAGCGGGAAGTCGAACGAAGCCGAGCGCTGCTATCGGGACGTTCTCGTCCACAGGCCGACCCAGATCGAAGCGCTGGCCAATCTCGCTGATCTGCTGTTCAGGCAGAGGCGGTTTGTGGAAGCGCTGGAGCAATATGACCGGCTCGTGGAGCGCGTGCCCGGCGTTCCGGCGGAAATCTGGAACAATCGCGGCGTCTGTCAGAAATACACTTGGAACAACTCTGGCGCAATACAGAGCTTTCAGCGTGCGCTGGAGCTTGAACCCGACGCGTCACAGGTCTTGGCGAACCTTGGTTTTGCAGAGTACGAACGCGGCCGCTACGAAGTCTCGCGACTGCTCCTCGAGAAGGCGCACAAGCTTGATCCCACGCGGCTTCAGATCCGCGCACACCTGCTCGACCTCAATCTTCAGTTCGCCGACTGGACCGACTTCGATCGACAGCGCGACGAGCTAACCGATGCGGTCGCCGCGATCAGCGACGGACAGCGGCAAACGGTAGCGCCGTTCGCATTCATGTCGATCTGTGACTTGCCCGACTTGCAACTGGCTGCAGCGAAAAGCTTCGCCTGGCCAGAGGAGCCAAGAGACTCCGCGTATGAGCAATGCCTAACGGGGGATACTCCCGGGGTGCCGCGCTTGCGACTCGGCTTTGTTTCGACCGTGTTTCACGAACATCCCGTTCCGCGCCTGATCATCGACTTGCTGGGGCGGCTCGATCGGCGGAAGTTCGAAATCTATGCCTACGCCTTGGGTGCAGGCATTGC
>DASYRX010000308.1:0-1587 GCA_036003845.1 Gemmatimonadaceae bacterium | reverse complement strand
CCGCCCGGCGGCGGCAACTTCTACTACATGCGGCGCGGCTACGGCCAGATCTCAGAAGCCTATGCACGCGCTGCAACTTCGTTAGGCGCAGAGCTCGCGCTAGGGTGGAGTGCCGCCCGAATTGAACGGGCGCAGGAGCCCGGATACACTTGGACAGTCACCGCGCAAAGAAACGGCAGCACGCGTCGCATCGATGCCGACCACATTTGGTCGACGATCCCCATCACGCTGTTGGCGCGCTGCATGGCGCCGGCGCCCGACGAGCGCGTGCTCTCGGCGGCCAGTCAGATCAGCTACCGCCAGATGGTGCTCGTGTACCTGCAGCTCGACGTCGATCGCTTCACGCCGACGGACGCGCACTACTTTCCCGAATCGAACGTGCGAGTCACGCGCTTGTCGGAGCCGAAAAACTATTTCGGCCTTTCGGAGCCCAAAGGGACAACTGTGCTGTGCGCGGAGCTTCCCTGCTCGACGAACGACGATCTCTGGACGATGGACGATCAGGAGCTCGGTCGTTACGTCGCCGCAGACATGGCGCGCGCCGGATTGCCACTCGCGAGGCCGCCGATCGCGGTGCACGTGCGACGCCTCAAGCAAGCGTACCCGGTCTATCTCAAAGGCTATGAAGTGCCATTCGGTGCGCTGGATGATTGGGCTGCGTCGACGCCGAACCTGCTCGTTTACGGGCGCCAGGGACTCTTCGCGCACGACAATACGCATCACGCGCTGTACATGGCGTATTCCGCGACGAACTGTTTGAACGGCAACGGATCCTTCGACCACAGCAAATGGGCGGAGTACCGGAAGATCTTCGCCACGCACGTCGTGGAGGATTGATCTCGGGCGATCGGGCTGACCTGAAAGCTGCCGCGCCGCTGACCGACGCGATCCCGTGGCTCGCGTTAGGATTTGTCGTGCTTGTCGCCGCTGTGACGCGGGGGATAGGGCTGAACGGCGGACTGTGGATCGACGAGATCTACTCCCTGGTGCGTTCGTTCAGGTCGCCCGTCGTGAGCATCCTGACAGAGTATTGGGGCGACAACCACCATCCGCTCTACGCGCTGCTTGCACACGTCACGCGCGGCATCTTCGGCGAATCGGCGTGGAGCGTCAGGCTTCCGGCGTTTCTGTTTGGCGTCGCCGCGATTCCGGCGCTCTATGCTCTCGCGCGCCGTCTCGTACGGCAGCGCGAAGCGTTGCTCGCCTGCGCATTACTGGCCGTTTCATATCATCACGTCTGGTTTTCGCAAAACGCGCGCGGGTACAGCGCCATGGCCTTCTTCGCCATCGTGCTCACCTGGCTCGCGCTTCGCGGTTTGAGCGACGGCGGTGTGCGCGTTTGGTTGTGGTACGCCGTCCTCGCAGCGCTGGCCGCGTTTACGCACCTAACGGCAGTATTCATCGTCGTCGGCCACGCGATCGCGATCGCGATCTTTCTGCTGTTCATCGCCCGTAACTCACCATCGCTCGGGACGATTCTGCGTCGTGCAACGATCGGCTTTGCCGTCGCCGCCGTCTGTACGCTGCTGCTGTACGCGGCGATGCTCCCGCAGGTGATCGACTACTTCGTCAATCGCCCGTCCAACC